>NZ_JBBIMD010000031.1:0-24523 GCF_037444525.1 Thermus sp. | reverse complement strand
GGGTGAAGCGGCGCTCCAGCACCCAGTCCGAAAGGCCGGGAAGGGCCTCGAGGCCCTCCAGGATCTCCCCCTCCCCCTGGGCTTCCAGGGCGATCCAGCCCGGAAGGGCCAAGGGGTCCTGCCCCTGGGGGAAAAGGGGGCGGCCCAGGGCGGCCTTCAAGCGGTGAAGCTCCACCCGCAGGTTGTTCAGGCCCTGGGCATGGCTGTAAAGGAGGTCCGCTAGGAGAGCCCGGCTCGTGGGGCCTTCCAGGGCCAGGTAGTAGAGCAGGGCCAGGCCCTTTAGGGGGACCTTCACCGACCGACCCCGCTTAAGGAGCCGGGGCGGGCCGAAAAGGGGCAGGGTGTAAAGGGGGGGGTTATCCATGAATAAAAAGGCGTTACGGCCTTCCCCCTTACCTTACCACGAAAACGCTGGCCCTGTCCTCAAGGGGCCGAACCTTGGTAACGGCCGGGTAACGTCCCTTTAGGTACGCTCACCTTGCCTTCAGGGGCCACCACCCCGAAAGGCGGATTAAGGAGGAGATTTATGCGGAAGATTTTGGCAGCGGTATTGGCCCTGGCCCCCCTGGCCTTGGCCCAACAGGTGAGCCCCACCACGGGGAACGGCCCGGACGCCTACGCCAAGGGCCAGGACTCGGCGGCGGTGAACCAGACCATTGAGCTGATCCTCCCCAAGGCCACGGCCCTGCACCTGGACGTCACCACCCTCACCTTTGACCTCACCAGCCTGGATGGGGCAGGGTGGCCCAACTCCACGCCGGACTTTGGGGGTCAGATGGTGTGCGTCTACGGCCTGAACGACCAGGACATCAAGACCCAGCTTGGGGACAACTTCTACAACCAGGTCCAGACCCTCCCCTTGGGTACCAGCTATTCCGTGGCCCAGTGGCCCAACGTCACCATCAACGGCGGGGGCCAGGTCACGGCCTACCCCCCCATCAAGCTGGATAAGGATGGGCAGCTGGTGCCGGGGAGCAAGAACTACTTCGTCTGCTACCGCACCTTCATCCTGCAGAAGTTCTCCAACGGCAAAAAGTGGGAGCTCCAGGTGAGCCGCAATGACCCCCAAGGGGCCCAGGGAATCCAGCACCTCTACATCCAGGACAACCCCTGCGACACCTTCGGCGCGGCCACGGGCCTTTACGAGCTTCCCAACGGGGCGAGCCTCCAGCTGGTGCCCAAGAACCTGCAGGCGGGCCCCACGGGCTCTAGGAGCGCCCAAAACCCTCAGCGGTGCGGCTACAAGAGCTGGCTGGATGACCTGGTCGTGGTGGCGGTCAAGGTCAACAGCGATCTCTGGGGCAAGAGCACGGCGAACCTGACCTACACCCTGGCCACCACCGCCTGGTAGGCCGAGGGGGGCCTGGCCCCTAGGGGCCAGGCCCCACCCCTAAGCGCCATGAAGAGAATTCTTCTCACCCTACTCCTCTTTCCCTGGCCCGTCCTGGGCCAGAGCACCTTAGGGGTGGAACCCCCGGTTTCCCTAAGGGAGGCGGTCCCCGGACAGAACCTGACCCTGGACCTCAAGGTGCACAACGTGGGGGTGCGGCCGGTGCGGGTGCGGGTGAGCCTGGGGGACTGGACCTACGACCCCTTGGGCAACATCCAGTTCCTCCCCCCGGGCACCCTCAAGGAAAGCGCCAGCCGCTTTGCCGCCTTTAGCCCAGGGGAGCTCAGCCTGGCGGCCAAGACCTCGGGAACCCTCACCTACACCCTCACCCTGCCCAAGGAGCTGGCTCCCGGCTCCTACTGGGGCGTGCTCTTCCTGGAAGGGGAGGACCCTAACCCTCCCCCCGGGGTGCCCCTCGCCGTCTTCAAGGTACGCATGGCCCACGTCTTCTACGTGAACATTCCCCCCATCCGCCAGGGGGGGCGGATCCTGGGCCTCCTGCCCACCCCCCCCAAGGCCCCGGAGGACCCTTACCGCTTCGCCATCCAGTACCAGAACACAGGGAACGCCGCCCAGAAGCTCTCCGGCCGCTTTGAGGTCCGGGACCAAGGGGGGCGCACCGTGGCCCAGGTGGAGGTGGAGGAGGTGGTGGTCCTTCCCGGGGCGGTGCGGGTGCTGCCCGTGACCCTGGTGGGCCCCCTGCCCCCGGGAAGCTACACCGCCTTGGCGGTCCTGAACTACGGCGACCCTGCCAAGGACGTGGCCGCGGACCTGCCCTTTACCCTAAAGACTCCCCTGGCCGCCCCCAAGGCGCCCGAGGGGCAAGGAGGTGCCCCATGAGGTTATTGGCCCTGCTTTTTCTCTTTTCCTCCGCCTGGGCCCAGGCCACCTGGATCGTCCAGACCCTGATCCCCGAGACCATCGCCATCCGCACGCCCACGGTGGAGATCGCCTTTGACCTAAAGGACTACCCCCCGAAGAGCTTTCCCGCCCAGTACCCCGCAAGCTTCCCCGAGGGGGTGTTCCCTGTTCAGGTCTACGCCAACGCCCCCGGGGTCTGGAGCCTGCTTTTACAGGTCCCCGACCTCAAGGACCCCACCGGGGAGGTGATCCTGCCCGCAAGGCAGATCCTCTACCGGGTGAACGGGGGGCTCTGGCTCCGGGCGGACGGCACGCCCCAGATCCTCTACACCCAGGCGGGGCCTACCCCGGGCTGGCTGGAGCTTAGGCTGGAGTTCGCCCTGGAACTCGTGGGTAACGAGCGGGCTGGGCGCTACGCCGTCCAGGCCCTGATCACCGCCCTAAGGCAGCCTTAAGATGCGTAGCCTCGCCCTCTCCCTCCTCCTCGGCCTGGCCCTGGCCCAGGTGCGCCTGGGCCCCCTTCCCCCCCTTCAAGGTTCCCCAGGGGCCTACCTCAGCCTGAACGTGGAGGCCGAGGGCCAAGGCCCTGTCCGCTTCCAACTCCTCCTTCCCGAGGGCTGGCAGGCCCTTTCCGATACCCGGGAAGCTCTTTTGGAGGGGAAGGGGGTGGTGGCCTTTACCTTGCGGGTGCCTGAGGCCCCCGCGGGCACCCAGGCCCCGGTGGCGGTGGTGGCCCTAGAGGGCGGGGTGGAGGTGGCCAGGAGCCAAGGGGTGGTGGAGGTCCTAGCCCGCACCGAGCTTCGCCTTTCCGTCCCCGAGGGCCTCGAGGCTCCCATAGGGGCCCCTTTTGAGTTTCCCCTGTACCTGGTGAACGCCTCCAACCATAGGGAAACAGTCTTCTTGCGGGCGGAAGGGGCGGTTTTCCAGATCTACCTGAACCCCCAGAGCCTGGACCTGGACCCGGGGGAGGCCCGGAGCGTCCGGGTCACGGTGGTGCCCCAGGGGCAGGTGGGCTCGGGCTACCCCTTTTACCTTAAGCTGCGGGCCGAGCCTCGCTCCGCCCCCCAGGCCGCCCGGGAGGTGGGCGCCCTCATCCTCTTCAAGGACCCCCTCCTGGCCTCGGGCCGGGGCAAGGACCCCGAGCTCACCCTGGCCCTGCGCATGGGGATGGGCCTGGGCCTGGCCTTTTCCTCTCAGGCTTCCCCTGCCTTTTCCCTGGGCTACACCCTGGCCCCTGCCCTAAGCGGCGCCCTTTCCGACTATTACACCGCCACCCTGGAAACCGCCCCCCTTTCCGGCACCTGGCAGGACCCCTGGAACCCCCCACAAAGCGCCGGGTTCAGCCTCAAGGGGGAGGCCTTGGAGATGCGGGGCACCTATGGGGGGGGCGCTTACCGCCTGCAAAGCGCCTACCGCGCCGGGGCGGTGCGGAGCAGCCTGGACCTGGGGTACCAGCCGGGGGGGGTCTGGACCCTGGCCCTGGGGGCGGTGAGCCAGGACCCGGGGCTGGACCTGCAGGGGAGCCTCTCCACCCAGCTCAAGCCCGATGGCCGCCAGGATGCCCTGGGGGTGCGCTACCGCCTGCCCTTGGGGGGTGGGTTCCTCCTGGGGGCGGGGCTGGACCTGGCGGGACAGATGGCGGAGGGGTACGCCCTCACCCTGGCCCTGCAAGAGACCCTTTCCTGGCAGACCCAGGGCCTGGACCTTACCCAGACCTACGCCGGGGTGCCCGCCGCAGGGCTCCACGCCTTTGGCCTTTCCGGGGGGACCCGCTCCCTGTACCCCTTGGGCCTCAGGGGCCAGACCAGCTTCCAACTTTCTGGCCAGGGGGGGCTTTGGCAGTCCGGCCTCACCCTGTACCTGCAGCCCGTGCCGGGGGCCCTCCTCAGCCTCGGGGGCACCTACCGCCAGGCCCCTGAAGGCCGGTCCTTTGGCCTTGCCCCGGGGTTTTCCGCCACCTTCGCCGAACCTGGGGTTTACGCCGGGAGCCTTTACCTGGCCTACGGCCTGAACCGGGTCCTGGAGGGCCAAGGGCCGGAAGGGGAGACCTTCCAGGCTGGCCTTTCCCTAAGCGCGGGGGCCCTTTCCCTTTCCGGCGGGCTTCTTTTGAGGGACCTGGGGGCAAGGGGCCTCGAGGCCTCCTTGGGCCTCCGCTATAGCCTTGGGGCCTTGGGCTACCTCCAGGGCCTCTACCAGCAGAAGGAAAGCCCCGAAGGGCAGTCCCTCCTCTACGGGGGAAGCTGGAGCCAGCTTTGGGAGGGGGGGCTCGTGAGCGAGCTCCTCTACCGCCGGGAGGTGACGGGGGGCCAGGGGACCCAGCGCTTTGGCCTCACCTTAGGGCAGCGGGACTTCCTCCTTCCAGGCCTGAGCCTGAGCGGGGGGTACGCCCTCCTCCTCCTGCCCGAGGGTCTTCGCCACGCCCTCAGCCTGAGCCTGGGCTACACCCAAGCCATCACCTTTCCCACCCCCAGGCCGGTGGTGGACCTCTTCGGGGGCCGGAGGAGCGGGGAGGTGGCGGGGCGGCTTTTCCGGGACGAAAACCTAAACGACCAGCCGGATCCGGGGGAGGAGGGGCTTGGGGGGGTTCAGGTCTGCCTGGGGGGCGTTTGCGAGACCACCGACGGGGAAGGGCGCTTCCGCCTCCTGGTGCCCGTGGGCCGCTACGCCTGGACCTTCCGGGGCCTGCCCGCCACCCTGGCCCTCCTCTCGGAAGCCCCGGTCCAGGTGGACCTCAACGCCCACCTGGACCAAGACCTCCCCGTGGCCCCGGCGGTGGCCCTGGAGGTGCGGGTTCTGGACGATGGCAACCGAAACGGCCAGGAGGACCCCGAAGAGCGCGGCATCGCCTACGCGGGGGTGTGCGCGGAAGGGCCTGTGACCCGTTGCGCCCGGGCGGACGAGAACGGCCGGGCCCTCCTTGCGGGCCTTTTCCAGGGCACCTACCGCCTGAAGGCCGACCCCCGCTACCTGCCCCCGGGGTACGGGCCGGGCCCCGAGGCCACCCTCCAGATCGCCCCCCCCACGCCTCCGGCCCCCATTTGGGTTTCCGCCCTGCCCCCCAGGCGGGAGGTGGAGATCACCTACCGGGCGGGGGACCTGGCCCTGGTGGGGAGCCTGGCCCCCTTGACCCCGCTGGCGGGGGAGGAGGTGGAGGTGCGGGCCCTGGCCCAGGGGGACCCCGAGGCGGTCTACCTCCTCCTGCCTGAGGGCTCCGTGGCCCTAAAGCCCCAAGGGGAGGGGTACTTTGCCCTCCGCCTTCGCCTCAGGCTCCCCGCCGGCTACCACACCCTCATCCTCCAGGCGGTGAAGGGTGGGGAGCGGGTGGAAAGCCCCCTGGGGGTCCACCTGGCCCAAGGACCCCTCTATAGCCCTGAGGTGGCGGACCGCCCGGACCTCCTCCTCACCCTCCGCTTCCGGGCCCAGGCGGTGCGCCTGGTGGGGGAGGGAGGGGTCTACGAGCTCAAAAGCGAGGACGGCTACACCTGGAAGGGGACCCTGCCCCTTAGAGGGGTGCACACCCTGAGGGTGGTGGCGGATGGGGAGGAGCTAGGGCCCTTACTCCTACGCCTGCCCGGGGAAAGCGCTGGAGAGGGCTCACCTTGAGCCCTTGGGAATGGAGTTGAATCATGAAACGGATTTGGTTGACGGTGGTTTTGGCGGCCCTTTTGGGGGCCTGCTCCCAGCCCTCTGGGGTGCTCAAGCCTCAGGTGGCGGCGGGGCCCGCCCTCACAGTGGAGAAGACGGCAATCCCCCACTTCCGGCGCACCTACCGCTGGAGCTTGGAGAAGCGGGTTTTGGACCCCGCCAGCGGCGAGCTCACCTTGAGCCCGGGTCAAACCCACACCCTCCGCTACCAGGTGGTGGCCAAGGCCCAGGCGGAGGACAGCGGCCACCGGGTGACGGGCCAGGTGGTCTTTAAGAACACGGGCACCGGTACGGTGTACCTGCAAGCCCCCAGCGATACCCTCTCCACCGGGGAGGCGGTGGCCCTGGACTGCGGTGTGGCCTTCCCCTATGCCCTGGCGGAAGGGGCAAGCCTCGCCTGCACCTACGCCCAAGCCCTGCCAGACGGGCAGGCCCGCACCAACACCGCCCAGGTGGCCTGGGGTACGGATGGCCAAAGCTTCCCCAACGCCGCCCAGGCCCAGGCCGGCTTTGCCTTCACCGCCCCCACGGAGGTGGTGGACGAAACGGCCCTCGTGGAGGACTCCCTAAAGGGCGCGTTGGGCACGGTCACCGCCACCGGGGCCACCTTCCAACAGACCTTTGAGTACACCCACTCGGTCCGCTACGAGGCCTGCGGGGACTACCGGGTGGACAACCAGGCCCACCTTAAGGCCCAAGACACCGGCGCCGAGGCCCACGCGGAGGCCAGCGTGGCGGTACGGGTCCCCTGCCAGGGCTGTACCCTGACCCAGGGGTACTGGAAGACCCACTCCCGCGAAGGCCCGGCCCCCTACGACCCCGCCTGGAAAAACCTTGGCCCCCTGGAGGAGGACACCCCCTTCTTCGCCCTGGGCCAGACCTGGTACACCGTCTTTCGGACCTCCCCGAGGGGGAACGCCTACTACATCCTGGCCCACCAGTACATGGCCGCCAAGCTGAACGTTCTGGACGGGGCCTCGGCCCCGGCGGAGGTGGGGGCGGCCTTGGGTGGGGCCGAAGCCCTCTTCTCCAGCTTGCCCGCGGGGAGCGCCGCGCTCACCAGCGCCCAAAGGAGCCAGGCCCTGGCCTGGGCCAACCTTCTGGACGGGTACAACAACGGGCTCATCGGCCCCGGGCACTGTTCGGAATAGGAGGTAAGGCATGAGGAACCTTTTCCTTTTGGTCTTGGCGGGGGCGCTGGCGGCCTGCGGTTCGGCCATCCGCACCACCGGGGCCTTGCGCATCCTTTCCGTGGCCCCCGATGTGGTGGCGGGGTGCACGGTGCGGGCCGGTGACTGGATGGCCCTTAAGGGGAACGATTTCGGTACCCAGGCCCTGTGGGATGGGGGGATGCACTACGTCCTCTTTCCCCCTGGGGTCAGGGCCGAGCCCGTGGAGCTCACCCAGGCGGAGGACCCAGCCACCCTCTTCTTCCAGGTGCCCCTCGAGGCCCAAAGCGGGGAGGTGCGGGTGCACGTGGAGGGGGTGGGGGAGGCCTGGATTCCCATCCAGGTAGCGCCTCCCCTCTCGCCCCAGGTGGCTGTGCCGGGGTGCGAGGCGCCGGCCCCGCCTTCCCAGCCCGAATAGGCCTTGGGCTAAACCCCGCCGGTCTTCCGGCGGGGTTTTCTCACTTGAGGTGGTCCAAAAACTCCTCCCGGGTTTTGGGGTCCTCCCGGAATGCCCCCAGCATGGCGCTGGTGACGGTGCGGGAGTGCTGCTTCTCCACCCCCCGCATCATCATGCAAAGGTGCACCCCCTCCACCACCACCCCCACCCCCTGGGGCTCCAGGATCTCCCGTATGGCCTCCGCCACCTGGACCGCCAGGCGCTCCTGCACCTGGAGGCGGCGGGCGAACATGTCCACGATGCGGGCGAACTTGGAGAGGCCCAGGATCTTCTGGCCCGGGATGTAGCCGATGTGCACTTGGCCGAAGAAGGGGAGCATGTGGTGCTCGCAGAGGGAGTAGAACTCAATCCCCTTGACCACCACCATCTCGCTTCCCTCCGCCTGGAAGATGGCCCCATTTACGATTTCCCCGAGGCTCTGCCGGTAGCCCCGGGTAAGGAAGGCCCAGGCCTTGGCCACCCGTTCCGGGGTCTTCCTGAGGCCTTCCCGCTCGGGATCCTCGCCGATGAGCCTGAGCCACTCTTCGGAAAGGGCCTGAAGGCGCTCCAGGTCCACCTCCGTGGCGAAGCTCAGGCCGGTTTCTTCAATCTCCACCATTCTGCGCTTCATGGTGCCCTATTCCTTCCCTTCCTTGTGTAGCGGGGGGCTCACTCGGGGGCGAGGAGGCCCTCTTCCAAAAGCGCCCGGGCCTCCTCCTCCCCCAGGGGAAACCCCTGGGCCGCCCGCTTTAGACTCTCCAGAAGCTCCTTCTTCCGCTTGAGGCGCAGGTGGAGCTCACTGAAGGGGTTCAGGGCGTCCTGGCCCCTTAGGGTGAGGCGGTAGCGCCGGGGAGGCTCCACGGGGAAAAGCCCCCGGGCGTAGCGCGCCGCCAAGGCCTGGTAGCGGGGGGCGTTTTCCGGTGGGGGGACCGCCTTCACCACCCGGGCCGGGACCCCGAGGGCCAGGTGCCCCTCGGGCACCTCCATCCCCGGGGGCACCACCGCTCCCGCCCCCACCACCGCGTTCCGCCCGATGCGGGCCCCGTTCAGGACGATGGCCCCCATGCCGATGAGGGCGCCTTCCTCCACCGTCGCCCCGTGGACCACCGCCCGGTGCCCCACGGTGACCTGGGCCTCGAGGAGGCAGGGGAAGCCAGGGTCCGCGTGGAGCACCGCCCCGTCCTGGACGTTGCTGCCAGAGCCCACCACCACCCTTTCCAAATCCCCCCGCACCACCGCGCCAAACCATATGGAGGCCCCTTCTCCCACCTCCACCAGCCCCACCACGTAGGCCCCGGGGGCGACGAAGGCCGTGGGGTGGATCCGGGGGGTCTTGTCCTCAAAGCGGAAGGCGCTCAAGGGCCACCTCCAAGAGCCTGAGGTCTTCGGGGAAGGCCAAAAGGGCCCGGGCCTCCTCAGGGAGGAACCAGCCCGCTCCGGTCATCCCGGCCTCGAGGCGGGGCTCCCCCTCCCCTCGCATGAGGAACCAGTGCACCTCCCGTTCCACCCCCTTAGGGTTCACGTAGCGGGTGGGGAAGAGAGGGAGGAGGACCGTGGCCCGGATGCCCGTCTCCTCCAGGACCTCGCGCACGGCGGCCTCCTCCAGGCTTTCCCCTGGCTCCGGGTGCCCCTTGGGGAAGACCCAGAAGCCCAGGCGGTCCCGGAGGAGGAGGACCTCGCCCTTGGAGTTGAAGACCACGCCGCCCGCCCCCCGAACCGGTCCTTCCATGCCCTTATCCTACCCGCCCCGTGGTAGAGTAGGGGGATTGGGTGTGCCCATGAAGATTAGAAATATTGCCATCATTGCCCACGTGGACCACGGAAAGACCACGTTGGTGGATGCCATGCTCCGCCAAGCCAAGGCCCTGGGGAAGGAAGAGGGGGAGCGCATCCTGGATTCCTTTGACCTGGAGAGGGAACGGGGCATCACCATCCTGGCCAAGAACACCGCGGTGGTCTGGGCGGGCGTGAAGATCAACATCGTGGACACGCCGGGCCACGCGGACTTCGGGGGGGAGGTGGAGCGGGCCCTCTCCCTGGTGGAGGGGGTCCTCCTCCTGGTGGACGCGGCGGAAGGCCCCATGCCCCAGACCCGCTTCGTCCTGCGGAAGGCCCTGGAGGCGGGGCTTAAGCCCATCGTGGTCCTGAACAAGGTGGACAAGAAGGATGCCCGCCCCGACGAGGTCCTTTCCCTCACCTTTGACCTCATGGTGGAGCTTGGGGCAAAGGACGAGCAGCTGGACTTCCCCTACCTCTACGCCGTGGGCCGGGAGGGGCGGGCCTGGCGGGAAACCCCCAGGGAAGACCTCTCGGAGCTCTTCCAGGCCATCCTGGAGCACATCCCCCCGCCCCAGGCGGCGGAAGGCCCTTTCCAGCTTAGGGTGGCCAACCTGGACCACTCCCCCTACCTGGGCCGGGTGGTGGTGGGCCGGGTGGCCCGGGGCCGGGTGCGCAAGGGGGAGGCGGTGGCCATCCTGAAGGAGGGAGGCCAGCTCCAGGCCAAGGTGGCCGCGGTGTACACCCACCAAGGCCTGGAGCGCCTCGAGGTGGAGGAGGCCACCCCCGGGGACATCGTGGCCCTGGCGGGGTTGGAGGGGGCGGAGATCGGGGACACGGTGGCGGATCTGGAGGCCCCCGAGGCCCTGCCCCCCTTACGGGTGGATGAGCCCACCGTGGCCCTCACCCTCACCCCCAACACCTCCCCCTTCGCCGGCCGTGAGGGCCGCTACGTGACCGGGCAGAAGCTGAAAGAGCGCCTGGAAAAGGAGCTCCGCACCAACGTGGCCCTGCAGGTCCTGGAGCTTGCCCCGGAGACCTTTGAGCTCAGGGGCCGGGGGGAGCTCCACCTGGCGGTGCTCCTGGAGACCATGCGCCGGGAGGGGTATGAGTTCAGCGTGGGCCAGCCTCGGGTCCTCTTCAAAGACGGCCTCGAGCCCTACGAGCGCCTTACGGTGGAAGTCCCCGAGGACCGCCTGGGGCCGGTGATGGAGGCCCTGGGCCGCCGCCGGGCGGAGATGGTGCACATGGAGGTGGGGAGCCGGGTGCGGGCGGAGTTCCTCCTGCCGGCCCGGGCGCTTTTTGGCTTCCGGAGCCTCTTCCTTTCCCTCACGGGGGGGGAAGGGATTCTGGGCCACACCTTCCACGGTTACGGCCCCTTCGCCGGTCCCCTGGAAACCCGCACCACGGGGAGCGCGGTGGCCATGGAGGCCGGGGTGGCCACCCCCTATAGCCTCCACCGGCTGCAGGAGCGGGTGCGGTTTTTCATCCGGCCGGGCACGGAGGTCTACGTGGGCATGATCGTGGGGGAGCACGTGCGGGAGAACGACCTCGAGGTCAACGTCACCACCGCCAAGAAGCTCACCAACGTCCGGGCTGCAGGCTCCGACGAGAACATCCGCCTCATCCCGCCCAGGCCCCTTTCCCTGGAGGAGGCCCTGGAGTTTTTGGCCGAGGACGAGCTTCTGGAGGTGACCCCCAAAAGCCTCCGCCTGCGCAAGAAAGTCCTGGACCCAAGCGCCCGCAAGCGGGCCGTGGCCCGGTAAGAAGGAGGGGGCCTTAAGGCCCCCTCCTTACGCCCTTGGCCTTTACTCCTCTTCCCGCTCCCCGTAGGTTTCCAGGGCTTCCTGCCACGCCTGGCTCACTTCCTTGGCTTGCTCCATGGTGCCCTCCTTAAGCCTAAGGGTAGGGAAGGAGGGGCGGAGGCAGAGCGGGTTAAGCCCAAAACCTGTACACGGGCGGGCGGTGTAGCCCTTTGGGGGCTACACTACCCCGAGAGGATGGCCTCCGCTTTGAGGCGGGCCAGGACCCCCTCCAGGCTTCCCCCCTGCCACCGCTCCACCGCCTGGGCGCTTAGGGGAAAGCGCTCCCGCAGGCGCCGGAGGAGGCCCGCTGCGTCCTCGGGCCGGCTGCCCTGGAGGACCAAGAGGTAGCCCTCTTCCAGCCGGAAGGCCAGGTCCCCCCGCCGGAGTTCGGAAAGGAGGCGCTCGGGGCCTATGGGGGCCTCGAGGTAGACCAGGACCAAGGGGCGCCTCAGGGCAAGCCCCTCTAGGGCCCCCGCCATCCGCTTAAGCTCCTCGGGCCCCCCGATCCCTTGGGAGGGCGGGAGGAGGGGGGCCTCTTCCCCGGTGCCCAGGAGGAAGGCGGCCAGGAGGGCCAGGCTTCCCAGGATGGGCGCCACGTACCCAGGGAAGGGAACCCCCCCCACGAAGGCGGAGGCGGCCCTCAAGGCCAGGTCCAGGGTCCAGAGGGCCAGGGCCAGGACCAGGGCGAACTGGACCCGGGGGGCCAGGGGAAAGCGGGAGAAGAGGCTCGCCGCCCCCGCCAGGAGGAGGGCCGCGAGGAGGAACCCCAGGCCCTCCTCCAGGTTCCCTTCAGGGGCAAGGAGGGCAAGGGGCAAAAGCCCCAGGAGGAAGAAGGCCCAGGGGAGGAGGAAAAGCCCCCGCATGCTCCCTCAGGCTACCACGTAGGATGAGGGGGATGGGCCCCCTGGCCGAGCGCCTTCGCCCCAGAAGTCTGGACGAGGTCCTGGGCCAGGGCCACCTCCTGGAGCCCTTGCGGCGCTTTTTGGAAAGGGGGTACCTCCCCTCCCTGGTCCTCTTCGGCCCCCCAGGAAGCGGCAAGACCACCTTGGCCCGGCTCCTGGCAGAGGGCCTTGGGCGGCCCTTCCGCCACCTCTCCGCGGTGGAGGCGGGGCTTAAGGAGGTGCGGGAGGCGGTGGAGGAGGCCAAGAAACGGGGCGGGCTCGTACTTTTTCTGGATGAGATCCATCGTTTTAACAAGGCTCAGCAGGACGCCCTCCTCCCCCACCTGGAATCGGGCTTCCTCACCCTCATCGGGGCCACCACGGAAAACCCTTCCTTCGCCCTCACCCCTCCCTTGCGCTCCCGCCTGCGCTTCTTCCCCCTGAGGCCTTTGGGCGAGGGGGACCTCCTCGCCCTTCTCCGAAGGGCCCTCCAGGACCCCCGAGGCCTCCCCGGGGTGGAGGCGGAGGAGGGGGCCCTCCGCCTCCTGGCCCAGGCCGCCCAGGGGGATGCCCGCCGGGCCCTGAACGCCCTGGAGCTTGCCGCCCTTTCGGGGCGGGTCACGGAGGAAGGGGCCAGGGAGGCCCTAGGGGCCCTGCTCCCCGCCATGGACCGGGGCGGGGACCTCTTCTATGACCTGGTCTCGGCCCTGCACAAGAGCATCCGGGCTAGCCACGTGGACGCTGCCCTCTACTACCTGGCCCGCCTCCTCCTGGGTGGGGCCGACCCCCTCTATGTGGCCCGGCGGCTCATCCGCATCGCCGCGGAGGATGTGGGCCTGGCGGACCCTCAGGCCCTAAGGCTTTCCGTGGCGGCCAAGGCGGCCTACGAGGCCTTAGGGAGCCCAGAGGGGGAGCTCGCCTTGGTGGAGGCCGCGGTGTACCTGGCCCTGGCCCCCAAGTCCAATAGCCTCTACGCCGCCTGGAAGCGGGCGGAAGAGGTCCTAAAGGCCCATCCTGGTGCCCCTGTGCCCCCCCACCTCAGAAACGCCCCCACCGCCCTGCACAAGGCCCTGGGCCACGGGGCGGGGTACGCCTACTACCATGAGGACAAGGAGGGAAGCTTCGCCCAGGCCTACCTGCCGGAGGGCCTCGAGGGCCTCGCCCTCTTTGAAGCTAGGGGGGAGGGCTTTGAGGAGCGGGTGCGGGAAAGGCTGAAGGCCCTCAGGGCGCGCTTCCGAAGCGCCAGGCTCCGGAGAGGTTCAGGATGAGGCCGGAGCCCCCTGCCCAGAGAACCCCCACCTCCCCGATCCGCTCCCGTTCGTAAAGCCCTGCGGAGAGGCCAAAGAGCCAGCCCTGCCCGTCCCCTAACCCCGGAACCCCTACCCAGTAGACCCGCGGGGAAACGTACGTTCCCCCACCCCCCAGAAGAAGGCCCAGATCTGCCACCACCGGCACCCCTTGGCTCCAGTCCGCATCCGGGCTTGGGGGCGGCAGGGTGAGGCCAACGTCCAGGGCGGTCCCCGGGGCCAGGGCCCACTTGACCCCGCCCCTTAGGCCCCACTGCAGGCCCAGGTTCCACTCAAAGGTTCCGTTCCCTCCCGCGTAGGCCAGGTAGGGTAGGGGCACTACGGGGTACTGGTTGGCGAAGGGGTTGATCACTAAGGAGGCTCCCACGGTGAAGCTTGGATCCTTGGCCGCCTCCGGGGTCCGGAGGGTGGCCACGGGCACACAACCTGAAAGGAGAAGGACCAAGGCGATCCACCTCCACATCCTTTCACCCCTTCCCTTTAGGCCCAGTTTACCCCTTCAGCCCCTCTTCAAAGGTGGCCACCACCCGCCTTTCAAAGAGCAGGTAAAGGAGGGCTAGGGGGAGGACGGAAAGAAGGGCGGCGGCGGAGAGGAGGCCCCAGTCCGTGGGGTGCTTGCGCTGGAGGTCCGTAAGCCAGGTCTGGACCGTCCAGAGCCCGGGGTCCGAGACCACCACCCGGGGGTAGAGGACCAGGTTCCAGTGCGCGGCAAAGGCCAAAACCCCTGCGGCCACCAGGGTGGGCCGCACCAGGGGGAAGAGGATCTGGAAGAGGAGGACCCCATGCCCCGCCCCGTCCAGCCGGGCGGCCTCCAAAAGCTCCTCCGGCACCCCGCGCATGGCCTGGTAGACCAGGTAGACTACAAAGGGGCTTGCGGCGAAGGGGAGGACCAGGGCCCAAACCGTCTCCAGAAGCCCAAGACCCTTCAGGATCCCGTAAAGGGGCACCAGGAGGAGCTCCGCCGGGATGGCCATGAGGACCAGGTAGAAGGGGAGAAGGCCGAGCCCGGCGCGTAGGGCGTAAGCGGCCAGGAGGGCGGTGAGGAGCTCCAGGGCCACTACCCCCCCGGAAAGCCCCAAGGAGAAGAGGAGCCTTTCCCAAAACCCCTCTCCCCTTAGGGCTTTAAGGTTTTCCAAACTAAAACCCAAGTGGCGGAAAAGCTCCCCGCTGTAGACCGCCTCCTTGGGGAGAAAGGCGGCGTAGGCCATCCAGAGGAAGGGGAGGAGGATGAATACCAGGATAAGGGCGACGAAGAGGTGCCTGAGGAGCCCCATCCCCCCTACTCTACACCCAGGGGGGTCTTCCGCCTTTCCAACCCCGCCTGGGCCGCGGCCAGCCGGGCGGTGAGGACGCGGTAGGGGCTGGCGGAGACGTAGTCCAAAAGGGGCTCAACGAAGCGCACGCTTGCCGCTTCCCCCCCGTGCTCCCCGCAGAGGCCGAGTTTCAGCCTGGGGTTGGCCCGCCGCCCTTCCTCCACCGCAAGGCGGAGGAGCCGCCCCACCCCCTTCTCGTCCAGGCGCTCCGTGGGGTCAAAGGGGAAGAGCCCCTCCTCCAGGTAGCGGGGCAGGAACCGGCCCGCGTCGTCCCGGGAGAGGCCAAAGGTCATCTGGGTGAGGTCGTTGGTGCCGAAGCTGAAGAAGTCCACCAAGGGGGCGATCTCCCCCGCCAGGAGGCAGGCCCTGGGGGTCTCCAGCATGGTGCCGAAGGGGATGGGACCGTACTCCTGAAAGAGCTCTTCCGCCAGGGCCCGGGCCCGTTCCACCTCCTTGGGGTCGGCCACCAGGGGGACCATCACCTCGGGCCTGGGGTCCAAGCCCTCTTCCCGAAGCTCCCGGGCAGCCTCGAGGAGGGCTTTTAGCTGCATGTGAAAGATCTTGGGCCTGAGGAGGAGAAGCCTCACCCCCCGGAAGCCCAGCATGGGGTTGGCCTCCTTCAGGGCCTGGGCCCGCTGGAGGAGGGCCTTAGCCCCCCCATCCCCCGCCTCCGCCTGCTTTTTAAGTTCCTCCTCAGGGGGCAGGAACTCGTGTAGGGGCGGGTCCAGGAGGCGCACCGTTACTGGGAGGCCATCCATGGCCCGGAGGATCCCCTTGAAGTCCTCCTTTTGGAAGGCGTAAAGCTGGGCTAGGGCTTCTTCTTCCTCCCTTTCGTCCGCCGCCAGGATGAGCCGCTGCATGTGGGGCAGGCGTTCGGGGGCGAAGAACATGTGCTCCGTGCGGCATAGCCCGATGCCCTCGGCCCCCAGGGCCCGGGCTTTCTGGGCGTCCTCGGGGGTGTCCGCGTTGGCCCGCACCCCCAGGCGCCGGTGGGCCTCCGCCCAGGAGAGGAGCTTTCCCAGGAGGCCCGTATCCCCGCCCTCCAGGAGGGGCACCACCCCCAGGTACACCTCCCCCGTGCCCCCGTCCAGGGTGAGGAGGTCCCCTTCGCGGATCTCCACCCCCTCCGCCACCGCCCGCCCTTCCTCGGGGAAGACCCTCAGGGCCTCCGCCCCCACCACCGCCGGCACTCCCAGGCCCCGGGCCACCACCGCTGCGTGGGAGGTGAGCCCGCCCCGGGCGGTGAGGATGCCCCGGGAGAGGTACATGCCGGTGATGTCCTCAGGGGTGGTCTCGGGCCGCACCAGAATGGCGGGAAGGCCCTGGGCGCTAAGGCGCTCCACGGCCTCGTTGGTGAAGGCCGCGTGGCCCACCGCGGCGCCCGGGCTTGCGGGAAGCCCCCGGAGGAGGGGCTTTGGGGCCTTTTCCCGGTCCACCGCGGGACGGAGGAGGCCGGGGAGGGCGTTGGCCTCCACCCTTAGGAGAGCTTCCTCCTTGGAGATGAGGCCTTCTTCCGCCATCTCCACCGCGATGCGCACCGCGGCCCGGGCGGTGCGCTTGCCGCTTCGGGTCTGGAGGAGGAAGAGCCTTCCCCGCTCCACGGTGAACTCAAAGTCCTGCATGTCCCGGAAGCGGCGCTCCAGGCGCTCGGCCACCTGCAAAAGCTCCTGGTAGACCCCAGGGGCGTAGGCCTTTAGGGCCTCCAGGGGCTCGGGGGTGCGCACCCCCGCCACCACGTCCTCCCCTTGGGCGTTCCGGAGGTACTCCCCATAGAGGCCCTTCTCCCCCGTGGCGGGGTTACGGGTGAAGCCCACCCCGGTGCCCGAGTCCTCTCCCAGGTTGCCGTAGACCATGGCCTGGACCACCACCGCGGTGCCCATCTCCTCGGGGATGCCGTAGATGCGGCGGTAGGCCTTGGCCCGGGGGTTCTGCCAGCTTCTGAAGACGGCCTCTATGGCCCCCCGAAGCTGGGCCCAGGGGTCCATGGGGAAGGGGGTGCCCCGCTCCTCCAAAAGGCGGAGGAAGCGGAAGGAGAGGGCCTCCAGGTCCTCCGCCCCTAGGGCGGTGTCCGCCTTTACGCCCCTCTTCTCCTTGGCCTCCTCTAGAAGGGCCTCGAAGGCCTGGGGCTCCACCCCCAAGACCACCTCCCCGTACATCTGCACCAGCCGCCGGAAGGTATCCCAGGCGAAGCGGGGGTTCCCCGTGGCCCGGGCCAGAGCCCCTACCCCCTCCAGGGTAAGGCCCAGGTTGAGGATGGTGTCCATCATCCCCGGCATGGAAACGGGGGCCCCGCTGCGCACGGAAACGAGGAGGGGAGGGGTGGTCCCCTCCCCCCGGCCGAAGCGCTTCCCTACTAGGCCCTCGAGGGCCGCCATCTTGGCCTCCACCGCCTCCCAGAGCCCGGGTACGGCCCCTTCCCGCAGGTAGAACCGGCAGGCCTCCGTGGGCACGATGAAGGCCGGGGGCACGGGGAAGCCCGCCTGGGCCATCCCCACCAGGCCGAACCCCTTGCCTCCCAGCACCTCTTTCCCAAGGCCTTGGGCCTCCGAAAGCAGGTACACCTGGACCATGCCCCAAGGATAGGGGCTTTTGTGGAAGCGTGGAAAGGTGTAGCCGTGTAACTCTTACACCGTTCCCCCCTTACGAACCCTTACACCCCTTTGCCCTTAGCATGGGGCTATGCGGCCCTTGGAAGGCCTTCGCGTCCTGGACCTCTCCCGGATCCTGGCAGGGCCCCTTTGCACCATGATCCTGGCCGACCTCGGGGCGGAGGTTTTGAAGGTGGAACCCCCCTGGGGGGATGAGACCCGGGGCTGGGGGCCCCCTTTCCTGGAGGGGGAGAGCGCCTACTTCCTCTCCGTGAACCGGGGGAAACGGAGCCTCGCCCTAGACCTCAAGCGCCCTGAAGGGCAGAGGGTGGTGCGCTGGCTGGCCGAACGGGCCGATGTCCTGGTGGAGAACTTCAAGACCGGTGACCTCGCCCGCTACGGCCTGGACTACGAGCGCCTAAGGGCCCTGAACCCTAAGCTCGTGTACCTCTCCATCACCGGCTTCGGCCAGACGGGCCCTAGGGCCAAGGAACCCGGCTACGACGCCGCCCTACAGGGCTACACCGGCATCATGTCCGTGACCGGGGACCCCGAGGGCCCCCCCATGAAGGTGGGCGTGGCCTGGATTGACGTGATGACCGGGATGATGGGGGCGTTGGCGGTGCTGGCCGCCCTATGGGAGCGGGAAAGGAGCGGCCTCGGCCAGCGCATAGACCTCGCCCTCTTTGACGTGGGTCTCTTCGCCCTGGCCAACCTGGGGGAAAGCTACCTCCTTACGGGTAGGCCCCCCAAGCGGCTTGGGAACGCCCACCCCCAGATCGTTCCCTACGGGGCCTTCCCCGCGGCGGACGGCTTTTTGGTCCTCGCGGTGGGAAACGACGAGCAGTTTAGGAAGCTCTGCCACCTCCTGGGGCTTCCCCAGCTTTGGGAGCGTTTTCCCCAAAACGCGAGGCGGGTGGAGGCCCGGGAGGGGGTGGAGGGGGCCCTTTCCCAGGTTCTCCGCACCCACCCCCGGGCCTACTGGCTGGAGCTATTTCGGAAGGAGGGGATCCCCGCCGCCCCCGTGAACGACCTCGCCGAGGCCTTCCAGGACCCCCAGGCCCGGGAGCGGGGGGCGGTCTGGACCCTGGCGCACCCCCTTCTCGGGGCCCTCCCCACCCTGGCCAACCCCTTGCGCTTCCTCTCCCGCACCCCCGCAAAGCCCACCCTTCCCCCGCCCCTTCTGGGCCAGCACAGCCGGGAGGTCCTCCTCGAGGCGGGCTTCTCGGAGGAGGAGGTGGAGGGGCTCTTTCGGGAAGGGGTGGTCAAGGGGACGGCCGGGGGAGATGGAGTGTGATTTCTCAAAGCCCCCATCGCGGCTTGGGCTGCGATGGGGCAAAAAGCCCCCGGCTTCCCAGCGGCGCCCGACCCGGAGCGCTTAGGGCTGCTTCCTTCCGGACCTGACCCGGTTCACGCCCGGACCGCCGCGCTGGACCGGGGGCTTTTGTAGTATAGCACCCATGGAGGCCTTAAAGGTGGAGGGCCTAAGCAAGCGCTACAGGCGAAAGCCCATCCTGGAAAACATCTCCCTTGCGGTGCGCCCGGGGGAGGTTTATGCCCTGGCAGGCCCCAACGGCTCCGGCAAGACCACCCTCATCCGCCTCCTCACCGGGCTGGCCTTCCCCACGGCGGGCCGGGCGTTCCTTTTGGGGGAGGATGTGCACCAAAACCCCAAGGCCCGCCGCCACCTGGGGGCGGTGGTGGAGGCCCCTGCGGCCTTTTACCCCCACCTTACGGGGCGGGAGAACCTTAGGCGGCAGGCCTACCTTTCCGGGATCAGGGACGAGGGCCGCATCGGGGAGGTCCTGGCCCGGCTTAGGCTCCTCGCGGTGGCGGACCAGAAGGTGGCCCTCTACTCCTTGGGCCAGCGCCAAAGGCTGGGTCTGGCCGCGGCCATCCTCCACCGCCCCAAGGTCCTGGTGCTGGACGAGCCCACCAGCGGGCTGGACCCCGAGGGGGTGGAGCTGGTCCACGCGCTCCTGCGGGAGCTGGCGGCGGAAGGGGTGGCCGTGTTCCTCTCTACCCATCACCTCCAGGAGGTGGCCCCGTACGCCCACCGGGTGGGGATCCTGGGGGGTGGGCGCCTTTTGGACGAGGTGGAGCTTGGGGAGAGGCACCTTTTCCGCCTGGTGGCGGAGCCCCTAGAGGGGGCCTTGGCCCTCCTCAAAACCTTGCCCCAGGTCAAGGGGGCTAGGCTCCAGGCGGGAGCCATCCTCCTGGAGGGGGAGCCGGAGGTGGCCCTTAGGGCGCTCCTTTCGGAGGGGTACCGGGTCCTGGCCTTCCACCCTCACCGGTTTGACCTCCTCGCTTACTACCAGGAAAGGGTGCAGCATGCTTAGGCTCTTCCTTTGGGAGCTGGACAAGCTCTTCCATCTGCGCTCGGTGCGCCTTGGGCTTTTGGTGGCCTTCCTCCTTCCCTTCCTCTGGGCCCTGGCCCCTGGGCTTAAGGAGGTCTACGGCCTGGTCCTGGTCTCGGGTTGGCAGGTGGTGGCCTTAGGCCTCCTTGCGGGGATGGAGTTCCTCTTCCCCTTCCTGGTGGTGATGGCCGCAAGCGAGGCCTTGGGGGCGGAGGTGAGCCAGGGCACCTTGAAGACCCTCCTCCTCAGGCCCTTTCCCCGCTACAGCCTTCTCTTCGCCAAGCTCCTGGCCGCCTTCCTCTACCCCTTCCTCCTCCTTTTGGCTAGCTTCCTGGGAGGAGTTTTAGCGGGCCTGCCCCACGGCCTTGAGGGCTTTTTCGGTGGCACGGGGGTGGGGCCTGGGGGGTTTGCCGGGGTTGGGTACCTTTCCCCCTCGGGGGCCTTCCTGGAGCTTTTCAGGGCCCACCTCCTGGCGGGGGTGGTGCTCCTTCCCATGGCCGCCTTGGCCCTCCTCTACGCCACGGTCTTCCTCTCCACCACGGCGAGCGCCCTGGCCGCGGTGGCCACCCTCCTCCTCATGCGCCTCCTGGTGGCCTTCCCTGCCCTCACCCCCTTCCTCCTCACCACCTACCTGGACCTCCACCTGCGCCCCCAGGCGGCGGGGGTGGGGCTTCCCCTTCTCCTCCTCTATGCCCTGGGGTTTGGGGGGCTTGCCCTCCTCATCTTTGAGCGAAAGGACCTCTAAACCTGCCCCCCTCCAGGATGGGCTCGCCGTCCGCAAGGAGCCGCCCCTCCTCGAGGGAGAGCACCAGGTCCAGGTGGAGGGCGCTTTCGTTCTTCCCGCCCGTTTCCGGGTAGCTCCGGCCCAGGGCCAGGTGCACCGTGCCCCCCATCTTCTCGTCCAGGAGGATGAGGCCCGTGGGCCGGTCCAGGGCAAAGTTGGTGCCGATGCCCACTTCCCCAAGCCGCTTGGCCCCCCTGTCCGTGGCCAGGGCGGAGAGGAGGTAGTCCGCCCCCGCTTCTGCCCCCGCCTCCACCACCACCCCGCCTTGGAAACGGAGGTAGGCCCCCTCCACCCGCCTCCCCCCCACGAGGGCCGGGAGGTTGAAGCGCACCTCCCCCTCCGCCGAGTCCTCCAGGGGCCCGGTGAAGACCTCCCCCGAGGGCATGTTCCGCCTGCCGTCGGAGCTAATCCAGGTGCGGCCCGCCACGCTTAGGGTGAGGTCCGTCCCTGGGGCCTGGATCCTTAGGGTTTGGGCCTGGCTGAGCCCGGCAATGAGCCTTTCCTGGAAGCGGGCAAGGGCCCGCCAGGCCGCCACCGGGTCTTCCTGGTCCAGGAAAAGGGCCCGTTCCAGGTAGCGCCGGAAAGCCTCCGTGCCCATCCCTGCCCCCACCGCGTAGCCCACCGTGGGGTAGAGGGTGAGGGTCCAGCGCTTCCTAAGCCGGAGCTCGGCCAAGGGGCGCCAGGCCCGGGCGTGCTCCACGGCCAGGGCTGCCTCCACCTCGGCCCCCTCCAGGGGGTTTTCCTGGGAGAGGATGCGCAGGAACTTGTCCGCCCTCTCGTATAGGGCCTGTTCGGCCGCGGGGATCTCCGTCCGCCACCGGCCCCCGTGTAAGAGGAAGTCCCGCCCTTCCCCGGGGTAGCCCAGGCGGATGAAGGGGTAGGCCCCCCGCATGAGGAGGGCCCGCTTCAGGTGGGGGAGGAGGGGGAGGGCGGGGGTTTCCGCCTCTATGAGGACGGTTTCCCCCTCCTTGGCCTCGAGGCAGTAGTCCGCAAGGAGCCTGGCAAAGCGCGCTTCCACTCCTGCTATGATAAGGCCAAGATGGAAGAACCCAAGATTACGCCCCTGGCCCGGCGCCTGGCCGAAGAGAACGGGATAGACTGGCGTCTTCTCAAGGGGACGGGCCCCGACGGGACCATCGTGGAGCGGGACGTCCTGGCCTTCCTGGCCAAGGTGATGGCGGGGGAGGTGGACTTGCCCCCGGCCCCCGAGCCCTCCCCGCCCCCCCCTGTGCCCGAGGAGGAACTCCGGCGGGCACAGGAGGTCTTGGGCCGGGAAGGGGTGGACCTTTCCGAGGTCCTTCCCACCCGGCCCCCGAGCCCTCCCCGCCCCCCCCTGTGCCCGAGGAGGAACTCCGGCGGGCACAGGAGGTCTTGGGCCGGGAAGGGGTGGACCTTTCCGAGGTCCTTCCCACCCGGCCCCCCACGGTGGAGATCCGGGAGGAGGAGCTGGACCTCGAGCCCATCCTCCTGGACGACCTGGAGGACCTGGCCCTGGAGGAGGAGCCTCCCATGGCGCCCCCGGAGCCCGAGCCCACCCTGGAGGAGTGGGGGGAGGAGCTCCTGGCCCAGGCCGCCCATGAGGTGCGGGAGGAGGTGGACCTCCCCACGGAAGCGCCCCTCCCCGAGGAGGCCCCGGCCCCCTTGGTGGAAGAGGCCCCCTCCGAAGCCCTTCTGGAGGAACTGGAGGACCTGGGGTCCTTGGAAGAGGGGCTGGAAGCTCTGGTGCAAGAACCCCAAGAGGTGGCCCCCGCCTTCGGGGTGGTGGCCCCCCCGCCCTCGGCGGCCGCGCCGGTCCTTAGGGTCTTCCGGCGGCGGCTGGACCCAGGGGCCCTGGAAGCGGCCCAGCGGGCCTTCGCCCAGGCCTTCGGCGTGCCTGAAACCCCCATGCCCTTCCTCCTTAAGGCCGCGGAGAAGGCCCTTGCGGAGCTCGAGCTCCCCCTAAGGCCCCTTATGGGCCTCCTGGAAGGGGAAAGGCCCCTGGGCCTTAGGCCCAAAGGCCCCTTCCTCGCCCTCTTCCGGGGGGAGGGGGAGGAGGCAGGGGAGGGCCTTCTCTGCTTCGCCGGAGCGGAGGAGGTCCACACGGGCCGCCCGAGCCTCTTCCTCCTGCCCGAGGGCCTCCTCGCCCTCTCCGGGGTGGAGGAGGGGGTGGCTAGGCGGCTTTTGGAGCGGGTGGCCCTTTACCTGGAACACCCCGTCCTGCTCCTGGCCTAGCCCCTAGCGCCGTTTCTTCCTACGCTTCCCGGGCACGGGCTCTGGGGAAGGGAGGCCTTGGAGGCGGGCCTCGAGGGCCCTGAGCTCGTCCCTCAGCCTCGCCGCCCGCTCAAAGTCCAAGGCCTCCGCCGCCTGCCACATGGAAAGCTCCAGCTCGGCGATGCGCTCCTTAAGGTCTTCCTGGGCGAGCTCCAGGGGGGCTTCCTCCCCGTACCCCTCGGGTCGGATGACGGCCCTGACCCCCTTCCGCACCGTCTCGGGCACGATGCCATGTTCCCGGTTGTAGACCTCCTGGATGGCCCTCCTCCGGTTGGTCTCCCGGATGGCCCTTTCCATGGCCTCGGACACCCCGTCGGCGTAGAGCCAGACCTCCCCGCGGGCGTTCCTCGCTGCCCGGCCGATGGTCTGGATGAGGCTCCGTTCGCTCCGGAGAAAGCCCGTCTTGTCCGCGTCCAGGATGGCCACCAGGGAGACCTCGGGGAGGTCCAGGCCCTCCCGGAGGAGGTTGATCCCCACCAGGCAGTCAAAGTGCCCAAGCCTTAGGTCCCGGATGAGGGCCTGGCGCTCAAAGGCGTCCAGCTCGTGGTGGAGGTAGCGGGCCCGGATGCCCTGCTCCACCAAAAAGTCCGTGAGCTCCTCCGCCATGCGCACGGTGAGCACCGTGACCAGGGTCCTCTCCCCCCTCGCCGCCCGCTCCCGGATCCCCTCCATGAGGTCCAGGATCTGGTTCTCCGTGGGCTTGACCCGCACCAAGGGGTCCAGAAGCCCCGTGGGGCGGATGATCTGCTCCACCACCCTCCCCGAGTGGGCGAGCTCAAACTCCCCCGGGGTGGCGGAGACGAAGACCACCTGCGGGGCGCGCTCTAAGAACTCCTCAAAGCGCAAAGGCCGGTTGTCCAGGGCCGAGGGCAGGCGGAAGCCGTAGTCCACCAGGGTCTTCTTGCGGGCGTAGTCCCCTCGGTACATCCCCTGAAGCTGGGGCACGGTCACGTGGGACTCGTCCAGGAAGACCAGGAGGTCCTCGGGGAAGTAGTCCAAAAGGGTGTAGGGGGGCTCCCCCGGGGCCTTCCCGGTGAAGTAGCGGGCGTAGTTCTCCACCCCCGGGCAGGTGCCCATGACCCTAAGCATCTCCAGGTCGTAAAGCGTGCGCTCCTTAAGCCTTTGCGCGTAGAGGAGCTCCCCCCTTTCCTCAAAGTAGCGCACCCGCTCCTCCAGCTCCTTTTGGATCTCTTCCAGGATCTCTTCCAGCCCCTCCGGGGAGAGGTAGTGGGTGGCCGGGAAGAGGACGAAGCCGGGAAGCTCCCTAAGCCGCGCCCCCGTGGTGGGGTGGACCTGGAGGATCCGTTCCACCTCGTCCCCGAAAAGCTCTACCCGGAGGGGCTCGGTCTCGTAGGCGGGGAAGATCTCCAAGACCTCCCCCCTGGCCCGGAAACGCCCCGGGGTGAGGTCCAGGTCGTTCCGCTGGTAGCCAAGGTCCAAAAGCCGCTCTAAAAGGGCCTCCCGGGGGTAGCGCTCCCCCCTTTGCACCACCAGGTTCCGCGCCCGGTACTCCCGGGGGTCCCCAAGGCCGTAGATGGCGGAGACGGAGGCCACCACGATGACGTCCCGGCGGGTGAGGAGGCTCCGGGTGGTGGAGTGGCGCAGGCGCTCGATCTCCGGGTTGATGCTGGCGTCCTTCTCAATGTAGAGGTCCCGGCCCGGCACGTAGGCCTCGGGCTGGTAGTAATCGTAGTAGCTGATGAAGTACTCCACCGCGTTTTCCGGGAAAAGCTCCCGGAACTCCGCGGCCAGCTGGGCGGCCAGGATCTTGTTGGGGGCAAGGACCAGGGCGGGCCGCGACAGGGCCTCTATGACCTTGGCCACCGTCACCGTCTTCCCCGTGCCCGTGGCCCCAAGGAGGGTGACGAAACGCTCCCCATCCCTTAGGGCCTCCAGAAGCTCCCTTATGGCCTTGGGCTGGTCCCCCTTGGGCTCGGGGCCCTGGTAGCGGAACATCCCCT
>NZ_JBBIMD010000030.1:0-25943 GCF_037444525.1 Thermus sp. | reverse complement strand
GCCAGCCGGGCTCCCTTCCACATCTCCTGGCCGATGGTGGTAAGCTGCATTCGTGGGGACCTCCTTCATGTTGGAGTGGTCCCCACATTTTAGTTGGGGCAGTCTCACATGTGTTTGTCCGAGCACACGCCCCTCTTGAAAGCTTATGCCTGACCTATCGGTCAGGGTAAACCCCACCCGCCGGGGATGCCCCCGGCGGGTATCCTTGGGCCCTTTAGTAGGTGGCCAGGTACTGGTCCAGCTCCCACTGGTGGACCGTGACCCGGTAGTCGTCCCACTCCATCTGTTTGGCCTGGAGGAAGTGGGTGTAGACGTGCTCCCCCAGGGCCTCCTGAATCACGGGGTCCTTCCTCAG
The DNA here is from genome assembly GCF_037444525.1 of Thermus sp. Classification (GTDB taxonomy): domain Bacteria; phylum Deinococcota; class Deinococci; order Deinococcales; family Thermaceae; genus Thermus. The sequence continues at coordinate 25,588 of NZ_JBBIMD010000030.1, read as the reverse complement.
GGCCTCGAGGGCTTCCCTCAGGGTCCCGGGGAGCTCGCGGATCTTGTGTTTGCGCCTTTCCCGCACGGTCATCTGGTAGATGTTCCGCTGGATGGGGGGCGGGGGAAGGAGCTTGCGCTCAATGCCGTCCGCCCCGGCCGCGGCCATGACCGCCAGGGCCAGGTAGGGGTTGGCGGAGGGGTCGGGCATGCGCAGCTCTGCCCGCGTACCCACGCCCCGCCGGGCGGGGATGCGGATCATGGCCGAGCGGTTGGAGGCGGACCAGGCGATGTTGGTGGGGGCCTCGTAGCCCGGGGTGAGGCGCTTGTAGGAGTTCACCAGGGGGTTGGTGATGGCCACCATGCCCTCCGCGTGCTCCAGAAGCCCGGCGATGAAGTGGAGGGCGGTTTTGGAGAGCTGGTACTCTGCGTTGGGGTCAAAGAAGGCGTTCTCCCCGTTCTTGAAGAGGGAGAGGTGGGTGTGCATGCCGCTGCCGTTGATGCCCCGGATGGGCTTGGGGAGGAAGGTGGCGTGGAGGCCATGGTTGATGGCCACACGCTTGACCACCCACTTGAAGGTGGCGATGTTGTCCGCGGTGGTGAGGGCGTCGGCGTACTTGAAGTCAATCTCGTGCTGGCCAGGGGCCACCTCGTGGTGGGCGGCCTCGATCTCAAAGCCCATGGCCACCAGGGCGTTCACCATGTCCCGCCGGGCCTCCTCCCCCTTGTCAATGGGGGCCAGGTCAAAGTACCCGGCCTTGTCGTGGGTTTCCACCGTGGGCAGGCCCTCGGGGGTACGGAGGAAAAGGAAGAACTCGGGTTCGGGGCCGGCGTACATGTTGTCAAACCCCAGCTTCTTGAGCCTTTCCACCTGGCGCTTCAGGACATAGCGGGGGTCCCCCTCAAAGGGGCGGCCGTCGGGGTAGTGGACGTCGCAGATGAGCCGGGCCACCCGTCCCCGGGCTGGGTCCTCTACCAGGTCGGGGAGGATGACGAAGGTGTTGTAGTCGGGCCTGAGGAGCATGTCGGACTCCTCAATGCGGGTAAAGCCCTCAATGGAGGAGCCGTCAAACATGATCTCCCCGTCCAGGGCCTTTTCAAACTGGGAGGCGGGCACCTCCACGTTCTTCACCACGCCCAGGATGTCCGTGATCTGCAGGCGCAAAAACTTGACGTTGTTGGCCTTTAGCTCTTTTAAAATCTCAGCTTTTGTGTAGCCCATGACTTCCTCCCGCGCTAAAATCGGGGGCTTTTGTCATTTTTTGACCCCCGATTTGTGCAGAGCGTACCACGATAACCTGTCAATTGTCAACTTTGCTCCGTACATCTTGCCGAAAAAGGCCAAGGGAAAGCGTATGCGCTTCTTTCTGATCTTCCCCTGACCCGGGAGGGGATAGACTGGAGGCCGGAGGTTAGGTATGCAGAGGCGGGACCTATTGAAAGCCGGCGCGGCCCTGGGGGCCATGGGGCTAGGGCTTGGCCGGGCCCAAGGGGCCTTTACCCTTACCCTGGTCCACACCAACGACACCCACGCCCACCTGGAGCCCACGGAGCTCACCCTTTCCGGGAAGAAGACCCCCGTGGGCGGGGTGGCCCGCAGGATCGCCCTCTTTGACCGCCTGCGGACCCAGGCCAAGAATCCCCTTTTCCTGGACGCGGGGGATGTCTTCCAGGGCACCCTGTACTTCAACCAGTACCGGGGCTTGGCGGACCGCTACTTCATGCACCGGGCCCTCTACCGGGTCATGGCCTTAGGGAACCACGAGTTTGACCTGGGACCTGGGCCTTTGGCCGAGTTTTTGAAGGGGGCGCGCTTCAAGGTGGTCTCCGCCAACGTGGACGTTTCCCAAGAGCCTAGGCTTCAAGGGCTCTTCGCCCCTTACGCTGTACTACAGGTAGGGGGCGAGAAGGTGGGCATCATTGGCCTCACCACCCCGGACACCAAGGAGATCGCCAACCCCGGGCCCACGGTGGGCTTCTTAGACCCTTACGAGAGCGCTCAAAAGGCGGTGTACGAGCTCCTAAGCCGCGGGGTGAAGAAGATCCTCGTCCTTTCCCACTTGGGCTACGGCGAGGACCTGAAGCTGGCCCGGAGGCTCGTGGGCGTGCAGGTCATCGTGGGGGGGCACTCCCACACCCTCCTTGGCACCTTCCCCCACAAGGAGCTCTCCCCCCTGGGGCCCTACCCCACGGTGGTGAAGAACCCCGAGGGGAAGGACGTGCTGGTGGTCCAGGCCTGGGAGTGGGGGAAGGTGGTGGGGCTTTTGGAGGTCACCTTCGGCCCCCAGGGGGAACTCCTCGCCTACAAGGGGGAGGCCCTCCTCATGACCCCCGAGGTTTCCCCTGAGGACTTCTTCGCCAAGGAGGCCCTTTTGGCCTATGCCCAGCCCGTTATGGCCCTCATGGCCCAGGTCATCGCCGAGGCCAAGGTGGACCTGGTGGGGGAGAGGGCCATCGTGCGCAGGCGGGAGAGCAACCTGGGGAACCTCATTGCGGATGGGATGCTCTGGAAGACCAAAAACGCCGGCACCCGCATCGCCCTCCAGAACGGGGGCGGCATCCGGGCCTCCATCCCCAAGGGCCCCATCACCGTGGGGAAGGTTTACGAGGTCCTGCCCTTTGGCAATACCCTGGTGGTCATGGACCTTAAGGGGCGGGAGATCCTCGAGGCCCTGGAAAACGGCGTCTCCCAGTGGGAGCAAACCGCGGGCCGCTTCCTCCAGGTGGCGGGCCTCCGCTACGCCTTTGACCTTTCCCGGCCCGCGGGGAGCCGGGTGGTGCGGGTGGAGGTGAAGGAGGGCGAGGGGTATAGGCCCTTGGACCTCGAGGCCACCTACCGGGTGGTGACCAACAACTTCATCGCCGCCGGTGGGGACGGGTTCACGGTGCTGAGAAACGCCCAGGGCTACCGGGTGGACACGGGCTTCGCCGACGCGGAAAGCTTCATGGACTACCTGAAGGAACTGAAAGAGGTGGCCCCCCAGGTGGAGGGCCGCATTGAGGTCCTGAATGAGCCCAAGGGGGAGAGGCCGGCCTATTGGGCCTACGCCATGCCCGAGAGGGTGAGGGTATAGGAAAGGATAGGCCCCCGGGGAAGACCCCGGGGGCTTGGCCTTTTTCTACTCCACGGGCAAAAGGACCCGCACCGGTGCCCCCACCCGCACCACCCCGCCCCGCAGGACCCGGGCGTAGACCCCCCGGCCCCCGTAGAGGAGCTTGGGGAGCCTGGGGTCGAACTGCGAGAGGCTGGCGCAGACGGTGCAGACTGAAGCGAGCTCCAGGAGGGCCTGGCCCACCTCGAGGCGGGCTCCGGGGGGTAGACGGTGGGGGTCCAGGTCCAGGAGGAGGTTCTCCCCCAAGGCCCCGTAGGGAAGGGCGATACCCGCTCCTTGGGCCTTCGCGTAGGCAGGCAGGCCCGCCACCAAAACCGCCCTATCCGGGTCCCGCCCCGCGTGCCGGTCCCCCAGGGCCCCGTGCCCCGCCACCAGGGTGAGAACCTCCACCTGGGGTTTGGGGAGGCCAGCCCCGGTGCCCAGGTGGAGGGAGATCACCTTGCTCATTGCTTACGGGTTTGGGTGGTGTAGTGGGCCTGCAAGTAGGCCAAGATCTTTTCCGCAGCCTCTGGGGGGATGAACTTTTCGCCGCCGTAGGTCTTAAGCATCTTGTTCATGGTGGGCGTCCAGTCGGCGATGGGAGGTTGCATGGTGATGTAGGTGACGCTATGGCAGATGGAGCAGTACCCCATGACCAGCTCCTTGCCCTCCCCTTCCACCAGCTCGGCGGTGTAGAGGGGGTAGGGGCCCACTTTGTAGACGCTGCCTTGGCCCGGGTCTGTAGGGGCGGGCGGGAGGATGAGCCCCAGGGTGCCTTGGGTCCACTCCCCGGCCACCGTGCCGGGAACCTCCGCCACCACCAGGCCCAGGCCGATCGCCGTGAGCGCGAGCGCAATCCAAGCCTTTTTCATCCCGTCCCCCTATTTGGTGCTCAGCACCACCACTTTCTGACGCTCAATCTTGTTCCAGAGATACCCGCCGGGGTTCCAGATGGGGGTGTCGGGTTGGACATTGCCCTTTTCGTCCGTGGCCCGCACCGCCAGGATGTATTCCCCGGGCTGGCTGGGTCGCCAGGTGAACTCGTAGGTTCGGAAGGAGTAAGGGCCGTAATCGGGGCCCAGCATGGCCGGCCGCCAGGTCTTGCCGTCGTCGGTGGAGACCTCCACCTTCACCACCCTTCCGTGCCCGCTGAAGGCCACGCCCCGGACCTTCACCGGGACCCCAGCCAGCAGGGGATAGGAACCGTCGGGGTCCACGATAAAGGAGCGGACGGGCATGTTGAAGTGCCCAATGGGTACGGTCTTGACCCGGCCCGCCGCCACGTCTTCTGGGGTTGTGGAACCGTTGGGCGTGTCGGGTACCTTGTAGGCGGAAGCCATCCAGAAGTTCTTGTCCTCCTCCGTGAGGGCCCGGATCCAGGTGAGGTGCTTAAGCCAGTAGGTGGCGAACTTCCCGGGCACCACGAGCCTGAGGGGGAAGCCGTTCAACATGGGCAGGGGCTCGCCGTTCATGAGGTAGGCTAGGATGACCTCCTCCATCACAGGGTCGTTCAGGTCCAGGGACTTGATGAAGCGTCCCGAGCCCAGGTTCTCGGGCCCCTTGCCCCGGTCCAGCCCCTCAAACTGGATCTGGACCGTCCCCGGCTTCACCCCCGCGTAGTCCAGCAGGTCTTTGAGGCGAACGCCGGTCCACAGGGCGTTGCCCATGGCTCCGTTGCCCCACTGCCCGCCGGTAACCCGGGGCTGGAAGCGGCTGCGGGAATTGCCCGAGCACTGGTTGACCGCAGCGATGGAGACCGGCTTAAACCGGGTGACGAGCTCTTCAAAGGTGAGCTCAACGGTCCGCTCAAAGTTCCCCTCCAGCTTCAGCCGCCACTGGGAGAGGTCTATTTGGTTGGGGATCTCGTCCAGGTGGTAGCGGACATAGAAGGCCTCATTGGGTGTAAAGGCGGTGCGGAAATAGTGGCGGGGGGTTTCCAGCTGGACCGGCCGGTCGGTCATGCGCAGGAGGGGGAGCTTCTGGGGGTAGACCGCATAGGGATGGACCCCATTCCAGTAGGGGTTGGGGCCGGGGCCGGTGAAGGAAGGCAGGGATGTTTCGGCCTGGGCGGAGGTTTGCGCCAGGGCCGGACGGGCCGCAAGAAGACCCCCGCCAAGGCCCAAGAGCTTGAGCAGGTGCCTCCGGTTCAGATGCTTTTTCATACCTTACCTCCTTTTGGGGGCCAGCCTGGAAGTCAGCGCCCCTCTCAGGCCCTTCTGCCGGCTAAGCCTTTCCATACCCCTTTCCTCCTGCTCGGTAGGACGTTTGTCCCTATGTTCCCGGTTGGCTTTACGCTAGACCCCGGAGCCTACCCCTGTCAAGTAGGGGGTATGGTTGGGGGACCCCCTATTTGGTGGTTCATTCCTATCATTCAGGAGGGGGTATCCCCCCGCTTTGGGCGCTATCATGGGAGGTATGCTCAAGGGCGAAGGCCCAGGCCCCCTGCCCCCCCTTCTCCAGCAGTACGTGGAGCTCAGGGACCGCTACCCCGATTACCTCCTCCTCTTCCAGGTGGGGGATTTCTACGAGTGCTTCGGGGAGGACGCGGAAAGGCTAGCCCGGGCCCTGGGCCTGGCCCTCACCCACAAGACCAGCAAGGACTTCACCACCCCCATGGCCGGGATCCCCATCCGGGCCTTTGACGCCTACGCCGAAAGGCTCCTCAAGCTGGGCTTCCGCCTGGCCATCGCCGACCAGGTGGAGCCCGCCGAGGAGGCGGAGGGGCTCGTGAGGCGGGAGGTCACCCAGCTCCTCACCCCGGGGACCCTGGTCCAGGAGGCCCTCCTCCCGCGGGAGGCCAACTACCTGGCGGCCATCGCCACCGGGGACGGGTGGGGCCTGGCCTTTCTGGATGTCTCCACCGGGGAGTTTAGGGGAACCCTTCTCAAGAGCAAAAGTGCCCTTTACGACGAGCTTTTCCGCCACCGGCCCGCGGAGGTCCTCCTGGCCCCGGAGCTTAGGGAGAACCGGGACTTTGCGGAGGAGTTTCAAAAGCGTTTCCCCTTGATGCTCTCCGAGGCCCCCTTTGAGCCCATGGGGGAAGGCCCCTTGGCCCTCCGGCGCGCCCAGGGGGCCCTTCTGGCCTACGCCCGCTACACCCAAGGGGAGGCCTTTACCCCAAGGCCCTTCCGCCCCTACGACCCCGGGGCCTTCATGGGGCTTTCCGAGGCCGCCTTGAGGGCCCTGGAGATCTTTGAGCCCCTCCGGGGCCAGGACACCCTGTTTGCCGTCTTGGACGAGACCCGCACCGCCCCAGGCCGCCGCCTCCTCCAGGCCTGGCTCCGCCACCCCCTGGTGGAAAGGGGGCCCATCGAGGCCCGGCTGGACCGGGTGGAGGCCTTCGTGCGGGATTCGGCCCTAAGGGAGGGGGTGCGCCGCCTCCTCCACCGGGTCTCGGACCTGGAGCGCCTGGCCACCCGGCTGGAGCTCGGCCGGGCAAGCCCTCGGGACCTCGCCGCCCTAAGGCGCACCCTCCAGGTCCTCCCCGAGCTTTCCGCCCTCCTGGGGGAGGGCTTCCCCTTGCCGGACCTCGGCCCCCTAAGGGAGGAGCTGGAAGCCGCCCTTGTGGACGACCCCCCTTTGAAGCTCTCCGAGGGGGGGGTGATCCGGGAGGGGTACGATCCCGAGCTTTCTGCCCTGCGCCGGGCCCACGAGGAGGGGGTGGCCTACTTCCTGGCCCTGGAGGAAAGGGAGAAGGCCCGCACGGGCATCCCCACCCTCAAGGTGGGCTACAACGCGGTCTTCGGCTACTACCTCGAGGTCACCCGCCCCTACTACGAGAAGGTCCCCCCCGAGTACAAGCCCCTCCAGACCCTGAAGGACCGTCAGCGCTACGCCCTCCCTGAGATGAAGGAGAAGGAGCGGGAGCTTTACCGCCTCGAGGCCCTGGCGAGAAGGCGGGAGGAGGAGGTCTTCCAGACCCTAAGGGAGCGGGCGAAGGGGGAGGGGGAGGCCCTGAGGGAGGCGGCGAGGCTCCTTGCAGAGCTGGACGTCTACGCCGCCTTGGCGGAGGTGGCCGTGCGCTACGGGTACGTCCGCCCCCGCTTTGGGGAGCGCCTTTCCATCCGCGGGGGACGGCACCCGGTGGTGGAAAGGCGCACGGCCTTCGTCCCCAACGACCTGGAGATGGACCACGAACTGGTCCTAGTCACCGGGCCCAACATGGCGGGGAAGTCCACCTTCCTGCGCCAGACGGCCCTCATCGCCCTCCTGGCCCAGATGGGGAGCTTTGTCCCGGCGGAGGAGGCGGTGCTCCCCCTTTTTGACCGCATCTTCACCCGCATCGGGGCCGCGGACGACCTGGCGGGGGGGCGGAGCACCTTCATGGTGGAGATGGAGGAGGTGGCCCAGGTCCTAAAGGAGGCCACGGAGAAAAGCCTCGTCCTCCTGGACGAGGTGGGCCGGGGCACCTCCAGCCTGGACGGGGTGGCCATCGCCACCGCGGTGGCCGAGGCCCTGCACGAGAAGCGCGCCTATACTCTCTTCGCCACCCACTACTTTGAGCTCACCGCCCTGCAGCTTCCCCGCCTCAAAAACCTCCACGTGGCCGCCAAGGAGGAGGCGGGGGGGCTTTTCTTCTACCACCAGGTCCTCCCCGGCCCCGCCTCCAAGAGCTACGGGGTGGAGGTGGCCCAGATGGCGGGCCTGCCCAGAGAGGTGGTGGAGCGGGCCCACGCCCTCCTCCAGGGCCTCCTCGCCCGGCGGGAAGGGGCCTTGGAGGGGGTGCTGGACCGCCTCCTGGCCTTGGACCCGGACCGCCTGACCCCCCTCGAGGCTCTAAGGGTCCTCCACGAGCTTAGGGCCCTGGCCCTGGGCCTTGCCCGGACATGATCCGCCCCCTGCCCGAACCCCTTAGGGCCCTCCTCGCCGAGGGGGAGGTCCTCCTCTCCCTGAGGGACGCGGTGCGGGAGCTTTTGGAAAACGCCCTGGACGCAGGGGCTAAAAGGGTCAAGGTGGAGCTTTGGGAAGGGGGAAGGGCCCTTGCCGTGGAGGACGATGGGGCAGGGATCCCCTTCGCCGAGCTTCCCTTGGCCGTGGCCCCCTTCACCACCAGCAAGCTCCAAGACCCCGAAAGGATCACCACCTTGGGCTTCCGCGGCCAGGCCCTCTACGCCCTGGCCCAGGCCGGCACCCTCAGGATCCGCTCCCGCCCCCGGGGGCAGGTGGGGGGTGGGCTCCTCCTGGTGGAAAGGGGGGAGGTCCGGGCCCACCGGGAGGCCCCCGCCCCCCCCGGCACCCGGGTGGAGGTGTCCTTTGAAAAGGCGCCGGAGAAGGGGGAGGTGCGGGAGGTCCTCCTCCTCCTCAAGCGCTACCTCCTCCACCACCCCCACCTGCACCTCCTCTTCTTCGCAGAGGGGAAGGCCCTCCTCCTCTTTCCCGGCTCGGGGCTTAGGGAGGCGGCCCGGCTCCAGTTCGGCCGCGTCCTGGCGGAGAGGCTTTTCCCCATCCATTGGGAAGGGGAGGGGATGTGTCTAGAGGCCCTCCTCTCCCGCCCCGAGGCCTATAGGACCAGCCCCGAGGGCCTTTTCCTCTCGCTGAACGGCCGCCCCGTGGCCCTACCCAAGGGGGTGCTCCTCGCCCTCCGCCGGGCCTACCGGGAGCTCCTCCCCGAGGGGCACTACCCCTATGGGGTCCTGAACCTCATCCTGCCCCCCGGGGCCTTTCGCCTGCGCCTGGACGCGAGGAAGGAGGAGGTGCGGCTTGCCCTCGAGGCTGAGGCCTTCCTGGAGGAGGCCCTAAAGGAGGCCTTCGCCCGGGAGAACCTGGCCCGCGCCCTCCCTGAGCGGGCCCTTTCCGCCCTGAGGCCGGTCCAGGCCCTTGCTCGTCCCCGCCTCAAGTACCTGGGCCAGTTCCGGGAAAGCTACCTCCTGGCCGAGGCGGGCACCACCCTCTACGTGGTGGACCAGCACGCGGCCCACGAGCGCATCCTCTTTGAGGAGCTCCAGAGAAGGGTGGCGGAGGGCCCCACCCCCCTTCCCCGACCCCTCCTGATCCCCCTGGCGCCGGAGGAGGCCCTGAGGATCCCTGAGCGGGAGGAGGCCCTGCGGGCCCTTTTCGCCTTTGAGCCCTTCGGCCCGGGAAGGGTGCGCCTCCTCGAGGCCCCCTCCTTCCTCCACCCCTACCCCCTCCTCCTCCCCGAGGTCTTCCGGGAGGTCCTGCGGGGGGAAGGGCAGAGCCTCAAGGCCCTCCTCGCCCGCTTGGCCTGCCTCCCCGCCCTGAAGGCCGGCCACCCCTTGGCTCAGGCGGAAGGCCAGGCCCTCCTGGATGCCCTCCTCGCCTGCGAAACCCCCTGGGCTTGCCCTCACGGAAGGCCCACCCTCCTGGCCCTGGAGGAGGCGGAGCTCATCCGCCGCTTTGGCCGCCGCTCGGGGGTGCGGGGAGGAGGAGAAGGCCGTCCTCGTCGGCCACCAGAAACTGCCCGGGAAGAGCCCTAAGGCCTAGGAAAGCCACCGGCACGTCCACCTCCCCCACCCCCGCCTTGGCGCTCTTTTTGGGGGTCGTGCCCAGGGCCTTCACCCCTAGGGGGAGGGCCCTAAGCTCCGCCGCGTCCCGCACCGCCCCGTGGACCACCACCCCCTGCCACCCTTTTTCCAGGGCCAGCTGGGCCAGGTTGCCCCCGAGGAGGGCGGTGCGGAGGCTTCCCCCGCCGTCGATCACCAGGACCTCGCCCCCCTCCTCCAGCACCCGGCGCACCAGGAGGTTGTCCTCAAAGACCTTGAGGGTGCGCACCCGCCCGAAAAAGCGCACCCGGCCGCCAAAGTCCTTGAGAAGGCTGGGGAGGTAGGGGGCCTCGGGAAAGCGGTCGGAAAGGTCCGCGGTGCTCCAGTCCATGGCGGATATAGTAACCCCTATGGACGAGGCCCGCCTCCTCATCACCTGCCCCGACCGCCCCGGCATCGTGGCCGCGGTCTCCGGCTTCCTCTACGCCCACGGGGCCAACATCACCGACCTGCAGCAGCACTCCACTGACCCCGAGGGGGGCACCTTCTTCATGCGCCTGGCCTTCACCACCCCCCACCTGGACCTCTCCCGCCCCGCCCTGGAGCGGGCCTTCCAGGAGGTGGTGGCGGAGCGCTTCGGCATGGAGTGGCGCATCGCCTACGCCTCGCAAAGGAAGAGGACGGCCATATTGGTCTCCAAGCCGGCCCACGCCCTCCTGGAGCTCCTTTGGCGGTATAGGGTGGGGGAGCTTCCCATGGACCTCCGCCTGGTGGTCTCCAACCACCCGGACCATCGGGAGGAGGTGGAGCGCTTCGGGGTGCCCTACCACCACGTCCCCGTGGAAAGGAAGGCGGAGGCGGAGGAAAGGATCCTCGAGCTCCTCGAGGCCCAAGGGGTGGAGCTTGTGGTCCTCGCCCGCTACATGCAGATCCTCTCCCCCCGCTTCGTGGCGCGCTTTCCCATGCGCATCGTCAACATCCACCACTCCTTCCTTCCCGCCTTCGCCGGGGCCGACCCCTACCGCCAGGCCTACGAGAAGGGGGTGAAGCTCATTGGGGCCACGGCCCACTACGTGACGGAGGAGCTGGACCAGGGGCCCATCATCGAGCAGGACGTGGTGCGGGTCTCCCACCGCAACTCCGTGGCGGAGATGCGCCGCTTGGGGCGGGAGCTGGAGCGCACCGTCCTCGCCCGGGCGGTGCGCTGGCACCTGGAGGATAGGATCATCGTCCACGGAAACAAGACGGTGGTCTTCGTCTAATCGGGGGCTAACCCCTTGGGACTAAGGTGGCCTTAGGAGGTGGCGCATGAACCTCGGACGGTCCTTTTTGGGTTTCCTGGTCCTCGCCCTCATGGCGGGGGCGGTCCTTTGGTGGGGGGTTTCCAACGGCCAGACCCCCAAGCCAGCTTCGTCCGCGGGGGTTGCGGCAGAGCCTGGGCTTCTGGAATACGAGCGGAACACCGTGGAGATCGTGGAGCGCTACGGGGACGGGGTGGTCTACGTGGCGGTGCGCACCGCCCCCAGGGCGCTCCAGCTCCCCCCGGGGTTTGAGTTCTTTGCGCCCTTCCTCCAGGTCCCGCCCCAGGAGGGCGCGGGCTCGGGCTTCGTCATAGACAAGGAGGGGTACATCCTCACCAACCACCACGTGGTGGAGGGGGCGGATCAGATCACGGTGAAGTTCCACAACGACCCCAAAGAGTACCGGGCCCGTCTGGTGGGGGCTGCGCCCCCTCTGGACGTGGCCCTCCTCAAGGTGGAGGCCCCCAAGGACAAGCTGGTGCCCTTGGTCCTGGGGGACTCGGACAAAATCCGCGTGGGGCAGAAGGCCATTGCCATGGGGAACCCCTTTGGCCTGGAGTTCACCGTGACCCAGGGGATTGTTTCCGCCATCCGGGAAAACCCCGGGGCCATCGGGGATGAAAGCGGCCTGGTGCCCCAGGTGATCCAGACGGACGCGGCCATCAACCCCGGCAACTCCGGGGGGCCCCTTTTGAACTCCCGGGGGGAGGTCATCGGCATCAACACCGCCATCTTCACCCCCACCGGCCAGTTCGGGGCGGCCCAGTTCGCGGGGGTGGGCTTCGCCCTGCCCATCAACGTGGTGAAGGAGCACCTCCAAGACCTCAAGGCGGGGAAGACCCTCACCGCGGAGGCCCTCATCCAAAACCGCCCCCGCCTGGGGGTGAGCCTGGTCCCCTTGAGCCTCTACCCTGAGCGCCTGCGCCAGCAGTATGGCCTGCCGGAGACGGGCCTCATGGTCCAGGAGGTGGAGAAGGGAAGCCCCGCGGAGCGGGCCGGCCTAAAGGCCCCCACCCGCTTCGCCTACCTCCAGCTCCCCACGGGGGAGGCTTTACAGGTGGGGGTGGACGGGGACGTGCTTTTGGAGGCGGACGGGCTATCCCTCACCTCCATCGTCCAGCTTCGGCAGGTGCTCTACCGCAAGAAGCCGGGGGAGGCGGTGACCATTAAGGTCTGGCGGGGCGGGCGGACCCTGACCCTCCGGGTGGTGCCCAGGGTGCTCCGCTAGGGGGGGAAGAGGAGGCGCACCCGGAAGCACCCCCCTTCCACCCGGAACCACCTCCCCCCAAGCCGAAGGGCTAGGCCCGCCTCCGAGCAGTAGAGGAGTTCCCGGCGCCTTTCCTGGGCTAGGGCCTGGTTCCAGGGGTAGGTCCCCCCGGTGTAATAGGCCTCCGTCTCGAGGTCGGTGTAGGCGCGGAAGCCCTGGAAGCGCCAGGAGATGTGGAACTCCAGGAGGACGGGCTTTCCCGTGACGGAGTTCACGAACTCCACCCGCCCCTCCGCAAAGGCCGGGAGGAAAAAGAGGGTTCGCTGCCCTTCACCCTCCACCTCCACCACCCGGAGGAGGGTGAGGAGGACAAGGAAAAGCCCGGCCCCTAGGAGGAGGAGCCGGGTTCTGACCATAGAAGCCCCTTACCTCAGGGCCCCCACTTCCCGGAAGTAGCGCAGGGCCCCCTCGTGGTAGGGGATGGTGCCCCCCACAAAGCGCACGGCGTTTTGCAGGCTGGTGTCCCGGGCGGCGGCCACCGCGGCGCGGAGGGCCTCGAGGTTCTCAAAGGTGGCCTTGGTGAGGGCGTAGGCCGCTTCCTCCGGGAGGCTTGCGGGGCAGACGAAGAGGTTCCAGAAGGTGAGGGTGGGGGTGTCGGCCCGGGCTCCGTAGACCGCCTTGGGAATGACCCCGGGGCCCGCGAGGCCGGGGAAACGCTTCTGGAAGGCCTGGACCACGGTGCTCTTGGGGTCTAGGGGCACCAGGTGGATCCGCTGGCCCTTGCGGGCGAGGCTGGCGGAAAGCTCGGTGATGGCCCCCGTGGGGAGCCCCCCGGACCAGAAGAAGGCGTCAATGGTGCCCTCCGAGAGGGCGTTGGCGCTTTCCTGGGCCCCCAGGCGCTCCTGCTTGGCGAAGTCCTTGGGGGAAAGCCCCGCGGCCTGGAGGACGAGAAGGGCCTCCACCTCCGTGCCCGAACCCGGGGCCCCGGTGGAGACCCGCTTCCCCTTCAAGTCCTGCACCACCCGGATCCCCGTCCCTTCCCGGGTGACGATGTGGAGGTAGTTGGGGTACATGGCGAAGAGGATGCGCACGTTCCTAGCGGGCTTGTCCTTGAAGCGCTCGTGGGTTCCGGTGTAGGCCAGGTAAGCGGAGTCGGGGAGGACGGTGGCGCAGTAGTAGGTGCCGCTCCCCGTGCGGTTTTCCAGGAGGAGGAGGTTGTCTATGGAGGCCGCGGTCTGGGTGGCCTGGGCCTCCGCTGCCCCCGCCTTGTTCCAGATCTCCGCCAGGGCGGTGCCGTAGTAGAAGTAGACCCCACCCACGCCCCCCGTGGCAATGACCACCCGGGGCTTCTGGGCCAGGGCCAGGCCGAAGAGGGCCACAACAGCGAGCAACCAGGGTCTCATAGGGGCCTCCTTTCCTTTCAGGCCTACCCTAAGCCCCTTGGCCCTTTCCCGTCAAGCCCCTCCTGAGGAAGAAGGGGAGGCCCAGGAGGAAGGCCACCAGGTTGAGGGTGCCGTAAGGGGCGAAGAGGAGGAGGGCCAGGAGGCCTAAGGCCCAGGACTCCAGGCGGGCCAAGGGCCTTCTGGTGTAGCCCGCGGTGGCGGCGGAGAGGTAGACAATTCCTGCGGCCACCGCCAGGAAGCGCTCTAGGATAATGGGCCAAGCCTCCTCTGGGGGAGCGGTTTCCAGTACGGGGAGGACGAGGAGACCCGTGCCCGTGTAGGAGAGGAGGAAGAAGAAGCCGATGAGGTACTTGGAAAGGGCCACCCGGGCGGCGTAGACCCCCGTGGGCAGGGGGTGGGTGCCGAAGACGCTGGCCGCGGCGTAGGCGGAGAGGGCCACCGGGGGCGTTACGTCCGCCAGGACGGCGTAGTAGAAGAGGAACATGTGGGTGGCGTAGACCGCGGCTTGGTCGGGAATGCCGTTTTCCCGGGCCAGGGCGATGATGGCGGGGGCGGTGAGGGCGGAGGTGAGAACGTAAGTGGCGGTGGGGGGCACCCCCATGCCCAGGACCAGGCTGAAGATGGCGGTGATGAGGGTGGCGAGGAGGAGGCTCTCCCCGGAAACCTGCTGCAGGAGCTGGCTGAACTTGGAGGGCAGGCCGGAGATGACCATCATGGCGAAGATAAGGTTGGCCGAGGTCACCGCGGTGCCGATGGGAAGAAGGGTCCGAAAGCCTTCCTCTAGGCCCTGGAAGATAGGCCCCACCCCCTTGGGCCTCAAGGAGGGGTCCAGGTAGGCCAGGAGGATGAAGCCTAGGAGGGCGAGGCTGGCTGCGGTGCGCACCTCGTAGCCCAGGTAGAGGAGGACCACGATGAGGAGGATGGGGAGGAAGATGGGGCTATAGCGGAGGGCGTAGGCCCGCCGCGCCATCCCGAGCTCCACCGCCACCGCCTTAAGGCCCGCCTTGCGGGCATAGAACTCGTTGAAGGCCAGGATAGCGAGAAGGTAGAGGAGGGCCGGCCCCAGGGCCATGACCATCACCTTCAGGTAGGGGATTTCCAGGATCTCCACCATGATGAAGGCGATGCTGCCCATGATGGGGGGCATGATGAGGGCGATGGTCCCCGCGGTGGCGGCGATCCCCGCGGCCACCAGGCGGTCGTAGCCCGACCGCTCGTAGAGGGGCTTGGTGAGGGTAGCGACAAACTGGGTGTCCGCGGCCCCCGAGCCCGAGAACATGCCCATGAAGACCCCGGCCAGGCCCGTGACCCGGCCTGGGGTGGCGGGGCTTTTGCCCACCAGGGCCATGGCCAGGTTGGCCACCACCCGGCCAAGGCCCAAGGCGGTGATCATCCCCGAAAGGAGGGTGAAGTAGACCAGGTACTTGGCGGAAACCCCGGTGATGAGGCCGTAGATGCCCGCCTCCGTCTCGTTGAAGGTTTTGCCCAAGAGAAGGTCTATGGGCTGGGGGGTGCCCCGGAAAGCCCCAGGGAAGGCCCCGGCGTGGAGGTTGTAGCTGAAGAAGAAGAGGACCAGCACGGGCATTACCGGTCCCAGGAGGCGGTAGACCACCCCCAGGAGGAGGAAGATGAGGCCGAGGCTCATCCCCGCATCCCAGGCCTCAGGGATCACCGCCCGGTAGACCAGTTCTTCAAAGTAGCGGGCCTGGTACCAGGCGGGGAGGAGGGCCAAGAGGGCCCCCAGGAGGGCGGTGGGCCGCTGAAGGGGGGGGAGGACTGCGGGGGGCACGGCCACGGCCCAGACCAAAAGCCCAAAGAGCCGCACCTCCAGGGGGAGGGGCATGGCGGGGGGCTTGGGGAAGAGAAAGGCGTAGAGGGGCACCAGGCTGAAGAGGAGGAAAACCCAGGCCCCGGGGGTGGCTTTCCTTTGCGGGGAGAAGAAGCTCACCAGGTAGGCTCCAAGGAGGAGGAAGAGGACGTGGGTGCTCCGTTGGAGCTGGACCACGTCCAGAAGGTTGATGTGGGCCTGGGCCAAGGGGGTGAAGGGGTGGAGGACCAGGTAGAGGCTGTAGAGGGAGCCCAGGATGAGGACCAGGCGGGTAAGCCGTCCCAAGGGGCTTGGGGGTAGGGCAGCGTGGACTTCGGCCATCTTGACCTCCAAAAGGCCCGGGGGACCGCCCCGGGCCCCGAAGGGTACCTTACCCTCACTTCACGGCGCCCACTTCCTTCAAGTACCGCTCGGTCCCGGGGTGGAAGGGGACGATGAACTTGCCGTAAAGCTTAGCGGTGTTGGCCACGGAGGTGTCCTTGGCTGCGGCCACCGCGCTCCTTAGGGTTTGCAGGTTGTCAAAGGTGGCCTTCATCATGGCGTGGGCCACCTCCTGGGGGAGGCTATCCGGGCAGACCAGGATGTTGCCCGTGTTGAGCCCGGGCACGTCCGTACGGGTGCCGTAGACGCTCTTGGGGACCACCGTGGGGTCTAGGAGCCCAGGGAAGCGCTTCAGGGCCACCTGGGCGGTGGTGCTCTTGGGGTCAATGGGGATGAGGTAGATCCGGTCCCCCTTGCGGGCCAGGGTCTGCCCTAGCTCCACGATGGAGCCCGTGGGCACCCCGCCCACCCAGAAGAAGGCGTCCAGGGTGCCCTCCGCCAGGGCCTTGGCCCCCTCGGCCACGGGGAGGCGCTCCCGCTTGGCGAAGCTTTCCGGCTTGACCCCCGCGGCCTGGAGGACGAGAAGGGCCAGATTCTCCGTGCTGGAGCCGGGCTGGCCGGTGGAGACCCGCTTGCCCTTCAGATCCTGGAGGACCTTGATGCCGCTTTTCTCGGTGGTAACCACGTGGATGAAGGAGGGGTACATGTAGAAGAGGACCCTTTGGTCCTTGGCGGGCTTGGCCTTGAAGCGGGGCTCCTCCCCGGTGTAGGCCACATAGGCGGAGTCGGTGGTGGTGAGGGCACAGTAGTAGGTGTTGGCCTTGGGATCGGTGCGGTCTCGGAGGAGGAGGAGGTTATCGTAGGAGCCCCCGGTTTGGACAGGCTGGAACTCCGCCACCCCGGTCTTGTTATAGATGTCCGCCAGGGCGGTGCCGTAGTAGAAGAAGACCCCACCTGTGCTCCCCGTGCCGATGACCACCTTGGGCTTTTGCGCAAGCCCAACCCCAAGCACCAGGGCCATCCCGAAGATCAGCGCGCTTCTCATGCTCACCTACGCATAAGTTTGCGCCCTTACCCTACCTGGGCCTCTTGGGGCTGTCAAGGCAGGGTAATGACCGGTCAGTCAGGGGTAGGATAAGGGGGTGCTGGCCCTTCACCTCCTCCAGGACCCCCTTTACCGCCGCTACTGGCTGGCCCTTTTCGTCTCCCAGCTGGGCACCTGGATGCAGGCCGCCTCCATGGGGTGGCTGGTTCTCCTCCTCACGGGGAGCGCGGAAAGGCTTGGGTTGGTGGTGGCCTTCCAGTTCCTCCCCTCCCTCTTCTTCGCCCTCCCCGCTGGGGTGTTGGCGGACCGCTACCCCAAACGTGTCCTTCTCCTCCTTACCCAAGGGGGCATGGGCCTCCTCGCCCTCCTCATGGCGGTGGGGATCTTCGCGGGGGTTCTGCGCTACCCGCATGTTCTCCTCTTCGCCCTCCTCTACGGGGCCCTGAACGCCATGGACCAGCCCGTGCGCCAGAGCTTCACCGTGGAGCTTGCGGGCAGGGAGCGCTACCCTGGGGCCATCGCCCTAAACTCCTTCGGCTTTAACACGAGCCGCCTGGTGGGCCCGGCCCTTGCGGGCCTCCTCATCGCCCGGTATGGGGTGGGGGCTTCCTTTCTGGCCAACGCCCTCTCCTTCCTCCCCCTCCTCTGGGTCCTCCTCCGCCTGCCCTCAGGCGGGGTGGGCGGCCAGGGGGGGGTGCCCTGGTGGCGGGAGGCCTGGGAGGGGTTGGCCTTCGTCCGGGGCCACCCCCTGGTGCGGCGGGTGGTGGGGCTCGTCCTTTTCGCGAGCCTTCTTGGGATGAACTTCCAGACCCTGGTGCCGGCCTACGCCCGGCTGGTTCTCGGCCTCGAGGCCCAAGGGTATGGCCTCCTCCTCTCCAGCGTGGGGGTGGGGGCGGTGCTGGCCGCCTTGGTCATGGCCTTCACCGGAAGGCCAAGGCCCTACCGGCTCCTCCTTGGGGTCTTCTTCCTGGCCCTGGCCCACCTGGGGCTTTTCCTCAAAGCCCTGCCCCTCATCCCCCTCTTCCTCGCCCTGGGGGGGTTCGGGATGATCTCCGTCCTCATCAACGCCAACACCCTGGTGCAGCTTTCCGTCCCCAACCGCCTAAGGGGCCGGGTCATGGCCGTCTACACCCTGGTCATGCTGGGGACGGGGCCACTTGGGGCCTACCTCACGGGCCTCCTCTTTGAGCTTCTAGGGGGGGAGAAGGCGGCGTTGGCCCTAGGGAGTAGCCTCCTCCTCTTGGGCCTATACCAGCTCCGGCAGGGTTGGCCTAAGGGGACCAGTCCTCCGGCCTAGGGCCAAGCCCAAGCCGCCAGGCCACGCCCCGGGCCACCCTTATCCCTGCCTTTCCGTCCCCATAGGGGTTCTTGGCCCGGCGCATCCGCTCTAGGGCTTCGGGGTCAGCGAGGAGGCCCGCCACCGTGGCGTAGACCCCTTCGGGGTCTGTGCCCGCAAGCTTGAGGATCCCGGCCTGAAGCCCTTCCGGCCTTTCCGTGACGTTCCTCAGGACCGCCACCGGCACCCCCAGAGCCGCCCCCTCCTCCTGGAGCCCCCCGGAGTCCGTGACCAGTAGGAGGCTTTCCTTCATGAGGGCGGCCATGGGTCCGTATTCCAGGGGGTCTAGGAGGACAAAGTTCTTAAGCCCTTTCAGCACGGGGAAGACCGCCTCCCGCACCACGGGGTTCAGGTGCACGGGGTAGACGAAGGTGAGGTGGGGGAAGTCCTGGGCCACCCGCCTGAGGGCCCGGGCCAGCTCGGGGAGGAGGGGCCAGTTTTCCCGGCGGTGCATGGTCACGGTCACGTAGGGCCCCGGGGGGAGCCCCTCCGGGAGGCGGCCAAGCCTCGCCGCCAGGAGGATCGCGTCCACCCCCGTTTGGCCGGTGACCAGGATGCCCTCGGGCTTCTTTCCCTCCCTTAAGAGGTTCTCCCGGGCCAGGGGGGTGGGGGCAAAGTCTAGGTCGGTGAGGACATCGGTGAGGCGGCGGTTGGCCTCCTCGGGGAAGGGCTCTTTCAGGTTCCCACTCCTAAGCCCTGCTTCCACGTGCCCCACGGGGAGGCCCTCCAGAAAGGCCGCCCAGGCCACGGCGAAGGTGGTTAGGGTGTCCCCATGCACCAGGACGTAGTCCGCCCGCATCTCCTTGAGGGCCCGGGCCGCTTGGGGCAGGATGCGGGCCGCCAGGTCCGGCAGGGCCTGGCGCTCCTGCATCACGTCCAGGTTGCGGTCCTCCTCTATGCCGAAGAGGCTTAGGGCCTGCTTAAGCTGCTCCCGGTGCTGCCCGGTGAGGAGGACCAGGGGCTTGAGGTGGGGGATCGCCTTTAGGGCCAGGTAGACCGGGGCCATCTTGGTGGCCTCGGGCCGGGTGCCGAAGGCGAGGACCACGCGCTTCATGGGAGGACGCGCTTTAGGGCAAGGCGGGCTTCGGGGAAGGCCAGGAGCGCCACCTCCCCTTCCTCTATGAGGTGGCGCTCCCGGTACCCCTCAGGGCTGGGCTTGCGGTAGACCTCGAGGCGCCCCCCCACCAAGTCCAGCAGCCCCACCTCCGCGATGCCCGCCTTGGCGTAGAGGGGAGGCTTAACTTCCCGGTCATGGGCTTGGGAGGGGTCGGCCACCTCCACCCGGAGGAGGGCGTCCTCCCCCTGGGGAAAAGCAGCGGCGTAATCGTCCGGCCGGGGAAGGAGGGCCAGGTCCGGTTGGGGTTCGCTCACCTCTCCAAGGCGTATGGGGTTTTGCACGCTCACCATGGCCCTATCCCCCACCTGGGAGAAGAAAAACCGGGCCAGGCCATTGACCGTGGCCACATGCCGGCTTCCCATGGGGCTCATTTCCAAGATCTCCCCTTCGCTCAGCTCTCCAGGGTCGCCCTCGCGGAGCACCCCTGCTTCCAAAAGGCGGCGATACTCTTCCACGGTGAAGGGTCTCCGGCCCTTGACCACAGGGCTATTCTACTTCCCGGAAAAGGGCCCTTAGCCGTCGGTAGGTGACCCAGCCCAGGCCCAGGAGGATGGCGAGGAGGTTGGCCAGCATGGCCTCCCAGGGCATCCTCAGGTAGGCCATAGCGAGAAGGTTGAAGAGGAGGGCGAGCCCCCAAAGGAGGAAGGCCACCCGCCTCTGGGAAAGGCCCCGGGCGAGAAGGCGGTGGTGTAGGTGGTCCTTTCCCGGGGTGGAAAGGGGGTTTTGGCCCTTGAGGAGCCTTCGCACCACCACCTGGGCGGTGTCCAGGATGGGGAGGAGGAGGAAGAGGGCCGGGGGGAGGAGGCCTAAGAAGGTGGTGAGCTTGAGGTTCCCAAGAAGGGCCGTGGCCGCCAGGGTGTAGCCCAGGAAGTAGGCCCCCGCGTCCCCCAGGATGATGCGGCTGGGGTGAAGGTTGTGCCTTAGGAAGCCCAAGGCGGCCCCCGCCAAGGCGGCAAGGAGCAGGGTCCCCGCGGCCCAGTAGGGGAACTGGGCGCTCACCGCGAGGAGGCTTAGGGCGCTGATGAAGGCGATCCCCCCCGCCAGCCCGTCCAGCCCGTCCATGAGGTTCAGAGCGTTGGTGATCCCCACCACCCAAAGCCAGGTGAGGAAGACCCCGAGGAGGGGGTCCAGGGGGGTGCCGAAGGCAGCCTCAAAGCGGATGCCCACCGCCACCAGGAGGAGGGCGGCGAGGGTTTGGACCAGGAGGCGGAAAAGGGGCGGCAGGCTGAACTGGTCATCTATGAAGCCCACCAGAACCAGCCAGGCTCCCCCCAGGAGGATGGCCAGGATCTGGATAAGGACCCCCTCCACCAGGATGGGCCTTAGGGCCGCGGCCAGGACCAGGGCCACCACCACCCCGGCGTAGACCGCAAGCCCCCCGGCGTTGGGGAGGGGTTCCTTGTTGAGGCGCCGCTCATTGGGCTGGTCCGCCCAGCCCACCTTAAGGGCGAAGCGGCGCACCGGGGGGATGAAGCGCCAGGTGGTGAGGAGGGCCACCAGGAAGACAAAGAGCACGGAAAGCCAGCCCGTGCCCCCCGGCTCCGCGATCCCCAGGCGTTCCCAGATCATTTGGTCCCGTAGATGCGGTCGCCCGCATCCCCCAGCCCGGGCACGATGTAGCCGTGCTCGTTGAGCCTTTCGTCAATGGCCGCCACCACCACCTCGGTCTCGGGGTGGTCCTTCCCGATGCGCTCCAGGCCCTCGGGGGCGGCGATGAGGCACATGAGCTTGACCCCCATGGCCCCCTTTTCCTTAAGGAGACGGAGGGCATGGCTGGCGCTTCCCCCTGTGGCCAGCATGGGGTCTAAGAGGAAGACCCGCCTTTCCGCGATGTCCGGGGGGAGCTTGGCGTAGTACTGCACCGGGCTTAGGGACTCGGGGTCCCGGTAGAGGCCGATGTGCCCCACCCGGGCGTGGGGCACCAGCTTGAGGATGCCCTCCACCATCACGAGCCCCGCCCTCAGGATGGCCACCAGGGCGAGCTTCTTCCCGGAGAGCACCCGCACCCGGGCGGGGGCCACGGGGGTTTCCACGATCTTCTCCTCCAGCTCCAGGTCCCGCATGGCCTCGTAGGCCATGAGCATGGCGATCTCCTCGGCGAGCTCCCGGAAGTCCTTGGGTCCGGTGCGCTTGTCCCGCAGGTGGGCCAGCTTGTGCTGGACCAGGGGGTGGTCCACCAGGGTGATCCTCATCCAGTAGAGGCTAACACGCCCCTTTCCTAAAGGCCAAGCCGTCTTGGTAAAAGGCCTGGGCCCGGGGGAGTTTTTCCCTTAGGGCCTCCTCAAACCCCTCCGGGGCCTTGGTCTTGAACCAGTAGAGGTCATGGAGGTAGGTGAGGGGGACGTAGAAGAAAAGCCGCTCCCGCACGTCCTTGGGGTAAAGGCGGGCGATGCGGAAAAGGGCCTCCCGGGCCTTGCCTTCCCCTAAGAGGTCCAGGCTTCCCGTCTTCAGGAGGGCAAGGTCCCGGGCAGGGTCGTCCCCCCCGGCCCGGGCCCAGTCCACCAACATGACCTCGAGGCCTTCCGCCCCGGGCCGCTTCAGGAGGAGGTTGCCCGCCCAGGCGTCCCGGTGGCAGAAGCGCTTCTCCACCCCCGCCACCCACCGCACCTCCTTCTTAAGCGCCCGGATGAGCCCTTGGGCCTCGAGGTGGGGGCTTAGGGCCTCTTCAAAGCGCTCCAGGCGCAGGAGGAGGTCTTCCGCGGGGACGGTGCCCAGCTCGGGCAGGCGGTGGAGGCGGAGGAAGAGGTGGGAGAGGGCGGCCAGGGTCTTGGGGCCGAAGAGCTCAGGGCGGAAGGGCTCGCCGGGAAAGCGGCGGAGGACGAGGAGGCCATGCCCCTCCACCTCCTCCACCCCAAGCACAAAAGACCCAAGCCCCGCCCGGGCCAGGTTCCGGGCCTCGAGGCGGGCCAGGGCTTTCTCCTTGGGGCTATAGACCTTGTACACCCGCGCCTCGTCCCCATAAACCCGGGCCTCAAAGCCCCCTAAGGGCGTGAGCCGGGCGAGGAGGGCGGAAAGCGCCACGGGGCTTATTCTAAGGGCGTGGAGCTCCTCCGGCCCGAGGCCACCCTCCTCTCCTTGGGGGATAGGGTCCTCTCCTTTGACCGGGAGGGGCGGCCCTACCACTACTTCCGCCGGGGGCTCACCTACAAGCGCGCCCTGGACGGCACCCTCCACCTCCGCTTCCGGGAAGGGGAAAGGAGACGGCGGGTTTTGCCCCGAGAAGAGGCCCTTCAGGTGTACGGGGAGATCCTGGCCTTGGCGGAGGCCCACCTGGAGGACAGGGAAAGGCGGGAAGAGGTCCTCCGCTGGAGTCCAGAGGCCCTGGCGGACCCCACCCCTTACCGCCAGGCCTACCCCCATCCGGTGAGCATCTTCCCCCCGGACGCGTACCTTTCCGTGGTCCTCCAGGCCACCACGGGGTGCACCTGGAACCGGTGCACCTTCTGCGCCTTCTACCAGGACCGGCCTTTCCGCAAGAAAAGCCTCCCCGAGTTCCGAGAGCACCTGGAGGCCGTCCTCCGCCTCCTTGGCCGGGGGCGGGCCCTGAGGCGCGGGGTTTTCCTGGCGGACGGGAACGCCCTGGCCCTTTCCGACCCCCTCCTCCCCCTCATGGAGGAGGTGAAAGGGCGCTTCCCCGGCGAGGCGGTGTACGGGTTTTTGGACCTCTGGACCGGGCTCAAGAAGGACGTAAGGTGGTGGGAAAGGCTTCGGACCCTGGGCCTAAGGCGGGTCTACCTGGGCCTGGAGACGGGGCACGCCCCCCTCCTCGTCCTCCTCCATAAGCCCGGCCATCCGGAGGAGGCCTTGGACTTGGTTCGGGCCCTGAAGGCGGCGGGGCTCTCCTTGGGCCTCATCTTCCTGGTGGGGGTAGGGGGGGAGGCCTACCGGGAGACCCACTTCCGAGACACCTTGGGCCTTCTCGCCCGGCTTCCCCTGGACGGGGAGGACCTGATCTACCTTTCCCCCTTGCAGGTGCAGGAAACCACCCCCTACGCCCGGATGGGCCTTGGGGTGGTGGAGGACCTGGAGGGCGAGCTTGGCCGCTTC
Source organism: Thermus sp. (assembly GCF_037444525.1). GTDB lineage: Bacteria > Deinococcota > Deinococci > Deinococcales > Thermaceae > Thermus. The sequence goes on along the minus strand of NZ_JBBIMD010000030.1, from coordinate 2,473 downwards.
GCCCAAGGGGTGCGCCGCCTGGGGCTAAAGGCCGCCCGGTACGATATCCGGGAGTTCGTCTACTGATTCCAGCTCGCCCCCTTCGGCCTGGAAGCCCACCCTCTTGTGGGTCCCGTCGCAGAAGGGTTTATCCCCCGACTTTCCGCAGCGGCATAGGGCGAGCTTGGGCCTCTCCAAGCGCCTTTCCTCCCCGTTCCAGCGGAAAGCGCTCCCCTCGGGCAGGTCCAGGACATAGGGGCCGTCTTGGCGAAAGCGGAGGCGCATGCTTCCAGTTTAAGGTGCTATCTTGGGAAGGATGGGCCCGGGATCCCCCCGGTCGCCCCGGAGGGAGTATGCGCGCACACCTCATCACCTACGGTTGCCAGATGAACGAGTACGACACCCACCTGGTGGCCAGCGAGCTGGTGAGCCTCGGGTGGGAGCTGGTGGACTCCGTGGAGGAGGCGGACTTCGTCTTGGTGAACACCTGCGCGGTGCGGGGCAAGCCTGTGGAGAAGGTGCGGGCCCTTTTGGGGCAGCTCCGCAAGGAGAAGGAGCGCCGGGGCCTCCTCATCGGGATGATGGGCTGCCTGGCCCAACTGGACGAGGGCCAGCAGATGGCGAGGAAGTTCGGGGTGGATATCCTCCTAGGCCCTGGGGCCCTCACCTCCCTCCCCGAGGCCCTGGCCAAGCACCAGCGCTTTTTTGACCTCACCTTCCGCCAGGACCTTTTGGACTACATCCCCCCGCCCCCCAAGGGCGCCCTTTCCGCCCACGTGACCATCATCCGGGGGTGCAACCACCACTGCACCTACTGCATCGTCCCCACCACCCGGGGCCCGGAGGTCTCCCGCCACCCCGACCTCATCCTGAAGGAGATTGAGATGCTGAAGGCCGCGGGGGTGGTGGAGGTCACCCTCCTCGGGCAGAACGTGAACTCCTACGGGAAGGACCAGCCGGGCTTCCCCTCCTTCGCCGAGCTCCTAAGGATGGTGGGGCGGATGGGGATCCCCCGGGTGCGCTTCCTCACCAGCCACCCCGTGAACTTCACCGACGACATCATTGAGGCCATCGCGGAAACCCCTGCCATCTGCCGCTACATCCATCTGCCCGTCCAGTCGGGCTCGGACCGGGTCTTGAGGCGCATGGCCCGGGAGTACCGGCGGGCGCACTACCTGGAAAGGATCCGCAAGATTCGCGAGGCCCTGCCCGATGCGGTCCTCTCCACGGACATCATCGTGGGTTTCCCTGGGGAGATGGAGGAGGACTTCCAGGAGACCCTTTCCCTCTACGATGAGGTGGGCTACGACCAGGCCTACATGTTCATCTACTCCCCCCGCCCCGGCACCCCCGCCTACACGCACTTCCAGGACCTGCCCCGGGAGGTGAAGGTGGAGCGGCTCATGCGTCTCATTGAGAAGCAGAAGGCGTGGAGCTACCGCCGGAATCTGGAATGGGTGGGGAAGACCGTGGAGGTCCTGGTGCGGGGGGAGGCCAAGGAGGAGGGGTACGTCCAGGGCCACGACCGGGGGAACCACCCGGTCCTCATCCCCGCACACCAGGCCCCCGCCCCTGGGCTCTACCAGGTGGAGATCAAGCAGGCCACGCCCCACCTCCTCTTCGGGGAGGTGGTGGGGGCAGAGGCGCCCGCCCCCATCCCCCTGCCGGTGGCATGAGGCCGCTTTTGCCCCTCTCCGGCGCCCTGGGCCTTTTCCTCCTCCTCTTCGCCGCCTTCCGCTTCACCCTGTTGGGGCTCCTCCTGGCTCTTCTCCTTTCCGCCCTCCTCTACCTTCTCCTGGACCGCTGGCAGAAGGGGCTTCTCCAAAGGGGCCCCTCCCCTTGGGCCAAGGAGCGGCTCGCCATGAAGGAGGCCTGGCGGCGGGGCAGGTTCTTGCGCCCGGAGGACCTTTCCCCCTATATGCCCTTTTCCGAGGCCCAAAGCCTCCTCCAGGCCCTGGCGGCGCGGGGGCTTTGCCGGAGGGAAGGGGAGGGGTACCGGTTTTAGCCCCATCGCCGCTTGCCCTGCGGTGGGGGCCTCGAGGGTGGGCATGGGGGAGGTGCTGGTGGTGGGCGCGGGGGTGGCGGGGGCCGCAGCCGCCTTGGCCCTGAAGGGGGCGGGCCTTTCCGTCCTTTGGGTGGCGGAAGGGGTGGGGGATGCGAGCCGCGTCCCCGTGGCCCTGGTGAACCCCGTGCGGGGGAAACGGGGGGTGTTGGTGCCGGAAGGAGCCTTGGCCCTCGAGGCCGCCCTCACCCTCTATAGCCGCTATGTGCCCCTCCACAAGGGCCTCCTCCGCCCCGTCCCGGAAGGGGAGCGGGAGGCCTGGGAGAGGCGCCTTGGGGGAAGCGGCCTTCCCTACCGCTGGACCCGGGAGGGGCTTTTCCTGCCCGAGGCCTTCTGGCTGGAGCCCCGCCCCTTTTTGGAGAGGGTTTGGGCGGAGCGTGGGGGCCTTAGGGCCCGGGTGGTGGCCTACGCCCCGGGGGAGGTGGTGCTGGA
>NZ_JBBIMD010000029.1:0-27060 GCF_037444525.1 Thermus sp. | reverse complement strand
CCGGAGAAAGCCAAAGCCCCCCAAAAAGGGGGGCTTTTGGTGCCGAGGGGCGGAATCGAACCGCCGACACTGCGATTTTCAGTCGCATGCTCTACCAACTGAGCTACCTCGGCGTGGCGGCCCCGACGGGACTCGAACCCGCGATCTCCCACGTGACAGGCGGGTGTGTTAACCAACTACACCACGGGGCCTTGGGGTTTTTGCCGGGTCGGGGGCGTCCGACCGGGCATTTAGGATGATAGCCGGGGCTAGGGGCCGTGTCAAGCTTGACCTGGGCCGAGGTCTTCGCCTACCACCGGACGCGTAAGGGGATAGGGGAGAGGAGCCTTCTGGTGGACCGGGGGGAATCGGGCTACCGGAACGCCTTCCTACCCGACGGGCGCATCCTCTACATGGGGGAGGGCAGGCGGGGCCACCAGGCCCCCATGGGGGGCAATCTCCGCCTCCTCCTGGCCCACCAGGAGGGGCGCCCCCTTAGGGTTTTCCTCCGAGAAAGGCCTGGGGTGTGGAGGGACCTGGGGTGCTACCAGGTGGAGGGGTGGCGGTACGCCCTTTTGGAGGAGGAGGGGCGGTACGTGTACTGGTTCACCCTTGCGCCCGGTGGATGCGAAGGAGGCCTTTCAAGGTGAGGTCCTCGTCCACCAGATCAAAGGAGGGGCAGATGGGCTTCAAAACCTCCGCAAAGCCCCCGGTGGCGATGACCAGGGCCTCCCCCACTTCCTCCTTGAAGCGGCGCACCATCCCCTCCACCAAGGCGGCGTACCCCAGGACCAGCCCTGAGCGGAGGGCCTCGAGGGTGTTCTTCCCCACCGCCTTCTCGGGCGGGACCAGGTCTATGCGGGGGAGCTTGGCTGTGCGCTGGGCCAGGGCGTCGGCCGCGGTCTGGGGGCCGATGGTGATGGCTCCCCCCAGGTACCGGTTTGGGGCCTCCACCAGGTCAAAGGTGGTGGCGGTGCCGAAGTCCACCACGATGTAGCGGCCGGTGGGGCTCTCGTAACCCAAGGCCCCCACCGCGTTCACCAGCCGGTCCGCCCCCGCCTCCTTGGGGTTGTCTATGAGGACCTCGAGCCCCGTGGCTTCCGCATCCACCACCTTTGCTTCTACCCCGAAAAGCCGCCGGATGGCTTGGGCCATCTCCCGCTCCACCGGCGGCACCACACTGGAGAGGAGGGCGGCCTGGGGGGGTGGGAGGCCTTCTAGGGCGAAGAGGTTTTTGAGGAGGACCCGGTACTCGCTTTCCATCCGCATCCGGTCGGTGTGGATGCGGAAGTGGGCCACGAGCCTCTCCCCCTCAAAAAGCCCGAGGGCGGTGGAGGTGTTGCCGATGTCCACCGCCAGGAGCATCATTCCCCTTCCCAGGGTTCCAGGACCACCCGGGTGGTGATCTCGGCGTTGAGGTTGGCGGACACGGAGCAGTACTTGGTGTGGGAGAGCTCCACCGCGCGCTCTAGGGCCTCGAGGGTCACCCCGGGCCCCGAGGCGATGTGGGTCACGGTGATGTGGGTGTAGCGCTTGGGGTGGGTTTCCGCCCGCACTCCCTCCACCTCCACCCGGTAGCGGGCCAGGGGTTGCTTCTTCTTCCGCATGATGTCCACCACATCGTAGGCGGTGCAGGCCCCCAGGGCCATGAGGAGGAGTTCCATGGGACGGGGTCCGGTGGCGGGCTGGTCCCCGTCAATCATCACCTTGTCCCCCTGCTCGTTCACCCCCAGGAAGCGGTGGCCTGTGAGCTGGTAAACGGTGACCTTCTTCGTCATGAGCTGCATTTTACCAAGCCCTCATCCGGTGGAGTAGAATGCCCATCGGTGCGGTTTCTTTTCCTTCTCCTCCTGGCGCTTTGGCCCATGGCCCAGGCCAACCCCCGGGTGGGCGTCCATGAGGGCTTCACCCGGGTGGTGGTGGAGCTTCCTGACCCTGGGGTGGGGTATGCCCTCGAGGGGGAGGGGGCCCTCCTCGTCGTCCGGCTTACTGGCCTCTCCCTTCCCCCTTCCGAGGGGGTGGTGAACTCCAAGGAGCTCGCCTCTTACCAGGTGGTGCCCGAGGGGAAGGGGACGCGCATCCTCCTAAGGACAAAAGGCCAGGTGGAGGCCAAGGTGGCCCGCTACCCCGATCCGGACCGGTTGGTGGTGGACCTCTACCTCGCCAAAGGGGCCCCGCCCCCCACCAAGCCCCAGCCCACGGCCAAGGCCCCCAAACCGCCCAAACCCATGGTCCTCCTGGACCCGGGCCACGGGGGGATAGACCCGGGGATGGTGGGGTACGTGGTAGAGAAGGAACTGGTGCTGGACATCGCCTTAAGGCTTAGGCGCCTCCTCGTGGGGGAGGGGATAGAGGTCCTCCTTACCCGCAATTCCGACACCCACCTCTCCCCCGACAAGCGGGAGGACCTCTCCCGGCGGGCTGGCCTAGCCGATAGCTCCCGGGTCAACCTCTTCATCTCCATCCACGCCAACGCCACCCCCACCCGCACCGCCCAAGGGGTGGAGGTCTACTACTTCGGCCGGGCCCAGAGCCAGGCCGTGCTGAGCCAGGTGATCCGGGAAAACGGTGGGGGGGACCTGGGCCGCCGCCTCACCCAGGAGGCCCGCACCGTGGCCGAAAGGATCCTCCAGGACATCGTGGCCCAGGCCAACCAGCGCTACTCAGAGCGCCTGGCGGAAACCCTGGGCCGGAAGCTTTCCGAGGCCACGGGAAGCCCCTACCGGGGGAGCTTCCCCGGGGACTTTTTCGTCCTGCGCTACGCCAAGGTGCCCGCGGTGCTGGTGGAGGTGGGCTTTGGGGACCACCCCGTGGAGGGGCGGAGGCTACAGGGCCCCGCCTACCGGGAGAAGGTGGCCCGGGGGCTTTTCGCGGGGATCCTCACCTTCCTGGCCCAGGGGGCCTACCGCTAAGCGCCTCGGCATTGAAAAATCCTCATGGAGCTCGGAGACAAGACGGTCTAGTCCCCTCTTCTGGGGCCCCCGCCGAAGCGAAAGCTTCGGCGGGGTACTTAAAAGGGAAAGGCCTCCAGGGCCGCCCCCGCGTGGGGGAAGCGGGCCTTGGGGTCCTTGGCCAGGAGGCGCTTGAGGTAGCCCTCCGCCTGGGGGGCGAGGCCGGGGATGGGGGGTACCTCCCCCTGCAGGTGGCCGAGGAGGACCTCCTCCGGCTCCCCCACAAAGGGGAGCTCCCCGGAAAGGATCCAGTAGAGGATGACACCGGCCGCGTACACGTCAGCTTCCTGCCCCGGGCTTTGCCCCAGGACCTGCTCCGGGGCCAGGTAGGGCAGGGTGCCCACCCGGAGGGGTTTTTTGAAGGCTTCCCGGGCTGGGCCGGAGAGGTCAAAGTCCAGGAGCCTGGTCTCGTCCGTGAGGGCCACGATGACGTTTTCCGGCTTCACGTCCCGGTGGACCAAGCCCTTCTCGTGCATGTGGGCCAGGGCCTCGAGGAGCTGCCGGAAGACCCCTAGGGCCCGGGCCCGCCCGGGGCGGCGAAGCATCCAGCGGCCCATCTCTTCCCCCGGGGCGTAGGCCAGGAGGAGGGCGGGGCCTTCCTCCAGGTCCAGCTTTGCCAGGATGGGGTTCAGGTTGGGGTGGGCAAGCCGCCCGCCCACCCAGTGCTCCCGGTCCCGCCGGGCCTCGGCTCCCTTGGGGAAGAGCTTTAGGGCGTAGGGGGTGCCGTAGGGGTCAAAGGCCAGGTAGACCGTGGCCAAGGCCCCGCGGGCCAGGGGGCGCACCACCCGGTAGCGCCCCAAAAGGATTTGGCCCACCACGCTCACCTCCCCCACTATACCCGTCCTCACCTCTTTCACCCTGCACCTCGCTAAGATTTTCCCGTGCGCGGCTTGGCGCTTTCCGGTGGGGGGGCCAGGGGGCTTGCCCATATTGGGGTCCTGGAGGTGCTTCTGGAGGCCGGTCTGGACTTCCAGGTGGTGGCGGGGACCAGCATGGGGGCCATCGTGGGGGCCCTCTTCGCCGCAGGCATGAGCCCCAAGGAGATGCTCGCCCTGGCCCACAGGACCCCTTGGCTCGGCCTCCTGGGCCTTTCCCCTAGGGAGGGGATTTTCTCGCGGAGGAAGCTTAAGGACTTTCTCGCGGAACACCTTCCCCCCACCTTCCAGGACCTCCGCCGCCCCCTGGCGGTGACCGCGGTGGACGTGCGCTCGGGGAGGCTCCTTTACCTTACCCAGGGGGACCTTCCCAGCGCTGTCCTGGCTTCCGCGGCCTATCCGGGTCTCCTGGCCCCGGTGGAGCGGGAGGGGGTTCTCCTCTTTGACGGGGGGGTTCTGGATAACCTTCCCGTGGACGCGGTGCGCTTCCTGGGAGCCCGGGAGGTCTTTGCCGTAGACGTGACCCCGGAGCAGGAGCAGGAGGAGGTCCCGAAGGGGCTCATCCCCCTGGCCCGGCGGGCGGTGGACCTGATGCAGCGCCAGCTCACCGCCCTCCGCCTGACCCTTTACCCCCCGGAGGTCTACCTCAGGCCGGAGCTCAAGGGGGTAGGGATAGAGGACTTCCGCTGCCTGGAGGAGATCGTGGAGGCGGGGCGCGAGGCGGCCCGGGCCTATCTGGAGAGTAGAGTGGGGGAGGTATGAAGGCGTTTTGGGACTACCTGTTCAAGGAGTGGTTTCGCCAGGTGGGGGAGGCCCTCCTGGTGGCCTTTCTGGTCACCACCTTCCTTTTCACCACCGTGGGGGTGGTGGGCCAGAGCATGTACCCCACCTTGAGAAACGGGGAGCGGGTCCTGGTGCCCAAGTGGGAAACCTGGCTGGTGCGCCTGGGGTTTAGGGAGTGGCGGCGGGGGGAGATCGCCATCCTGAAGCCCCCTGAGGGCACCCCCTTCGCCACCGCCCGCTTTCCCGTTCTTGGCTTTTCCTTCCGGGCCTTCTTCATCAAGCGCATCGTGGCCGTGCCGGGGGACGAGGTCTACGTGGAAAGGGGGGTGGTCTATGTAAACGGCCGGCCCCTGGAGGAGACCCACATCACGGACCAGATCTCCCCCTGGCCCGATTCCTTCCCCGGGGTCTGCTATAAGGACGGGGACATGACCCGGATCATCACCCAGCAAGGGGACTTCCCTGTGGACCTCCTGCCCCCCTACTTGAAGCCCCTCAAAACGATGCTCCTACCCCCGTCGGAAGGGGTTTTGGCGCGGAGCCGCTTTGAAGAGGCCTGCGAGGTGGGCCGCATCAAGCTCAAGCCCGGCTACTACTTCGTCATGGGGGATAACCGCACCCTCGGGGGAAGCGAGGACTCCCGTACCTTTGGCCCCGTGCCCGTGGAGGCCATCGCGGGGCGGGCGAGCTACGTCTGGTGGCCCCCCTTCGTCCGGGAAGAGGGGAGGGTGAGGCTCAACCTCCGCCCCCTGGCCCCCCCTCCGGCCTACCGCTGAGCACGGCCACGAAGAGCCGCCCGGGGCCGTGGACCCCCTTCACCATCACCTGGCCGATGTCCGCGCTCTTGGAGGGGCCGGAGTGGAGGCCCAAGGCCTTGGGCAGGCGCTCCAGGCGGGCCATGGCCTCGAGGAGGGTGCCGTAGACCCTCTCCTCCGGCACCAGGACCAGGTGGGTGGGGGGGAGGAGCTGGGCCCTGCGCCCGTCCTCAGAGGAGAGGGCCACCGTGCCCGTCTCCGCCACAGCGAAGAGGGCGAAGGAGACCCCCAAGGGGGCCTCCTCGGGGGGAAGCTCGGGGAGGGGGGGGCGGAGCGCCTTTGGCACCCCCGCCCCAAAGGCCACCCCCTTCAGCCCTTCCGCGAGGCGGGCGAGGAGGCCCTTGGCCTCCTCCCAAGGCACCCTTTCCCCTTCGGCCCCGTTTTCCCGCAGGCGCGCGAGGAGGAGGGCCACGGGGTCGGGGAGGGCGGGGGGGTGGAGGGGGCTTGGGAGTTCGGCCTTGGGCCTTTCCCGTAGGGCCTTCCGCACCCGGCTTAGGATCCTTTCCCTGGCGTCCATTCTCCCTCCAGTTCCTTCCAGAGCTCGTGAAAGGGCTTGGGGCTGGGCTTAAGCCTCCCCCGGCCCTCGGTCCAGGCCCTAAGGAGGGGGAGGAGGTCCTGGGCCCCCTCGGGCACCCCCCTGAGGGCCCGGGAGAAGAGGCGGTAGAGGGCCGGGCTTTCCATCACCCGGCGGAAGGCCTTAAGGGCTGCCCCCTCCAGACGGGGGCCAAGCCCCGCCTCCACCATCCGGCGGCGCCAGGTGAGGAGGAGCTTGGGGATGGGGATCTTCACCGGGCAGGCCTCGTAGCAGGCCCCGCAGAGGGTGGAGGCGTAGGGCAGGGGGTAGGCCGCCTCGAGGCCCAGAAGCCCCGGGTCCAGCACCGCCCCGATGGGCCCCGAGTAGACGTAGCCGTAGGGGTGCCCTCCCGTCTGCCGGTACACGGGGCAGGCGTTGAGGCAGGCCCCGCACCGCACGCACCTCAGGGTCTCCCAGGCCTCGGGGTCCTGAAGGAGGGCGGTGCGGCCATGATCCACAAAGACCACGTGCACCTCCTCCGGCCCCCCATCCCCCGGCCCCTGGATGAGGGAGACGAAGGTGGCAAGCCTCTGCCCCGTGGCCGCCCGGGCGGTGAGGGGGAGGAAGAGGGCCAGGTCCTCGAGGCGGGGGAGGAGCTTTTCTATCCCCACGAAGGCCACGTGGACCTTGGGGAGGCTGGTGGAGAGGCGGATGTTGCCTTCGTTTTCCATGAGGGCTAAGGTGCCCGTCTCCGCCACCAGGAAGTTGGCCCCGCTGATGCCGAGATCGGCGGTGAGGAAGGCCTCCCTTAAGACCTTCCGGGCTACGGCTGCCAGCTCCTCGGGGCTCGCCTCCAGGGGGGTGCCGAAGCGCTGGTGGAAAAGCTTCCTGATCTCCTCCAAGGAGAGGTGGATGGCCGGGCCCACGATGTGGCTTGGGGGCTCCTCTAAAAGCTGGATGAGGTACTCCCCGAGGTCCGTCTCGTACACCTCCACCCCCAGGGCCTCCAGGAGGGGGTTTACCCCGAGCTCCTCGGTGAGCATGCTCTTGGCCTTCACCGCCCGCCTCACCCCGTGCCGGGCCACCACTTCCCTCAGGACCCGGTGGGCCTCCTCGGGGGTCTCCGCCCAGTAGACCGCGGCCCCGTTTTCCCTAAGCCGCTTTTCCGCAAGCTCCAGGTAGCGGTCCAGGTGGCTCAGGACGTGGTCCTTCACCGCCTTGGCCCGGGCCCGCCAGGCCTCGCTGTCAATCTCCCCGTAGGCCTTGAGGCGGTTTCGCTCAAAGTGCAGGGTGGCCCCGGTGACCGCCTGCCGGACCCCAGGCTTTTCCCGCAGAAGCCTTGCTGCCTCCTTGGGGTAGAGCTTAGCCTTAGCCCGCATACGCCTCCCAAAGCAGGGTGGCCAGGGGGGCCACCCTTAGGGCCTTGCCCCGCTGGCCTAGTCTTCCTGAAAGGTGCAGGAGGCAGCCCGCGTCGGTGGAGGTGAGGACCTCCGCCTGGGGGAGGGTGTCCAGCTTGCGGTCCGCCATGGCCAGGGAGACCTCGGGGAGCTTCACGGAGAAGAGCCCCCCAAAGCCGCAGCACTCCTCTTCCGCCTCCCAGGGGAGGAGCTCTGCCCCGGCGTTCCGGAGGAGGAGGAGGGGTTCTTCCTTTACCCCAAGCTCCCTCAAGGCGTGGCAGCCGTGGTGGTAGGCCACCTTCCGCCCCCTTAGGCCTTCTCCAAGCTTCTCCACCCCCAGGACCCGCACCAAGAACTGGGAGAGCTCGTAGGTCTTCTCCGCGAGCTCCAGGGCCTCCTGGCTTCCGGGAAGGAGCTCGGGGTAGTGGTTTTTGACCATGCTGGCGCAGCTCCCCGAGGGGAGGACCACGTACTCCGCCTCCCGGAAGACCTCGAGGGTCCTCCGGGCCAGGGGCCTGGCCTCGTTCCAGTACCCCGCATTGAAGGCGGGCTGGCCGCAGCAGGTCTGCCCCTTCGGGAAGTCCACCTCCACCCCCAGAGCCCTGAGGAGCTTTACCGCTGCCACCCCGGCCTCGGCGTAGAACTGGTCGGCCAGGCAGGTGATGAAGAGGGCCACCCGCATTTGGCCCTAGTCTACCCCAGGGCCGGTGCTAGAATGGGGCCATGCCAGATGGGGACGCGGGCAACCGCCTCTCGGAGCGGTTGGAGAAGCTGGAGGGGATCGTGGAGGCCACTTTGAGGGTCCTCCCTCCCCTGGTGAACGACCTCTCTCGCCGCATAGACGAGCTCCGAGAGGAGGTGAAAGGGGAGCTTAGGGCCCTGGAGGGCCGGATCCGGGGGGTGGAGGTCAGGCTGGCAGGCCAGATCCAGCAGGTGGAGTCCAGGCTGGAAGAGCGCGTCCAGCAGGTAGAGCAAAAGCTGGAAGGCCAAATCCAAGGGGTGGAGGCCCGGCTAGAAAAGGGCATCCAGCAGGCGGAGACTGGGCTCCAGAGCTGGATTCGGGAGGTGGAATCCAAGCTAGAGGCCCGCATCCAGCAGGTGGAGGGCAGGCTTGAAGAGCGCATCCAGCAGGTGGAAGCCGGGCTCGGGGGCCGAATCCAAGAGGTGGAGTCCAAGCTGGAAGTCCGTATCCAACAGGTAGAGACCAAGCTAGAAGGGTGCATCCAAGGTCTGGAGTCCCAGGTCCAGGCCCTACGCCAGGAGATCAAAGAGGAGGTCAACACCGCCTTCAACAAGGCCATGCTCCTCTTCACCGCCATCGGGGTGGTGCTGGCCCTCCTGTCCCTCTTGCGCTAGCGTTGCAGCACTTCAACCCCTCTGAGGAAAAGGTTCCGGTCCTCAGGCGGGCGGTAGAGGTCGTTGACGAAGGCCAGGGCCAAGGGCGCCCGCCCCTCCACCTGCACCACCACCTCCTTAATCCCCAGGATCTCCCCCTGAAAGAGGACCTTTCCCCCTTCCGCCACCACCGCCCAAGGCCCCCGCCCTTCCGCTGGGGTACCCTCCAGCCTCAGGACCACCCGCCCCCTTTGGCAGATGGGAAGCTCCACCGCCCCGTTGGCCCAAAGCTCCGCCCGCTCCGGGATCGGCCCTGGCTGGCAGGGGGCCTCTGGGAGGGGCCTGAGGGGGAAGGCCCTCTCTAAGGCGAAAAGGCTTGCCCCTAAGGCGAAGAGGAGGAAAACCCCTTCCCAAGCCCTCACCGTTCCACCTCCCCCGCCACCTCAAACAGGAAGCGTTCCCCTAGGCGGTGATGGGTGAAGAGGAGAACCCGGATGCGGTAGCGCCCTGGGGGGAGGTCCTGGAGGCTGAAATGGATGGGCCTTCCCGCGTCCCACACCCACCCCACCCTGCGGCAGCCCTCCCCACAGGCCCAGACCTGGGCCCGGTACCCCTCGGCCCCCTCCAGGGCCACCACCCCGCCCTCCCGGCCAAGGGCGGCGTAGCGCAGGGCAGGCGGGGGAGGCTCAGGCCGGGTGGCCAGGTAGAGGAAGGGGAGGGTCCAGAGGAGGACCACCCCCCCCGCGGCGAGGCCTAGGCCCTTGGGGGTCCTTCCCCGGGCCAGGGCCATCCCCCCTAGGAGGAAGAAGATCTCCCCGCGCAATGGGCTTGGGACGGAGAAGGGGTTGTCCACCGCGCCCATGGCCAGGAAGGCCAGGAGGAGGCTAAAGAGGAGGCCATCCCCTAGGCTTGCTACGAGGAAAGCCCCCACAAGGAGGGCGAGGCCCAAGGCACCCAAGAGCCCGCTTTCCCCCAGGGCTTGGAGGAGGTGGTTGTGGGCGAAGGTCCAAAACCCCCCAAAGGGCTTAAGCCACTCCGGGCAGGAAAGCCCCTTGGCCTCGAGGAGGGGGAAGAGGAAGCAGGAGGGGAAGAGCACCTCCCCAATCCGCTCCCCCAGGAGGTACGGCCCCACCCCTGTCCAGGGGTGGGCGCGGAAGGCCTCGTAGGCGGCGAGCCACACCCCTTCCCGCCCGGAAAGGCCTGTCTGGAAAAACCTCTCCGTGGCCAGGTTTTCCAGGGTGAAGGCGAGGAGGAGGAGGCCCATCCCAACCCCCAGGGCGAGGAGGGAACGCTTGCGGAAGGGAAGCCCCCCCAAGGCCCCTAGGAAGAGGCCCAGCATCCCCCCCCGGCTTCCCGAAAGCAGGAGGACCGCCCCGCCCAAGGTCCCGAGGAGAAGCCGGAAGGGGAGGGGGTAGGGGAGGTGGAGTGCGAGGAAAACACCCAAGGCCCCCATGAGCCCTAGCCCCACGGGGCTATGGAAGGGGTGGGCCAGGCGCTGGTGGGCTGCGCCTTCCCCGTACGCCAGAAAGGAGGCCAGGAACGCGCTCAGGTAGAGGAGAAAAAGCCCGTAGCCCAAGGGCTTGAGTCCGGTTTCCCTTAGGGCCACCCCTGCCCCCACCAGGCCCAGGACGTAGACCGCGCGCAGGAGGGCCAGGGGGAAGGCCAGGGGCTCGGGGGTAAGGAGAGCAGGGAGGAGGAGGCTTAGGGCGTAGAGGCCGAGAACCCCTAGGGCCCAGGGGGGAAGCCCCTTGAGCCGCCCCAGGAAGAGGGGGGCAAGGAGGGCAAGGGGGGGCACCAGGGGGGCTAGGGCGAGGGCCAGGCCGAGCACGGAGGGCACTATACCAAGGGAGGTCAGGGCCTGCCCCGTCCTTCTCTAAGACCGCTCTCAAGGGGAGGGGGTAGAGTTAGGGTCATGAGGGGTGCTGCCTTGGCCCTTTTCCTGAGCCTGGCCCTGGCGGCCCGTTTCGCCGCCTTCAGCGTGGAGCCTTACGGGCCCCAGCGGGTCAACCTGGACACCGGGGTCACCACCCTGCCCCAAGGGGGGGTGATCACCGATAACGAAAACGGCCTTCGCTTGAAAGGGATCTACATTGAGTACAAGGAGGGGGCCTTTATCCGGGCCCGCGGGGTGGAGCTCCTCTCGGAGAAGGAGACCTTCCGCGCCGAGGCCCTGGAGCACGATATCCCCAAGCAAGAGGCCCGCTTTACCGCCCTCCTTTTCACCAACGCCGATTTCAAGGAGGTGCGGGCGGAAAGGGCCCTGGCCCTCTTCGGGGAGGACATCGTGGTCCTCAAGGGTGGGGTGCGGGCCCAAAGCCCGGGCCTCGAGGCCGAGGCCCTGGTGGTGGACCTGAGAGGTCGGGAGGCCCTGGCCCTGGGGCGCTTTACCTACCGGGAGGGCCGGGCCACCCTAAAGGGCCAAGGGGCTTCGGCCAAGCTTTTCCTTCGCTTTGCCGGGGGCAAGGTCCAGGCCACCACCAAGCTCCCCGAAGGGGCCCGGCGCCTCGAGGCCTACGCCCGCCGCCTCCCATGACCCTTTACCGCCACATCCTGAAAGAAAGCCTCCCCCTTCTTTTCCTTTCCCTCCTCTTCCTCACCGCAGTCTACCTCTTCGGCTTCTTCTATGCGGGGGCCCGGTGGCTGGAGGGGGTGCCCCTTCTAAAGGTCCTTCGCTGGCTTTCCTACCACATCCCCGGGGTCCTGGTCCAGGTCTTTCCCATCGCCCTGGTGACCACCACCGTGTTGGTCTTCGGCAGGCTCTCTGCGGAAGGGGCCCAGTTCGCCCTCCTCTCCGGGGGGGTGCCCCTCTACCGGGCGGCGCTGCCCCTTCTCCTTGTGGGCGCGGTCCTTTCGGGGATGGCCCTGTACCTGCAGGAGGTGCTCGTCCCCTACTTCAACGAGCGGGTACGGGTGGCCTGGTGGGACGAGATCCACACCGAGGGGGCAGGCCTCCACCGCCTGGTGGGCTTGGAGATCCCCATCGGCAAGGGGAAGGCCCTCTACTTTGAGGCATTTGAATGGGAAAAGAAGGCCATGCGCAAGGTGCGCATCGTGGCCTTCCAGGGGGAGGAGGCCACCTTCCTCTTTGCTGAAAGGGGCTACTGGCAGGGCAAGGTCATCACCCTGGAGGACTACCGCTTCTACCGGGTGGACTTCCGGGCGGTGCCAGGGCTGGAAGGGGCAGAAGACCTCCTCGCCCAGGTGCGGAAGGTCTTCCGGGCGGTGAGCCAGGGGAAGGTCCTGGAGGTGGCGTCCGACCTTTCCCGGGCCCGGGCCATTGCCGACTACGCCGACACCTTCAGCTTCGGCCAGGATAGCCTCACGGAGGCCTTCCGGAAGATGCGAGACCCCTTCCTGGCCCCCCTGGAGCGCTTCCGGGCACGGCTGGAGTTCCACTCCAAGCTGGCCCTGCCCCTAGCCAACCTGGTCCTGGTCCTCCTGGCCGCGGCCATGGCCCTCCGCTACGGGCGGAGCACGGGGCTTGCCCTGGGCTTAAGCGTCCTCCTGGCCCTCGGCTACTACGGGGCTTTCTTCCTGGGCCGCTCCCTGGCGGGCATTGGGGCCCTGCCCCCCGAGCTTGGGGCCTGGGGGGCGGACCTCCTCTTCCTCCTCCTCGGGCTTAGGGCCCTCCTGCGCTAGGCTCTGACCAGGGCCTCGGCCTCCTTGAGAAGGGCCCGCACCGCTTCCTCCGAGGTACCTTCCGCGTAGATGCGCACCACGGGCTCGGTGCCCGAGGGGCGGAAGAGGACCCAGGCCTCCTCGTAGATCCACTTCACCCCGTCCAGGTCCTCCACGCCCTTGGGGGTAAGGCCGGCTAGGGGCTTGGGTTCCCTAAGCCGCTCTAGGAGGCCCTCCGTGGGGATCCTGAGGTCCAGGCGATCGTAGGCGTGGGTGAGGCCGGTGAGGGCCTCCAGCTCGGCGAACTGCGTTCCCAGGTCCTTCCCCGTTTGGGCCACGCTCTCCAGGAGAAGGAGGGTGTTTAGGAGCCCATCCCGCTCCGGGAGGTGGCCCTTCACCCCAATCCCACCGGACTCCTCCCCCCCGATGAGGACGTCCTCCTCGAGGAAGGCCTCCGTGATCCACTTGAAGCCCACGGGGGTAGTGCGCACCCTAAGGCCCAGCTTCTCCCCTAGGCGGTCAATCAGCCAGGACACGGCGAAGTTCTTCACCACCAGGCCCCTTAGGCCCTTCCGGTGGAGGTGGTGGAGGAGGACGGCGAAGACCTGGTGGGGGTTGAAGAAGCGCCCTCCGGGGAGGACGGCGGCGATGCGGTCCGCGTCCCCGTCGGTGACCGCGGCGAAGGTGGGGGGCTCCTCGGGGCCTAGGACCGCGAGGAGGGTCTTTAGGTTCTTGGGCAGGGGCTCGGGGTTTACCCCGTAGAAGAGGGGGTGGGGGATGTTGTGGAGCTCCCGCACCTCCACCCCAAGCCCCACGTGGCGGAAGAAGGCGGATAGGAGGCTATCCCCCGCGCCCCCCATGGCGTCGTGGTAGAGGACGCCGGGGAAGCGGGCCAGGGCCTCGAGGTCCAAAAGGCCCTTCAGGTGGTCAAAGTAGGCCGGGCGGATCTCCAAGGGCTCGGGGGTGCCCCGGGCCTCCTCGGGGGTTTCAGGCACCAGGGCCTCCACCCGCTTCACCTCCTCCTCCAGGGCGCTGCCCCCATAGGGCCCTTTCAGCTTCACCCCCAGGTACTCGGGGGGGTTGTGGCTGGCGGTGAGCATGAGGCCCCCATCCGCCCCCAGGTGGCGCACCGCGAAGGAGAGCATGGGGGTGGGATGGGGGCCCTTCAAGAGGTAGGCCTTGAGGCCCATGCCCTGGAGGAGGCTTGCCGCCTCCTCGGCGAAGGCCCCGGCCTGGAAGCGGGTGTCGTACCCCACCACCACGCTCTTCCCGCCCTTTTCCAGGAGGTAGCGCCCATAGGCGGTGGCCACCCGGGCTAGGTTGTGGAAGGTGAAGTCCCGGGCGATGATCCCCCGCCAGCCGTCGGTGCCGAAGCGGATCTTCATACCTCAAAAGTTTAGCGAAGCGTGGCGCTGAAGGCCAGGCGTGGGCCCGTGGCCTCGCCGTACTGCCCCTTTAGGACGTTCTGGAAGCGGAGCTCGTAGGCGAGGCAGCCGTCGTAGTAGCGCAGGGTGAGGCCGTAGCGGCTCAGGGCCCCTTCCCCAAAGCCCACCTCGGGGGCGAGCCACAGGGCCTCGCAACAAGTCCGGTTGGGCAGGGGCATGGCGTAGCCCAGGCGCACCTCGGCGTAGC
Organism: Thermus sp.; assembly: GCF_037444525.1. Taxonomy (GTDB): domain Bacteria; phylum Deinococcota; class Deinococci; order Deinococcales; family Thermaceae; genus Thermus. Next base: position 13,161 of record NZ_JBBIMD010000029.1, on the reverse strand, counting down.
TCCCCCAGAAGAGCCCGGCCCGGAAGGCGCCCAGGCGGGGGTCCTCGTAGCCCCCTTCCAGGCGGTCCAGCCGGTTCCCCAAGGGGTTTTCCAGGGTGTAGCCCAGGCTTAGGCCGCCGTAGCGGGCCCTGAGGCTTAGGGTCTGGAACTCGTCCCGCTCCTCGTAGGCGTAGAGGGGGGTTTTCCCTAGGGGTTCGTACCGGCCCGCGTAAGCCCCCTCGAGGCCCAAGGGGCCTTCCTGGTAGGCCAGGGCCAGGCTTCCCCCAAAGGCGGCGTAGGCCTCCTTCTGGGGGTGGTAGAGGGCGAGGAGGAGGGAAGGGGCAAGGGTGAGGCGGAAGGGGCCTTCTTGGAGGGAGAAGCGGTGGTTCCCCTCTAGCCCCAGGGTCCACCCTTGGGCGCTTTGGGTTTCCGCGTAGCGGAGGAAGGGCCTAAGGGCGAGGTTCCCCAGGCGGAAGGTGGGGGCGTAGCGGGCCTCGAGGCGGGGGGTGGTCGCGTCTTCGGGGTAGGGGATGAAGCTTAGGAAGAGGTCTTCCCAAAAGGCCTGGATCCCTGCATCCAGGCCGGCTTGCAGCGTTGCCCCCACCCTCCCCTCCCGAAGCCCTACCCGTATCCCCCAGGTCTCCTTCTCCGACCGTAGGGCTAAGAGGGTGAACCGTAAGGGCCAGGCCCCCACCTCCTCCCCGGGGCGGGGAAGGGGGAGGTCCTCCACCCCCAGGGCCACCCCCCCGGCCTCCGAGGCGGAGAGGAGGAGGGGCACCTTCAGGTCGGGCCGCCGGTTGGCGTTGGCCCGGGCGTCCTCCAGGGGGATCTCCAGCCCGTATAGGCCCAGCCGGGCGTCGCCCTTAAGCTCCCCCGTGCCGGGGTCAAAGCGGGCCTCCCTCATCTCCAGGCGCACGTCCTCCCCGCAGGGGCAGGGGGTGGCGAGGAAGCCTTTGAGGAGGGCTTCTTCCTGCCGGAACACCGCCTCTTCCGCCCTTACCCGGTAGGCGGGGGTGGTGAGGAGGACCCCCTTCCCCTTGGGGGGGCTTTCCAAGACCACCTCCTCCACCTGGGCCACTAGGCGCCCTTTGCGGAGCCAGACCCCCCTTAACCCCTTGCCCTCCAGCCGTTCCGCCTCGAGGGCCCAGCCCTCGGCCTCCCCCTTGAGGCCTTCCCCCTGGAAGCCTTCCCCCTCCCGGTAGCGGAGGGCGGAGGTTTCCAGAAGGAGCCCTTCCCGCTCCAAGCAGGCCCGCCCCTCAAAGACCAGGGTCTCCCCGTCATAGGAGAGGTTTTCCCCGCCCAAAAGCCCGTCTTCTGTCTCCAGGGTGTAGGGCCTTTCCGCGCAGGGGCCCGCTAGGGCAAGCCCCAAAAGGAAGAGGGGAACCACCCAGCGCATGGGCCGCATTCTAAGGCCTCCACCCCGAGGGGTAGGCCCGGTGGGGCGGGGGTTTTGGGGCTTCCAGGTCCACCCGGAAAAGCCCCGTGAGGGTAAGCCTTCCCCCCGTACGCCCAAGCTCCCCTAGAGCCCGGTCCAGAAGGGTCCCCATCTCCAATAGGAAGCGGTCCTGCCTTTCCTTGGGCCCGGGCAGGGCCCCCGGGGTGAGGCAGGCGAGCTGTACTTCCAGGCAGCCCCGGTCCAGGAGCAGGGCCCCACCCCGGAAGTAGAGCCGCCAGCGCCCCAGGCCCACCCAGTACCCCCCTTTAAGATGCTCCCGGTACTGGACCACCAGGGCCTGCCACAGGGCCCGGGCTTCCTCCGTGCGGGGGCTTAGGGTGTAGCGCCAAGCCCCCGCCTCCCCAAGGATCTCCGTGCGGGTTTTGCTGAGGCGCCAGTCCCCCTGGGCTAGGGCTAGGGGGATAAGGAGGAAAAGGATCCAGCGCATGGAAACATTTTCCCCCTTCCGGGGTCCTGCTGTGCAAATGTGACCCCCTTTTCCCAGGCATTTGGTAACCTGGGAACCGTGGGCCGCTTTGGGGTCATTCTGGCTGGGGGCAAGGGGGAGAGGTTCTGGCCCCTTTCCACCCCCAAGCGCCCCAAGCCTTTCTTGCGGCTTTTTGGGGGCAAGAGCCTCCTCCAGGCCACGGGGGAGAGGCTCCTTGGGGTTTTCCCCGAGGAAAGGATCTACGTGGTGGTCCCTCCCCACTTAGTGCCCCTGGTGCGGGAGGAACTCCCTTGGTTAGGGGAGGATGGCCTCCTGGTGGAGCCCGAGCCCAAGGACACGGCTTTCGCGGTGGCCTTTGCCTTGAAGGCTCTCCCTGAGGGGACGGTGGCCTTTTTCCCTGCGGACCACTACGTGGGGGACGAGAGGGCCTTCCGGGAAGATCTCCGCCTTGCCCTAGAGGAGGCGGAAAGGCGGGACGGGCTTTTCCTCCTCGGGGTTCCTCCGGACCGGCCGGCCACGGGCTACGGGTACTTGGAGATGGGCGAGGCGGTGGGGGATAGGGTTTACCGGGTGGCCCGCTTCCTGGAGAAGCCGGACGGGGAGAGGGCGGAGGGGTTATACCGTTCGGGGCGGCATTTTTGGAACGCGGGGATTTTTGTGGGGCGGAAGGCGGTGTGGCGGGAGGAGTTTTCCCGCCATGCTCCTGCTATTTGGCGGGGGGAAGGGGAGGAGAACCTGGCCCTGGCGCGGCACGTGGGGGTGAACACCCGTGGGGCCATCCTCTACGCGCAAGGGGAGGAGCTCATCGTCACCCTTGGGCTACAGGACGTGGTCATCGTGCGGGAGGGGAAGGTGACCCTGGTGGCCCGGAAGGACCGGGTGGGGGAGCTCAAAAAGATTTTGCAACAGCTAAGGGAGAACCAGCTCAACTTCTGGGGGATGCTATGACGTGGGAAAAAAGCGCTAAAGATATGCTTGTTGAAAAGATTATGGACCATTCCGCTGTGGTGGGGGTAGTGGGATTGGGGTATGTGGGTCTTCCCTTTGCAGTGGAGAAGGCCAAGGTTGGATTTCGGGTTATTGGGATCGAGCAGAACCCCAGAAGGGCGGAGCGGGTAAGACGGGGTGAGAACTACATCCCCGATGTCCGGGATGAGGAGCTAAAGGAGCTGGTGTCTCAGGGACTCATAGTGGCGGAGACGGGTTTTGAGCGAGTCCCGGAGATGGACGTTATCGTGATCTGCGTGCCCACGCCCTTGACCCGAAATTTAACCCCGGATCTCCAGTATGTGGAAAGGGTGACCCGGGAAATCGCCAGGCACCTCCGCCCTGGGCAGCTGGTCAGCCTCGAGTCCACCACTTACCCCGGCACCACGGAGGAGGTCATGCTTCCCATCCTGGAAGGGAGTGGGCTGAAGGTGGAGCAGGATTTCTTCTTAGCTCATTCTCCCGAGAGGGTGGATCCGGGAAACAAGCGCTATACCACGAAGAACACCACCAAGGTGGTGGGAGGGGTGGGGCCTGAATCCTTGGAGGTGGCCGTGGCCTTTTACAGCCAGACCATAGAGCAGGTGGTCCCCGTTTCCAGCACCAAGGCTGCAGAGCTGGTCAAGGTTTTTGAGAACACCTTCCGCGCGGTGAACATTGCCCTGGTGAACGAGCTTGCTCTCCTATGTGACCGCATGGGGCTGAATGTGTGGGAGGTACTGGATGCTGCCTTCACCAAGCCCTTTGGGATCATGCCTTTCTACCCTGGGCCTGGGGTTGGAGGGCACTGCATCCCCGTGGACCCCCACTACCTGGAGTGGAAGGCCAAGGAGTACAACTTCAACACCCACTTCATTGCCCTGGCGGGGGAGATCAACCGCAAGATGCCCGAGTTTGTTCGGGAGAAGGCCCTTAGGGTCCTGAACGAGCTTGCGGTTCCTCCTTCCCGGGCCCGTATCTTGGTCCTGGGGGTGGCCTACAAGAAGGACATCGGGGACTACCGGGAAAGCCCGGCCATAGAGGTCATCCGCCTCCTTAAGAACGACGGTGCAGAAGTGGTCTACCACGATCCCTTTGTGCCTAGGTTTACCCACGGGGGGCTTGCCATGGAAAGCGTTCCCCTTACCCCCGAACGCCTTTCTTGGGCTGACCTGGTGCTCATTGCTACGGACCACTCCAGCCTGGATTACCCTTGGATCCTCCAACATGCCCGAAAGGTGCTGGACACCCGAGGGGTTACCCGGCACTTCAAAAGCAGTAAGGTGGTGCTCCTATGAAGCGCTTTGCCCTCATCGGAGTGGGGTACATCGCTCCCCGCCATCTAAAGGCGATTAAGGATACCGGAAACCTGCTCACCGCAGCCTTAGATCCTGGGGCTACGGCGGGGATTCTGGATAGTTACTTCCCCGAAGCAGCTTTCTTTACTGAGCCTGAAGTCTTTGAGGCCCACCTCGAGGACCACCCGGTGGACTGGGTGGCCATCGCGAGCCCCAACCACCTGCACGAGGCCCACATCCGCATGGCCTTACGCCAGGGGGCTCACGCCCTCTGCGAAAAACCCTTGGTGCTAGAGCCGGAAAGCCTAGACCGCCTGGAGGAGCTGGAAGGGCGGTACGGCCGGCGGGTCTACACGGTTCTCCAGCTCCGGGTCCACCCAGCCCTTCAGGCTTTAAAGGAAAAGCTCTCAGGCGAGGCCAAGGATGTGCTCCTCACTTACATCACTGGTCGGGGGCCTTGGTACCTAAAGAGCTGGAAGGGGGACCTGCGGAAGGGCGGAGGCCTTGCCACCAACATCGGCATCCACTTCTTTGACTTGCTCTACTGGTATTTTGGGAAAACCCTCTACCTCGAGGTCCATGTCCGCACCGACACGGTGGTGGCCGGATACCTGGAGCTGGAAAGGGCGCGGGTACGCTGGTTCCTCTCCATAGACCCAAGCTACGTCCCCGAAGCCCTAAGGGCCGAGGGATGGCGCACCTACCGTTCCATCGCCATAGAAGGCGAGGAGGTGGAGTTCTCTGAAGGCTTCACCGACCTGCACACCGAGGTCTACCGTAGGGCCCTTGCTGGAGAGGGGTTTGGCTTAGAAGTGGCCCGCGAGCCCATCTGCACCACTGCCCTGATTCGCAAGGCGGAGATCAGCCCGCCCCCCACCCATCGCGCACATCCCTTGCTCCGGAGGTGACTTCCATGGATTACTTTAAGCACGAGAGCGCCTATGTGGATGAAGGAGCTAAGATAGGCCGAGGCACCCGCATTTGGCACTTTTGCCACATCATGGCTGGGGCCGAGATTGGGGAGGACTGCACCCTCGGCCAAAACGTCTTCGTGGCCAAGGGAGTGCAGGTGGGCCGGGGGTGCAAGATCCAGAACAATGTTTCCCTATACGAGGGGGTGGTTTTGGAAGACCATGTTTTTGTAGGCCCCAGTGCGGTTTTCACGAATGTCCGCACCCCCAGGGCGGCCTTCCCTAGGAACCGGAGCGAGGACTACTTGAGGACTCTAGTCAAGCGGGGAGCCACCATTGGGGCCAACGCCACCATTGTCTGCGGGGTTACCATAGGGGAGTGGGCCTTTGTGGCTGCAGGTGCGGTAGTTACTGAGGATATTCCGCCCTATGCCTTGGTGGCCGGGGTGCCTGCTCGGGTGATGGGGTTTGCTTGCGAATGCGGGGTACCCTTGCGATTTGAGGGTGTGGGGGCCACCTGCGCTGCTTGTGGGCGGGTTTATATTAGGGAGGGCGAGCTTGGCGTGCGCCGGGTGGAATGAACCATGGAGCGGACACCGATACCCATGTTGGATCTTAGACCCGAGGTGAATGAGCTCTGGGGCGAGCTTCAGGGGGCTATAGCTCGGGTCCTCCGCTCAGGGCAGTTCATCTTAGGTCCCGAGGTGGAGGCTTTTGAGGCCGAGGTGGCCTGCTATCTCGGGGTAAAACATGCCATAGGGGTCAACTCCGGGACGGATGCCTTGGTCATCGCCCTAAGGGCCCTAGGTATAGGACCAGGAGACGAGGTGATCACCACCCCCTTTACCTTCTTCGCCACCGCCGAGGCCATCAGCCTGGTGGGGGCAACCCCAGTCTTTGTGGACATTGACCCCAGGGCCTATAACCTGAACCCCGAACTCATAGAGCCCGCCATCACTCCTCGCACCCGGGCCATCCTGCCAGTCCACCTCTATGGCCAAGCGGCGGACATGAACCCCATCCTTGCCTTGGCCGAAAAGTACGGTCTTAAGGTGCTAGAGGACGTGGCCCAGGCTTTTGGCGGGGAGTACAAGGGGAGGAAGCTCGGCACCCTGGGCCATGCGGGTGCTTTTTCCTTCTTTCCTTCCAAAAACCTCGGGGCTTATGGGGACGGGGGGCTTATTGCTACGAACGACGATGAGGTGGCCGAACGAGCCCGTATGCTCCGGGCTCACGGCTCCAAAAGGAAGTACTACAACGAGGTTTTGGGCTATAATTCCCGCCTAGATGCGCTTCAAGCTGCTATCCTTCGGGTAAAGCTACCGTATGTGGACCGTTGGAACGAGGCCCGCCGCCAGGTGGCCCGGGCCTACCATGAGCTTCTGGGAGACATCCCCGGCCTTCTTCTCCCCTATGAGGCCCCCTACGCCAAGCACGTCTACCACCAGTACACGGTGCGGGTTTTGGGGGGTAGGCGAGATGAGGTACGGATGAGGCTTCGGGAGATGGGCATTGAGACCATGGTGTATTACCCAACTCCCCTTCATAAGCTACCCGTATACACTTATCTTGGTTACAGTTTGCCTGAGGCCGAGAAAATTGCTTCAGAGGTTCTTTCGCTGCCTATGTCGCCTTGGCTTTCTGAGGGAACCTTGTGGCATTTGGAGACGGTTTTTAAGAAAGTTCTGTTGGGATGAAACTCCTCAACTTTTGGCCTAAGGAATTCTCTTATCGTTTGAGAGGGGCTTTTCTGCAAGTGGTGGCTTCTACAGCATTGAATAATTTGGTGAGCTTCATTACTCAAGCTCTGGCTGCGCGCATTCTGGGCCCAGAGAGTTTTGGTGTATTTTCGCTATCTTTGTCTTTGGCTATGTTTGTAGGCACGATTGGCGATGCAGGATTGGGTTTGACTACTATTCGTTTCTTTGGGGAAAGGGATACTGCTGAGTCCAAGGAGAGATTTTTAAACGCTATTCTTCTACTGCGGATTTTTGTTTTTCTTATTCTCTTTTTGCTATCTGCACCCATCGGCTGGTTAATCTCGCGCGTTTTGGGAGTGGAAGGGTTGAGTTGGCTCATTGTGAGTTCGGCTATCATAACAGGAGGTTTAGTAACATTGTGGATACATCTACAGTCCGTTCTCAGATCTCGCCAGAACTTTAGAGCTTTTTCTTCCACCATGGCACTTTACTCCATTTTGCGGCTCCTTGCCATTTCCCTGTTGCTTCTTTTTAAGAGCAATTCACCGTTGACTTGGCTAGTGGTTACTTATATACTCCCCTTGGCTCTAGCCCTGGTGTTTAGCCTGGGTAGAGGATCAAAGAGGATACAAAAAGTCAGGGTGTCACGGTTGTTTCGGGAAGATTTGTCTATTGTAAGGTCTGCCCTAAAATATACCCAATGGGTAGCCTTGTCAAGCCTCAGCTATACCGCGATTCCCCATGCAGTTCAATTCCTCTTGGCGGTTCGGGGGTCAATAGAGGAAGTGGCTTATTTTGCGACAGGCTTGCTTTTTTCAATGGTTTTCTCCACATTAAATGTTTCTGTTCGCACCATTCTTTTCCCGCGGGTGGTCGGTTTAACAAAAAAGGACGAAGCTCTGGCTTATTTAGAGAAGTTGCGGAGTATTGTCCCATACTACGTCCTCTTCTCCTTACTCGTTGTTCTTTCCCTTTTTTCGGTTCAAGAGGTTCTCTTGGGCAAGGAGTATTTACGGGCCCAGGTGGTCTTTTTGGCCCTTTCCCTTGGCTTTATGGCGGTTATTTTCTTGGGTCTGGCTACAATGCTTATTCACACAATAAAAAGACCTGAAGTTGATGGATTTGTTAACCTGGTCCGCTTGATCCTAGCCTCGATTCTCGTATATATTCTTGCTCCCGAATTTGGTGCCCTCGGAGCTGCCGTTGTGTATATGGGAATCATCATAGGAGGTGAGATATGGATGCTTTGGTACGTAAGGAGACAGCTAGCCCAGTGACTGGGCTGGAGAAAGCGCTCTGGTTTTTGCTCCTTCTTCTTGCGTTTAGCCTGCCTTTCGATGGGTACAATTTGTTTGGGTTCGGAAGTATCTTTCGCTACATTACCCCGGTTGTTCTTTTGATCTTCCTATGTCTCGTTGTCTTGAATGCCAAAGCGAGTAAAAGGTTCTTTTCCAACCTCTTTTCCCCCATCTCTGTTGCCTTGCTTCTGTTTGTTGCATGGTCTGGGACAACATCTTGCTGGGCACCCAACACTGAATGGGCCTTAGAAAGAGTCTTTACATATTTAGGTTTGTTGGGGGTCACTTTTGCCATTTCTATCTTGTCCGTGAGATTCTTGGTAAGATTTTGGCTTGCCTTATTGCTTGGTGTGGTGGTTTCTTTGCCCTTAGGATTTCTGCTACCCCACCCCAACCCTTGGTTAGTTGAGTCAGGCCGCTTTTCAAGTGGAGGAAAAGATCCTAACGATTATGCCAATCTGGCTTTAATCGGGTTCTTGGTGGTGTATTTTGGTGCCATGGATTACCTGCCAAAAGTCAGCAGATTGGTTATCCATTTAATTGGTGGACTCTCTCTTCTGGTCGTACCTCTTTCCGGATCGAGAACGGCTTTGCTGAATGCGGCTTTTAACTTGACCTTGGGGTTGATTGGGCAAGGTGTCCGCGGTTTTCTGATATTGCTTATGATTTTTTCGCTTGTCCTAGGAAGTCTTTTTGTGTTGCGTGAGTCCCAGTTCGCTACCGCTTTTATGGAGAGAATTTCAACAATAGGTAACATTTTGGACGAAGGCACCTGGGCTGGTCGCGTGGATATTTGGAGGGCAGCGTGGGCTGTTTTCACCTCTTATCCCCTGACGGGCGTAGGTGTAGCTAATTTTGCTTGGATTTCTCCGCAGTACTCGCAGGCTGCAGCTCAAATCACCTTCTTTAGAGAGGATGGTGGTGGGGGAGTAGCCCACAATAGCTTTTTGTCCGTTATGGCTGAAACTGGGATAGCTGGTCTTACGTTGTTTGTCTTAGTTCAGCTGACTGTCTTTCTGCATTTGCTTCGCATCCGGCGCCGGTATCCCTTGGCCAGGGGGCTCTTGCTGGGGCTTTTGGCGTATTGGGTGGCCAGCTTAACCCTCACTTGGGAGTATGTAAAGGTGCCCTTCTTCTTGTATGGATCAAGCTTAGCCTTGAAGGAGGTGCGAAACCAATGAGACTGCGCGTTCTGCACGTTATCCCTGATTTAGGCCCTGGTGGTGCAGAAAGGTTGCTTGTAGACTTGATGGGGGCTATGGATAAGGAACGCTTTGAGGTCGTAGCTGTGAGCCTCTACCCTTCGAGGGGTACACTTCTGGAAAAAGAGGCGGAGCGAAAAGCACTGAAGGTCTTTTTTCTTCGCAAACGAAAGGGGCTAGACCCAAAAGTGATGCTCCAACTTTTCCGATTAATCCTAGACTATAGACCGCATGTTATCCATACCCATCTCTATACTTTAGGCTACGCCCTTTTGCCCACCCTTCTTGGGAACATTCCTGTCCGAGTTCACACCATTCATACCATTGCTCAGAGAGAAGTAAATGCCCTGGGCAAAAGAGTGCACGGCCTTGCTTTTGGGAAGCTGGGTGTTGTGCCCGTAAGTATTTCCTTGGCCGTGGCGGAAACAGTAAAAAGGGTTTATGGCCTTGACCTTGATACGCCTGTGATTTATAACGGTATTCCCACCAATCGTTTTTTGGATGCGAGGTTGCCGCCACGTGGGGAAGAGAAGTTAAGATTGCTTCATGTGGCTCGTTTCGCGCCCCCAAAGAATCATCTTGTTCTACTAGAGGGATTTGCTACTGCTCTTGATGAGTATTCTTCCATGGAGCTCTGGCTAGTGGGAGATGGACCTCTTAGAAGGGAGGTGGAAAGGCAGATCAGCCTAAGAGGGCTCCAAGAGCATGTAAAATGTTTGGGATTGCGCCAAGATGTTCCTGAACTCATGGGCCAGGTGGATACGGTCGTCTTATCGTCTGACTGGGAAGGAGCTCCTTTGGTTGTCTTGGAAGCCATGGCCTCGGGGCGGCCTGTGATTGCTACGGCTGTAGGAGGGGTGCCCGAACTGATAGAGGACGGGGTCCATGGGTTTTTGGTGCCTCCTCGTAATCCGAAAGCCTTTGCCGAGGCCATCCTTCGCCTGGCTCGCAACCCTTTGCTTGTTAGGCAAATGGGCCAGGAAGGACGCAAACGTGCATTGGAGCGCTTTGATATAACTCAAACCGCGAAAGCATATGGCGAGCTCTATATAAACCTCTTCAGAGCAAGGAGGGTTGTTAGTGGTGCTTAATGGGAAGCGTTCTACAGAGGTGATCCCCCGATGAGATTGATGTATGTTACCTCTTCGTTCCCTTTTGGAGCGGGTGAGGGGTTTCTCTATCCTGAAGTGGAGGAGCTTCTGCGCCGTGGAGTTGAACTCTGGATTGTTCCGATGTACCCTCGAGGGGCGCCAACTCATACTGAAGCCGGGCGCCTGTTAAAGCGAACGTTGAGTGAACCCCTGTTGTCTTGGGAAATAGTCAAAGGGACCTTGAAAGCTTTTTGGCGTGCGCCCAGGAGAGCCTCTGAAGCCCTCCTCTTGCTCATAACTCCTCGCCCAAGGCACCTTTTAAAGAATCTGCTAGTTTATCCTAAGGGACTGTGGCTAGGACTTCTTGCATTGGAGTATAAGGTGGACCACATTCACGTTCATTGGGCCGCTACGACAGCTAGTATGGCCATGGTGGCTAGCGCGATATCCGGAATTCCTTGGAGTATAACCGCGCACCGATGGGACATTGTAGAGAATAACCTTTTACGACGAAAAGCGGAGAGAGCTTGCTTTTTCAGATGCATATCGGAAAAAACGCTAGAAATGGCTAGAGAGCGAGGGGTGCCATTAGAGCGTGCCCTTGTTCTCCATATGGGAGTACGCCTTCCAGGGCAGACTTCATTTGAAATAAGTCCCGAAAAGCTCCCTTCTCGTCACGATAAATTTGTGGTGCTTTGCCCAGCTTCCTTTATTGAGGTGAAGGGACATCGCTATCTGCTGGAAGCTTTAAGGTTGTTGCCCCCTCAGATAGAACTTTGGCTTGCTGGAGAAGGGGAGCTAAAACCTACCATAGAGCGGCAAGTGAAGGATTTGGGGCTTAGGGACCAGGTTCGCTTCTTGGGGTTCTTGCCTCGTGACCAACTCCTGGCTTTATACCAGGAAGGCAAGGTGGATCTTGTAGTACTACCTAGTGTGGATTTGGGGGCTGGCCTTAATGAAGGAATACCCGTTTCCCTAATAGAAGCCATGAGTTGTGGGATTCCTGTGGTATCCACGGCTACGGGGGGCATACCCGAACTCCTGCGGGGGGGAGCTGGGGTTCTAGTGCCCCCCAAGGACCCCTACGCGTTAGCTGAGGCGATAGACACTCTTTACAGGGGCAGGATTGCTGCTGCCTCTTTAGCTGAGGCGGGTAGAGCACGTGTGGAGGTGGAGTTTAATGTAGAGGATGTGGTAGAAAGGCTTTTAGAGCTGTGGCGGAGGTGCGTGTGAAGAACATGGGGAAGAAAGTGTGGATCGTAAACCAGTATGCGATCCCACCGGAACAAGCGGGGGGTACACGTCACTTTTCTCTAGCCAAAAAGCTAAACGAAAGGGGCCACGAAGTTACAATTATCGCCTCCAGCTTTGACCATGTTACTCGGCGAGAAACGCGCCTCAAAAAAGGGGAGCTATATAGAGCGGAAACCATAGACGGTGTTCGCTTTTTGTGGATACGTACCCCTCCGTATAGGGGAAACAGTTGGGCTCGAGTTTGGAATATGAATGTATTTGCCTACCGTGTCTGGCGTATTCCAAATACACTTCTTCAGAAGCCAGATGTGGTTGTGGGGTCTAGCCCTCATCTTTGGGCAGCTTTAGCTGCGGAGCGTTTGGCCACTCGCTTTGGTGTTCCCTTTGTCTTTGAGGTGCGTGATTTATGGCCCCAAACCCTTATTGATTTGGGAGCTTTTTCAGCACGCCATCCCTTTGTTCTGCTCCTGGAAAAAATGGAGTGGTATTTATATCAAAGAGCTTCCCGAATTGTAACACTTTTGCCTAAAGCTTCAGAACATATCTGCGCCAAGGGAGGTGACCCAAATCGTATAACATGGATTTCTAATGGTGTAGACCTGGAAATGGTTCCTCCTCCAACTCCTCCTCAGCCCAAAGGGGTGTGTACGGTCATGTACGCGGGTACCCACGGGTTTGCCAATGGCCTCCACATCCTCTTAGAGGCCATTTCCTATCTGGAGCAGGAGGGTTGGGGCGACAAAATACACTTTAGGTTTGTAGGAGATGGTCCTGAAAAGGCCAGATTGAAGGAGAAAAGCAAGCAGCTTGGTTTAAGGAGCATATCTTTTGAAGACCCCGTTCCCAAGAATAGGGTGTACACGCTTCTTTCAGAGGCGGATGTACTTGCTATGGTTTTTCTAAAATCCCCTTTATACCGCTGGGGTATAAGTCCTAATAAAATCTTTGACTATCTTGCGGTGGCTCGTCCTGTAGTATTGGCTGTAGATGCTCCTCTTAACCCCGTAGAAGAATCCGGAGCGGGGTTAGTGGTTTCTCCAGATCCTGTAGCCATAGCTAAAGCTATCCGTCAAATGGCTCTTATGTCTCCCGAAGAACGCTGGGCTATAGGATTAAAGGGTAGACGATACGTGGAGGTACACTATTCGTGGAGCTGCCTCGCGGAAAAATATGAAGCATTAATTGGCGAAGTCTTAGGGGGAGAATAAGGAATCCTTCCGATCCTTTCCCCTAACATCCCCCTGGCCACCAGTGGAACAGGGTATAGCTCCGAATCAGCTCCCTCTGGGCCTGCAAGTAGGCGCACCTGGACTCCACCCTCGCCCAAAGCTCCTCCTCCCTCCCCACCCGCCCATTGGCCACCACCGCATCCACCAACGGCCATACCCGCTCCACTGAGCCGCGCCCCTAGATTTGGACATCCTTAGCCTCCTCTTGATGTGATCCGACCCTTCAGCCTTTCCAACTCCGCCTCCATCACCTCCTGCGGTGTCCTGTACCCCAGCCCCGTGTGCAAGCGGCTCTCCCCGTAGTACCGGACCCGCTCCGCAATCACCCCCCTCAGCTCCTCCAGAGTCTT
>NZ_JBBIMD010000028.1:0-27101 GCF_037444525.1 Thermus sp. | reverse complement strand
GCCAGCCGGGCTCCCTTCCACATCTCCTGGCCGATGGTGGTAAGCTGCATTCGTGGGGACCTCCTTCATGTTGGAGTGGTCCCCACATTTTAGTTGGGGCAGTCTCACATGTGTTTGTCCGAGCACAGGGGTGGTTGCGGCCTTGGCCCTTCCCTCCTAGAATGGGAAGATGGCCGACCGGCCAAAGACCCCACCCATGAAGCCCATCCTGGAACTTTCCCCCGAGGAGCTTCCGGGCGAGGGCTACCGCAAGGCCCAGATCGCCCACTGGCTTTACGCCCGGGGGGTGCGGGACTTTTCTGAGATGACCGACCTTCCCAAGGGGCTCCGGGAGGCGTTGGCCGGGGAGTGGCGCATCTCGGAGTTCGCCCTGGTGGAGGCCTACCCGAGCCGGGATGGGAGCGTGAAGTACCTCTTTACCCTCCTAGACGGCAAGAAGACCGAGGCCGTCTACATGCCCTACGAGAACCGCAAGACGGTCTGCCTTTCCAGCATGGTGGGCTGCCCCGCGGGGTGCACCTTCTGCGCCACGGGGGCCTTGGGTTTCGGCCGCAACCTCACCGCGGCGGAGATCCTGGACCAGCTCCTCGCCATCGCCTACCACCAGGGGATCTCCCCTAGGGAGATCCGCAACGTGGTCCTCATGGGCATGGGGGAGCCCCTTTTGAACCTCACCAACGTCCTGAAGGCGGTGCGCACCATGCTTCACCCTAAGGGTCTGGCCATGAGCCCGCGGCGCATCACCCTCTCCACCGTGGGCATCCCCCGGGGGATCCACCGCCTGGCGGAGGAGGACCTGGGGGTGCGCCTGGCCCTCTCCCTCCACGCCCCCGACGACGAGACCCGAAGGAAGATCATCCCCACCGCCCACCGCTACCCCATCCAGGAGATCATGGAGGCGGTGCGGGCCTACTACGCCAAGACCAAGCGGCGGGTGACCTTTGAGTACACCCTCCTCCAGGGCCTGAACGACCACCCCTGGCAGGCCCGGCTTCTGGCCAAGCTCCTAAGGGGGGTGAGCGCCCACGTGAACCTCATCCCCTTTAACCCCTGGCCCGGGGCTCCGGTGAAGGGCACGCCCAAAGCGGGCATCCTGGCCTTTGCCGAGGAGCTGAAGCGGGCCGGCATCCCCACCTCCATCCGCTTCAGCCGGGGGCAGGACGTAGGGGCGGCTTGCGGGCAGCTTGCCCTCAGGACCCCCAAGGCCCTAACCTTTACGCTCCTTCCAGAAGGCGCCGGGCAATGACCACCTTCAAGACCTCGCTCGTCCCCTCCCCGATGCGGGTAAGGCGGGCGTCCCGCCAGTAGCGCTCCACGGGGTAGTCCTTGATGTACCCATAGCCCCCAAGGATCTGGATGGCCTCGTCGCAGGCCTTCACCGCTACCTCGCTGGCGAAGAGCTTGGCCTGGGCGGCCTCGAGGGCGAAGGGCCGCCCCGCGTCCTTGAGCTCCGCCGCTTTGAGGTAAAGGAGCCTCGCCGCCTCCAGCTCCGTGGCCATCTCCGCCAGCTTAAAGGAAACCCCCTGGAACTCGGCGATGGGCCGCCCGAAGGCCTCCCGCTCCTTGGCGTAGCGGAGGGCGTAGTCTAGGGCGGCCCGGCCCAGGCCCACGGCCATGGCGGCGATGCCGATGCGGCCCCCGTCCAGCACCCTTAGGACATCGTAGAAGGCCTGGCCCCTTTTCCCCAAAAGGGCCTCCTCGGGCAGGAAGAGGTCTTCCAGGATGAGTTGGGCGGTGTCAGAGGCGCTAAGCCCTAGCTTCTCCTCTTTCCGTCCTACCTTTAGGTCTCGCTCGGGCCGGAAGAAGGCGAAGGCGGAGATCCCCAAGTGCCGCTTGCCCTCCGCCGGGGGGTCGGTGCGGGCCATGATCACGTAGACCCCGGCTACGCTCCCCTGGGTGATGAACTGCTTGGTGCCGTTTAGGAGGAATCCCCCCGCCACCGGCTCGGCCCGGGTCTTGAGGCCGGCTGCATCTGACCCCGCCCCCGGCTCCGTGAGGCCCCAGGCCCCGAGGGCCTCCCCCGAGGCCAGCCTGGGGAGGAACTCGGCCTTCTGCCCGTCGCTTCCGGCGAGGAGGATGTGCCCTGTGGCTAGGGAGTTATGGCTGGCCACGGTGAGGGCCAAGGCCCCGTCCACGTAGGCGATCTCCTCCACCATGCGGGCGAAAAGGCGCGTGGAAAGCCCCGCCCCCCCGTAGGCCTCGGGGACCGTGGCCCCGAAGACCCCGAACTCGGCAAGCTTCCGCACGAGCTCCCAGGGAAAGGTCCCGGTCCGGTCCCTTTCCGCTGCCCCTGCTGCCACCTCGGCCTTCAAGAACTCCCGGAAGGGCCCAAGCACCTGCCGCTCCTCCTGGCTCTCCTCAAACCATAGGGCCATGGGGTCATTATATAACACTTTACTGCCAATAAGCAAAAATCCGTCACGCAATGGGCTTGGTACAATAACCCTCATGTGGTTCCTTTTTGCCCTCCTCCTGGGGCTTGCCGTGGGCTCTTTCGTCAACGTGGTGATCCATCGCCTTCCCAAAGGGGAAGGCCTAGGGGGGAGGAGCCGCTGTCCCCATTGCGGGCACACCCTTTCCCCCTCCGACCTCGTTCCCGTCCTCTCCTACCTTGCCCTAAGGGGGCGGTGCCGCTACTGCAAGGCGCCCATCTCCTCCCGCTACCCCCTGGTGGAGGGGCTTACGGGCGGGCTTTTCCTCCTCACCGCCCTCTACTTTCCCCCCGGGGTGGAGGCGCTTTTGGTCTTCCTCTTCCTCGCCTTTTTGGTGGCCCTGGCCTTCATAGACCTGGACACCCAGGAGCTTCCCGACGGGCTCACCTATGGCCTCCTCTTCCTGGGCCTCCTTGCCGCGGGGCTTTTGGGGTTTCCCCTGGGTTTTGGCCAGGCCCTGGACGGGGCGCTTTTGGCGGCGGGCCTCCTGGCCCTTGTGGCGGGGTACGGGGCCTTTTTCCTGAGGCGCTTTAGGGAGGGGAAGCCCGAGGTCCCCGTGGGCTCTCACCAGGTGCACATGGCCGCCCTCTTCGGGGCCCTTTTGGGCCCGGGGGTGGGGATGGCCCTGGCCTTTCTCTCCTGGGCCCTTTCCGCCCGCACGGGGCGGCCGGTGGTCCTAAAGGACCGAATCGTCCTCCCGCTCCTTCCCTTGGCCTGGGCCCTAGGCTTCCTCCTGGGGGGGATGGGTTATGTTCAGGCCCTTCAGGGGAGCCTGGTGGCCGCGGGGGGGCTGGCCCTGGCCGGGGGGCTTTATTGGGCCTTTCGTGCCCCTTCCTTGGAGCCTGAGGAGGAAGAGCCCGTGGCCATGGGCTACGGGGATGTGAAGCTCATGGGGGCCCTAGGGGCCTGGCTTGGGCCCTATGCCCTACTCGCCCTCCTCCTCGCCGCCTTTTCCGGGGCCCTTCTCGGGGTTCTTTTCCGCCAGCGCACCCTGCCCTTTGGCCCCCATCTGGCCCTTGGGGGGGTGGTGGCCTTCTTCTATGGGGAGGCCCTGGTGCGGGCCTACCTGGCCTACCTGGGCGTAAGCTAAGGGGCGTGGAGGTTCTAGAAGCCCTGAAGCGAAGGCGGAGCGTGCGCCGGTTCAAGCCGGTGCCCCTCCCCGAGGAGGACCTGGAGAAGCTCCTTTTTGCCCTGCAGCGCGCCCCCACAGACGCCAGCGCCCAGCTCTACTCCGCCCTCCGGGTCACGGACCCTGTCCTCCGGGATAGGATCGCCCAGCTTTCCGGGGAACAGGAGCACATCCGCCAGGCGGCGGAGTTTTTCGTTTTCCTGGCGGATGTCCACCGGTTGGAAAGGCTCCTGGCCCACCGGGGAGAGGCCATGGCCTTCTGGCCCCGCACCGCCCTGCACTTCGCCCTCATAGACGCTGCTCTTTCCGCTGCCTACCTCGCCCTTACCGCGGAGAGCCTGGGGTACGGGGTGTGCTTCATCGGGGGGGTGTTGAACGGGGTGGAGGCCTTGATAGACCTCTTGGGCTTGCCCCCGGGGGTCCTCCCCGCGGTGGGGCTGGCGGTGGGCGTGCCCGACGAGGAAGGCCCCCCTAGGCCCAGGCTACCCCGGGCCCTGGTGATCCACGAGAACCGCTACCGCCCCTACACCCCGGAAGACCTCGAGGCCGCCTATGGGGCCATGGCCTCCTACAGCCGGGTGGGGGACTGGGGCCGGGTCCTCCGGCGCTACTTTGCCCAAGGGGGCACCATGGCGGAGCGGGAAGAGCCCTACGGCCGCGCCCTGGTGCGCCAGGGCCTGGACCCCGACCTACCCCGGCAGGCTGAGGCCTACTCCCTGGGGGCCCTCATCGGGGAGGCCTTGGCGGAGGCCCGGGGGGTGCTCTTCCGCCTGGGGGAGGCCTGGGTGGAGCGGGAGGCCGAGGCCTTCCGGGGGGAGGGGAGGCCGGGAGAGGCCCTTTGGGAGGCCCTGGAAAAGGCCCAGGGGCGAAGGCCCCCTTGGCCCTAAGCACCTCGGCGCCGAAAAGCCCTTCCGGGGCTTGTGAGGAAAGGCGGGCGGGGCCCTTCTTCGGGCCCCGCCGAAGCGAAAGCTTCTTAGCGGCCCGCTTCGGGGAGGGGGGGCCTGCGGGCGCCCCGGTAGGCCTTCTGGTAGAAGGGGGCCTCGAGGCTCTCTATGACCACCCGGCTCCCGTAGCTGCTGGCGTGGGCGAAGACCCCCCGGCCCAGGTAGATCCCCACGTGGTCCACCTCCCGCCCGGCGAAGCTGAAAAAGACCAGGTCCCCGGGCTTTAGGCCCTCCGCCTCGGGCAGGGCGCGCCACTGCTCGTGAGTGGTGCGGGGCAGGGCCACCCCGAGCTCTGCGTAGACCTGGGCTACGAAGGCGGAGCAGTCCAGGGCCAGGGGGGAGTTGGCCCCGTACTTGTAGGGCACCCCCAGGTAGCGGAGAACGCTCCGGAGAAGGGGGCTTTCCGGGTCCAGGGCCTCTTCCTGGGGGGGCGGGGCTGGGGCTTCGGGGAGGGTGCGTTGGGGCAGCCTGAGGACCTGGCCCGCTTGGAGCTCGTCGCTTTCCAGGCCGTTCAGGGCCTTCAGGGCTTCCACCGTGGTCCCATAGCGCCGGGCGATGGAGAAGAGGGTTTCCCCGGGAGCCACCACGTGGGTGGGGTCTTGGGCCGGGCTTACCCTTAGGACCTGTCCGGGCCGGATGAGGAAGTCCTGGAGGCCGTTTAGCCTCTTTAGCTCTTCCACCGTGGTGCCGTAGCGCCGGGCAATGGAGAAAAGGGTCTCCCCCGGGGCCACCACGTGGGTGAGCTCTCCTTGGGCCAAAGCCAGGCCCAGGAACAAGAGGGCTAAAAGGCGCATTGGCCTCATTCTATCCGCTTGAGGAGGCTCTGCACCCCTTCGGGTAGGGGCTCCTCGGGGAAAAGGGCCCGGAAGCGCTGGGCCAGGTCCGTAAGGAGGGGCCAGAAAGCGGGCTCCTTTAGGGCCACGGGGTACAGGTCCTGAAGCTCCCCAAGAAGCCTTTCCCGGGCCAGGTGCCGGGCGACGAGGAGGGGTTCGCCGGAAAGCCTTGGGGGCTTGCCCCGGGCAAGCCTTTCCGCCTCCTTGGCCACCAGGGGGCTTTGCAGGTGGCGGCGGCAGGTGGGGCAAGGGCTCTTCTCGCTTGGGGCCTGGCAGATGGGGCAGGGGCTGCCCCGACGCTTTCTCAAGAGGGCCAAGGCGGCCCGTTCCACCCGCTCCCGTAGCTCTTTGGGTGCAGTCTCGGCCAAGGCGCGGGCCTTTTCCAAAAGCGCAGGGGTTAGGGGTTCCTCTGGGGGGCGTTCCCCTGGGGGAGGGGCCTCCAGGGGCCCCACCCGGAAGCGGATCTCCCGCACCTTTCCAGGGAAACGGGCCGAGAGGCGCTGGAGGAGGTCCAGGCGGCGGTAGGTGAGCTGGTGGGCCAAAACGGGGTCCGCCACCTGCACGGTGAGAAGCCCATCCTCCAGGGCGAGGGCCTGGGTGAGCCGAGCCAGCTCCGGCCCCACCACCTCCTTCCAGGAGGCGAGGAGGAGGGCCCGCTCCATCCGGGCCCGGCTTCCCGCCTGGGCCAGAGCTAGGGGCACCATCTCCTTCAGCCGCCGCACAGCACCACCCCCCCTTCCATCCAGCATACCGGGACCCCCTCTGGGGCGCTGAGCCCCACCAGGATGGCCTGGGGTAGGGCCTTGGCGTAGGCCAGGATGGCCTTTTGCCGGGCCTCGTCCAGTTCCTCGCTCCACTCGTCCAGGAGGAGGAGGGGAGGCTCCTCGTGGTGCTGCCACAGCAGGCGGTGCTCCGCAAGCCTTAGGGCCAAGGCCAGGGTTTTGGCCTCGCCGCGGCTTGCGAAGCGGTGGGCGGGCCGGCCCGAGAGGAGGAAGAGAAGGTCGTCCCGGTGGGGGCCCACCAGAGTCTGGCCCCGCTCCCGCTCCTCCTTGGCCGTGGCCCTGAGGGCCTCGAGGAGGCCCGGCCCCGCGGTCTCCTCCAGGGTGGCCCCCACCCCCTTCCCCCCCAGGGCAACATGGACTTCTTCCAGTATGGGCAGGAAGCGGGCCAGGAAGCGCCTCCGGTAGGCCATGATCTCCTCCCCGTAGCGGGCCAGGGCCTGGTCCCAGGCGGAAAGCCCGTTCCCCCCCTGGCGGAGGAGGGCGTTCCGTTGCCTTAGGACCTTCTCGTAGGCGGAAAGGAGCCCCCCATACCGGGCGGAGAAGCGGGCGATCAGGCGGTCCAGAAACCCCCGCCGTGCCTCCCGGCTCCCCAGGACCACCTCTACGTCCTCAGGGGAGAGGAGGACGGATCCGGGAAGGTCCAGAAGCCCCTTAAGCCCGGTGGGCTTCTCGTTGATCCGGAAGGTGCGCCCTTCGGGGGTGAGGGTGGCCTCGAGGCGGAAGACCCCCAAGGCCGTCTCCACTTCCCCCCAAAGCCAGGCCTCCCCTTCCCCGAAGCGGATCTGGTCCTGGAGGCCTCCTTCCATCTCCCCGGTGAGGAGGAGGTGGATCCCCCTCAGGAGGTTGGTCTTGCCCTGGGCGTTCCCCCCCACCACCGCGGAAAGCCCTTGGGGAGGGCGGTAAGCGGAGAGGGCCAGGTTGCGAAAGTTCCTCTGCCGGAAAAGGAGAAGCCGCATGGCTAAGCACCTCGGCATTGAAAGATCCTCGGGGGCTCGGAGGAAGGGTGGTCTAGGCCCTTCTTATGGGGCTCCCGCTGAAGCGAAAGCTTCGGCGGGGTACTTAGAGCCGCCCATTGAGGCCTCTCAAGCCCAAAAGGGCCAGCAGGAGGAGGAAGGCCCCAAGGAGGTAAGGCCCTTCCGGGGCCAGCCGGTAGAGCCCTGTACCGATAAGGGGCCCAAGCATCCGCCCAAGGGCCTGGGCGGCGCTGCTCAGCCCCGCCACTGCCCCCTGCTCCTCCTCCCCCACGGCCAGGGAAAGGGCGGCGGTGACCCCCGGGGCGGCCAGGGCCTGCCCCGCCCCCTGGAGGACCAGGCCCAGGGTGAGAGCCCAGAACCCCTGCCCGAAGGCCAGGACCAGGAAGCCGAGTAGGCCCACGGGCAGGCCCAAAAGGAGGAGGCGCCTAGGGGGTGGGCGCAGGGCCCGCACCAGGAAGCCCTGGATAAAGACCGCCACCAGCCCGTAGAAGAAGAGGGCAAGCCCCACCCGTTGCGCGGTCTTTAGGACGTCCAGGCCCAGCCGGTCCTGGAAGAGGAAGGCCACCGTTTGCTCCAGGGCCACGCTGGAGAGGTTCAGGGCGAAGCCCAGGAGCAGGAGGGGGAAGATGCGCGGGTCCCAGGGGGAAAGCCGGCCGCTTGGGGCCCCTTCCCGGCCGCCGCGGGACTCCGGCAGGGCGAGGTGGACGAAGAGGGCGTTCAAGAGGGCGAGCCCCGCGGAGAAGAACACCGGGGCGAGGAGGCCGAAAAGAGAGGCCAGCCCCGCCCCCAAGGCCGGCCCCACGATGATCCCAAGCCCAAAAGCCGCTCCCAGAAGGGCCATCCCCGCGGTGCGCTCCTCCCTTCCCGTGACGTCCGCCACGTAGGCCTGGGCGGTGGGCAGGGTGGCGGTGGAGAAGGCGCCCCCGAGGAGCCGGGCGAGGAGGAGGGCCAGGAAGAGCGCCCACCCCGTGAGCGCTCCCTTGAGGCCGAGGAGGGCGAAAAGGCCGAAAAGGAAAAAGCTTGCGGTAAACCCCAGGATGCCGAGGAGGAGGACGGGCTTTCGCCCCCTTTCGCTCCGCCGGCCCCAGTAGGGGGCCAGGAGGAACTGCATGAGGGCGTAGGCCGTGGAGAAAGCCCCTACCTGGGGCTCGGTAAGCCCTAGGGACCGGCCCAAGGGGCCCAGGATGGGGAAGAGGATGGAGAGGCCAAGAATGCTGTTGAAGAGGGTGAGAAAAAGAAGGAAAAGGGATGGCATGCCCTAAAGTCTAGCCGAACCGCCCCGTGATGTAGGCCTCTGTATAGGGGTGCTTGGGCTTGGTGAAGACCTCCTCCGTGGGGCCCTCCTCCACCAGGACCCCGAGGTGCATGAAGAGGGTCCGGTCGGAGACTCGGGCTGCCTGTTGCATGTTGTGGGTGACCATGACCACGGTGTAGCGGTTCTTGAGTTCTAGGATCAGGTCCTCTATGGCCTGGGTGGCGATGGGGTCCAGGGCGCTGGTGGGTTCGTCCATGAGGAGAAGAGGGGGTTCCACGGCGATGGCCCGGGCGATGCAAAGCCGCTGCTGCTGGCCTCCCGAAAGCCTCAGACCGCTTTCCTTCTTGAAGCGGTCCTTCACCTCCTCCCATAGGGCGGCCCGCTTCAGGGCCTCCACCACCCGGTCCTCCAGCTCGCTCCCCCTCACCCCAAGGAGCCTAAGCCCAAAGGCCACGTTCTCAAAGATGGTCTTGGGGAAGGGGTTGGGCTTCTGGAAAACCATGCCGATGTGCCGCCTCACGGCCACCGGGTCCACCCGGGGATCGTAGATGTTCACCCCCTCGTAGAGGACCTCCCCCTCCACCCGCACCCCCGGTACCAGGTCGTTCATGCGGTTGAGGGAGCGCAGCAGGGTGCTCTTGCCGCACCCCGAGGGGCCGATGATGGCCGTCACCTGGTTTTTGGGAAAGCGCACGCTAATCCCATACAGGGCCTGCTTGCTCCCGTACCAGAGGCTCAGGTTCCGCACGTCCACCAGGGCCTCAGCCGCGGAGATGGGCGCGGTGCGCACCGTCTCGTGCCCTTTTAGCATCTCCAGGTTCACCATTCCCTCCTAAACCGGTTCCTAAGGTAAAGGGCGGCCAGGTAGAGGACGGAAAGCACCATGAGCATCACCAGGATGCCCGCCGCGGCCACCCGGGCGAACTCGGGCTGGTTCTGGCTGATCCAGAGGTAGATCTGCACCGGGATCACCGTGTACTCCGAAAGGGGTCCCGAAGGGATGAAGGTCACATAGGCCGAAGCTCCCACCAAAAGAAGGGGGGCGGCCTCCCCGATGAGCCGGGCGGCGGAGAGGATGACCCCGGTCACCATCCCGGGCAGGGCTGCGGGCACCACGGTGCGGAAGACCACCTGGCGCTGGGTGGCCCCCAGGGCGAAGGCCGCTTGGCGAATGGAGTCCGGCACGCTCCTTAGGGCCTCCCGGGCGGTGACCACGATGACCGGGATGCCCAAGAGGGCCAGGGTGAGGCTTGCCGCCAGCACCGTGGGGCCAAGGCCGAAGCCCCGCACAAAGAGGGCCAGGCCCAATAGGCCGTAGACGATGGAGGGCACGCCGGCCAGGTTCCGGAGGTTGACCTCGAGGATGCGGCTTAGGTACCCCTGGCGCAGGTACTCCTCCAGGAGGATGGCCGTGCCTATCCCCACGGGGATGGCGATGAGGAGGGCCAGGCCCAAGACCCAAAGGGTCCCCGCGATGGCCGGGGCGATCCCCGCGAGGAGGGGGTTCCGGGAGGGGTAGCGGGTAAGGAAGGAGGCGTCCAACCAGAGGTTCAGGACAAGCCCTTCCCCTTCCCCCAAGGAGGCCTTGAGCTCCTCCCAGCGCCCTAGGCCCTGGAGGAGGCTAAAGTCCTTTACCCCCTCATCGTAGAGGTTGGTGAGGACCAGGCGGAAGGGCCCCTCGTGGGTTAGGGGCATGAGCTCCACCCGGTTCTGGAGCCAGAGGGCCCGGCGCTCCGCGGGATCCTGGAGGAGGGACTGGACCTCCTCTTCCAGGTAGCCCTCGCTCAGGAGACGATCCTTCACCATGGTCTCCCAGGGGGTGCCGAAGGGGTAGGTGCGTCCTGCCCCCTCCCCGCCCACCACCTGGACGGAGGCGCTCCGGTAGAGGGTGTCCCCCAGGAGGGTGGCAAGGAGCAGGAGGGCCAGGAGGAGGGGGAGGATCAAGGCCCGGGCGAAGACCCGGTCTATGCGCGCTTTCCAGGGGTCTTGGTTGAACGCCCTATTCATACCGCTCCCGATACCGCTCCACCACGTACTGGGCCAGGACGTTGAGGAGAAGGGTGAGGAGGAAGAGGGTGAACCCCACGGCGAAAAGGGCTAAGGAGGCGGTGGAACCCGCGGGCTGGTCCCCCGTGGCCGCCTGTACGATGTAGCTGGTCATGGTGGCGATGGTCTCCCGGGGGTCCAGGGTGAGGGTGGGCCGCTGCCCCGCGGCGATGGCCACGATCATGGTTTCCCCCACCGCCCGGCTGGTGGCCAGGATGATGGCCGCCACGATCCCCGAGATGGCCGCGGGGAAGACCACCTTTAGGGCCACCTCGTAGGGCCTGGCTCCGAGGGCGTAGGCCGCTTCCCGCATGGCCCGGGGCACGGCCTGCATGGCGTCCGCGGCCACGTTGGATACGTAGGGGACGATGGCAAACCCCATCACCAGCCCGGCGGAGAGCGGGTTAAAGAGGTTAAGGCCGGGGACGATCCGCTGGAGGAGGGGGGTTACGAAGAGGAGGGCAAAGTAGCCGAAGACCACCGTCGGGATGCCGCCGAAGAGCTCCAGGACCCCCATGATCCGGTTCCGTATCCCCGGGGTGGCGTACTCCGAGATGTAGATGGCGAGGAGGAGGCCCAGGGGCACCGCCACCAAAAGGGCGATGGCCGTGACCAGGAAGGTGCCCGCCAGCAGGGGGGCGATGCCGTAGCGGGGCTCGGCGAAGAGAGGGGCCCACTCGGGGGCAAAGAGAAACTCCCTTAGGGGCACCCGGCGGAGGAACTCCCCCATGTCCATAAGGAGGGTTACCACCACGCCCAAGGTGGTGAGGAGGGTGACGGAGGAAAGGAGGAGGAGGAGGGCGTAGGTGAGGACCTCCTTGGGGTTTTGCGAGGGCTTCTGGCGAAGAAGGTCCATGCCTCTGTCCATTCTAAAGGGGTGGGGGGTGCCCCCCACCCCGCCTCGAGGCCCGGTCTACCTGAGCTCCTTCTTCAGCTCCTCCACGAACTTGGAAAGCGGGGTGGCGGGCGGCAGGTCCATGAAGAAGCTCCCGGCCTTGCGCCGCTTCACCAGCTCCTGGCCGATGCGGTAGGCCTCCGCGGGGAGCTCAATGTAGCCGGTGCTGCGGATGGCCCGGCGGGCCTGGGGGGAGAGGTAGAAGTTCACGAAGTCCTGGACCTCCTTGCGCTCCAGGCTCTTCAGGTTCACGTAGATGAAAAGGGGCCGGGAAAGGGGCTGGTAGGTGCCGTTTAGAACGTTCTCCCGGGTGGGGAGGACGCAGCCTTTGCCGTTGTCCACCGCCAGGGCCTTCACCTTATCCTTGTTTTCCTCGTAGTAGGCCACCCCCAGGAAGCCGAGGGCGTAGCGGTTCCCCGCCACCCCGCGAATGGTGACGTTGTCGTCCTCCGTGGGTTGGTAGTCCTTACGGATGGCCCCTACCTTGCCCATGATGGCCTCGGTGAAGTAGTCAAAGGTGCCGGAGTCCGTGCCCGCCCCGAAGAGCTGGATGCGCTCGTTGGGCCAGCTTGGGCGCACGTCCCGCCAGGTGCGCACCCGGCTGTTGGGCTCCCAGATGGCCTTGATCTCGCCCGTCTTCAGGCAGGTGGCCCAGGTGTTCTGGGGGTGGACGATGAGGGTGAGGGCATCGTAGGCCACAGGGAGCTCCACGAAGCGGACCCCGTTTTTCTCGCACGCCTCCAGTTCCTCCTTCTTGATGGGGCGGCTAGCATCTTGAATGTCCGTCTCCCCCCGGCAGAACTTCTTGAACCCGCCCCCCGTGCCCGAGAAGGCCACGGTGACCTTCACGCCGGGGTTCCTGGCGGTGAACTCCTCCGCCACCGCCTGGGTGATGGGGTAGACGGTGGAGGAGCCGTCCGCCCGGATCTGCTGGGCCAAGACCGTTCCAAAGGCCGCCACCAAGACCACGCCGAGCGCTTTCCTGATCATCCTCATCAAACCTCCCATCCCCACTCTCTCAGGCCCTTGTCAGGAGAAGGTCAAGCCCCGCCAGGTTGTAAAGCCCCCGGCGGATGACCGCCCCCCCAAGGAGCCTTTCCCCCTGGTAGAAGACCGCGCTCTGGCCGGGGGTCACGGCGAAGAGGGGTTTTTCAAAGCGCAGGCGCAAGGGGCTTAAGCGCTCCACCCGGGCCCGCACCGGGGGGGTGCGGTAGCGCACCTGGACCTCCACCTCCTGGGGAAGCCCGGCTAGGAGGTTGGCCCCTTCGGCCTCGAGGCCCTCCCAAAGGGCCGCCTCCCTAGGCCCCACGTAGACCACGTTGGCCTTGGGGTCCACCCCCACCACGTACCGTTCCAGGTGGGTTTTGTAGAGGCCAAGCCCCTTCCTTTGGCCTATGGTGTAGAGGCTGGCCCCCTGGTGCTCCCCCACCACCTCCCCCGTGAGGGCGTCCACGATGGGGCCGGGCCGGGCCTTTAGCCGTTCCCGCAAAAACCCCTTAAGGTCCCCCGCCACGAAACAGAGGTTCTGGCTTTCGGGCTTTTTGGCCGTGGGCAGGCCCGCCCTTTGGGCGATGGCCCGCACCTCGGCCTTGGTGAGGTGGCCTACGGGGAAGAGGAGGTGGGGGAGGGCCTCCTTGGGGGTGCCCCAGAGGAAGTAGCTCTGGTCCTTCGCGGGGTCCAGGCCCCGGAGGAGGGCCTCCCCCTCCCGGCGCACGTAGTGGCCGGTGGCCACATAGTCCAGGCCGAGCCGTTTGGCGTGCTGGAGGAGGGCCCCGAACTTCACGTCGGTGTTGCAGAAGACGCAAGGGTTCGGGGTTCTCCCCTCGGCGTAGCCTTGGAGGAAGGGGCCGATGATCCGCTCCTCAAAGACCTCCCGGTAGTCCAGGAGGTAAAAGGGGATGTCCAGCATCTCCGCCACCCGCCTGGCCTCGTAGGCCGCCTCGGGGGTGCAGCAGCTCTCCCAGGCCCCCTCCTCCACTTCCGTGTGGAACTCCTTCCAGTCGGGCCAGAAGCGCATCATGGCCCCCACCACTTCGTAACCCGCCTCCTTGAGAAGGAAGGCGGCCACGGAGGAGTCCACCCCCCCGGACATGGCCACCAGGACGCTGGGCTTCACGCCACCACCTCTCGCTTAAGGGCAGCCTCGGTACTCCTTATGGCCACCTCCACCATGTCGGGGGTGGGCTCAGCCACGGTAAGAGCCTGGAAGCGGAAGCCTAAGGCCCTTAGGGCCTTGGAAAAGGGGTCGTTGTGCCGGGCAGAGAAGTGGAGGAGCTCAAAGGCCAGGGCGGCCACCAAGGGCAGGAAGAGAACCCGGGCGAAAAGCCGCCACCACAGGACCTCGGGGGCGGGGATGAGGCTGTAGACCAAGACGGAGACCAGGACCACGAAGACCAGAAAGGTGGTCCCGCACCGGGGATGGAAGCGGGGCTGGGCTAGGACGTTTTCCACCGTGAGGGGAAGCCCCTTCTCGTAGGCGTGGATGGCCTTGTGCTCTGCCCCGTGGTACATGAAGAAGCGGCGGATCTCCGGCAGGCGGCCGATGAAGAGGAGGTAGCCCACCAAAAGGCCCACCTTGATCCCCCCCGCCAGGAGGTTGTGGAGGATGGGATGGCGGGCTGGGTCTATGAAAAGCCCCGCAAGCCCCCCGGGCAGGACGATGAAAAGCCCCACCCCTAGGAGAAGGCTCACCGCCACCGTGGCCCAAAGCGCCCCCTTGGGGACCTCTTCCTCGCCCAGAAGCTCCGCGCTCCGCATAAGCGCCCGGTAGCTCACGGAAAGGGCATCCCACAGGGCCACCACCCCGCGGAGGAAGGGGAGGCGGGCCCAAGGGTAGCGCTGGCTTAAGGCGGGCTCCTCGTGGCGCTCCACGTGGATCTCCCCGTTCTTGAGGCGTACGGCCAGGGCCCAGGCCCAGGGGGCCTTCATCATGACCCCCTCCATGGCCGCAGCCCCGCCCAAGGCGGCTTGGGAAAGAAGAGTCCGAAGCATCCTTCCTATTTTGGCACACCGTGGTATAACCCAAGCGTGCTTGCGCTAAGGCGAACCGAAGCAGGGGTTCTGGAGGCCAAGGCGCCCTTGAAAGTGGTCTTCGTCGGCCCAGAGGGCCTTTTGGGGAGCGGGAAGGCCTTGGACGAGGCCCTGGGGGGGCTTTTGGGCAGGGCGGTGCGGGAAGCGGGGCTCAAGGGGGAGGCCGGGGAGAGCCTCCTCCTAGCCCTTTCCGAGGGGCACGTCCTCCTCTTTGGCACGGGCCAGGAGGGGGATGGCCGGGTCCTTGGGGGGCGGCTGGCCCAGGCCCTCTTGAAGACGGGCTTCCGGGAGGCTGTGGCCGAGCCCTATGGGGAGGCCTACCCCTTCGTGGAGGGCCTTCTCCTGGGGAGCTACCGCTTTGACCGCTACAAGGAACGGGAGGAGAGGGGTCTCACCCTGGCCCTTTCCGGGGTGGAGGAAGGGGTGCTGGAGCGGGCCCAGAAGGTGGCCCAGGGGGTGGCTTGGGCCCGGGACCTGGTGAACGAGCCCCCCAACGTCCTCACCCCCAGCGCCCTGGCGGAGGCTGCCTTGGGCCTTGGGGCCCATGGGGTGGAGGTGGGGGTCCTGGACGAGGAGGCCATCCGGGCCCTGGGGATGGGGGCCTTCCTGGCGGTGGCCCAGGGATCGGACCAGCCGCCCCGCTTCATCCACCTCCGCTACCGTCCGGCAGGGGCCCGGGTGCGGCTGGACCTGGTGGGCAAGGGGATCACCTTTGACTCCGGGGGGTACTCCCTGAAGCCCACGGAGAGCATGGCCACCATGAAGGGGGATATGGCGGGGGCGGCGGCCGTGCTCGGGGCCTTCCTTGCCGCGGCGGCCCTCGGCCTGCCCGTGGAGCTTCGGGGTTACATCGCCGCCTGCGAGAACCTGGTTTCGGGCCATGCGTATAAGCTTGGGGACATCCTAAAGACCCTTTCCGGCAAGACCGTGGAGGTCATGAACACCGACGCTGAGGGGCGCCTCACCCTGGCGGACGCCCTGGCCTACGCCCAAAAGGAGGGGGCGGAGCGCATCCTAGCGCTTTCCACCCTCACGGGGGCGGCCGTGGTGGCCCTAGGGGAGGAGGTGGCGGCCCTCTTCGCCACGGAGGAGGGCTTTGGCCAAGAGGTGCAGGAGGCGGCAAGGCGGGCCGGGGAGAAGGTCTGGCCCCTGCCCCTGGAGGGGAGCTACCGGGAGAAGTTGAAAAGCCCTGTGGCCGACCTGAAGAACGTGGGGGACCGCTATGGCGGGGCCATCGTGGCCGCGCTTTTTCTGGCGGAGTTTGTGAAGGTGCCCCTGGTCCACCTGGACATCGCCGGCCCGGCCTTCGCCCGCAAGGCCCACGCCCTGGGGCCTGAAGGGGGGACGGGCTTTGGGGTACGCACCATCCTGGCCTTGGCCGAGGCCCTGGCCCGGGAGGGGGCATAGGCGCCTCAGCTCCGGTAAAAGGGGAAAGGCCCCCAGAGGGGGCCTTTCCCCTAAGGGGCCCTTAGGCCTTGCAGTTGGGGCACTTCCCCCTGAACTCCACCCGGGCCGTTTGGAGGTCCCAGCCGGAGCGCTCGGCTGCGGCCTTTAGGGCGGGCTCCAGGTCCAGCTCGGGGAGGTTCTTGAGGAGGAGGTCCTCCACCTTTCCGCACTCCTGGCACGCCAGGTGGACGTGGGGCTCGTTGTAGCCGTCGTAGCGGGTGTTGCCCTTGGGGTCCTTGAACTCGTAGATGAGGCCGTGCTCCCTGAGGACGTGGAGGTTCAGGTAGACGGTGGAGAGGCCGATGTCGTACCCCCGCTTCTTCAGGCCCTGGTAGAGCTCCTCCGGGGTGGGGTGGACGTTCTTGCGATCTAGGAAGCTCAGGATGCGCTCCCGAGGTAGGGTGTGCCGGAGGCCCACCGCCTTTAGCCGCGCCCGGTAGTTTTCCTTTTCCCTAGTCCTTGGCATGGCTCCTCCTTCCTTACGATTCCAGTATACACCCACCCTGTGCAAATGCAACACCTCCCAGGGAACCTCCCTTTAAAAGCCCCACCCTCCCCCTCCTCAGGGGCCCTGGTATAATGGAGCCACTTTGGACCGGCCCATCCACCGCCTCCTCCACCTGGTCTTCGCCCTAGGGCTTGCCCATGCCCTCTTCCTCCTCCTTCAGGAGGGGGTGCGGGCTTACGCCTTGGCCCAGGAGGCCAGGCGGTTGGAGGGGGAGGTTGCCCTCCTTGAGGCCCGGGTGGCCCGGCTTAGGCTGGAGGCCGAGGCCATGAAAGATCCCCTTTCCCTCGAGGCCTTAGCCCGCAGGGCGGGGTGGGTGGGGAAGGAGGAGGAGCTTAGGCGACGATGAGGGAAGACCTGACCTACCTGATGGAGGACGAGGCCCTGACGGACGGCCTCACGGACGAGGAGGCCCAGGCCCTCCTTTCTTGGCTTAGGGACTTGGCGGAGGAGGTGGACCCGAGCCACCTGGCCCACCTCCGCCGCCTCGGGCATGAGGTGGCGCGCCTGGCCCGGGACTACGGGGTCCCGGTGGAGGACCTCATCGGGCTTTTGGAGCTGGCCTGGGAGGCCCCTGAACCCCCGGGCCTCCAGGCCTGATGCGTATACCCTTGACGCATAGCGCATAAGGCAGTATTCTGAAGATAAGGCCGGGCAGAAAAGCCCGGTGGTTTTGTTTTGGGAGGGCGCCATGGTCTTCCACAAGGTGGGCCCCTACACCTACCGCATCCCCCGGCAGGGGAAGATGCGGGTGGACGCGGTCTTCTTCGCCTCGGAGGAGATCCTGAAGGACTTGGAAGGGGAGGGGTACGCTTCTTTGCAGCAGCTCATGAACGTGGCCACCCTGCCCGGCATCGTGGAGCCCGCCCTGGCCATGCCGGATATCCACTGGGGCTACGGCTTCCCCATCGGGGGGGTGGCGGCCTTTGACCCCGAGGCGGGCGGGGTGGTGAGCCCGGGAGGCGTAGGCTTTGACGTCAACTGCGGCGTACGCCTCCTCACCTCCCACCTTACCCTGGAGGACCTCCTCCCCCGGCAGCGGGAGCTGGCCGATGCCCTCTACCGTCTGGTCCCCTCGGGGGTGGGGAGCGAGCGGAAGGACGTGCGCTTCTCCAAGCGGGAGCTTGGGGAGATCCTGAAGGAGGGGGCGGGGTTTCTGGTCCGAAGAGGCTTCGGCTACCCGGAGGACCTGCGCTTCATTGAGTCCGAGGGCTGTCTTCCCTGGGCCAACCCGGACAAGGTTTCGGAGCGGGCCTTTGAGCGGGGGGCTCCCCAGATCGGCACCCTGGGAAGCGGGAACCACTTCCTCGAGGTCCAGTACGTGGACGAGATCTACGACCTCGAGGCCGCCGAGGCCTTCGGGCTTTTCCGTGGCCAGGTCACAGTGCTCATCCACACCGGCAGCCGCGGCCTCGGCCACCAGGTCTGCCAGGACTACGTGGAGCGCTTCCTGAAGGCGGCCCCCCGCTACGGGATTGAGCTTGTGGACAAGCAGCTGGCCGCGGCCCCCATATGGAGCCCCGAGGGGGAGGCCTACCTACAGGCCATGGCCGCCGCGGCCAACTTTGCCTTCGCCAACCGCCAACTCATCGCCCACTTCGTGCGGGAGGCCTTTGAGGCCGTGGGATTTGCCCCCAGGGACCACGGCCTACGGGTCCTCTACGACCTCGCCCACAACAACGCCAAGTTTGAGGAGCACCTTGGCCGCCGGGTCCTGGTCCACCGCAAGGGGGCCACCCGGGCCTTTGGGCCAGGGCATCCGGAGATCCCGGAGGAGTACCGGAAGGTGGGCCAACCCGTGCTGGTGCCGGGGGACATGGGGCGCTACTCCTACGTCCTGGCGGGTACGGAGGAGGCCATGGCGGTCTCTTTCGGTAGCAGCTGCCACGGGGCGGGGCGGAAGATGAGCCGCCACCAGGCCAAGAAGGCCGCCCGCGAGCGCAACCTGGTGAGGGAGCTTGCCGAAAGGGGCATCCTGGTGCGGGCCGCCACCCGGGCTACGGTGGACGAGGAGATGCCCGAGGCCTACAAGGACGTCTCCCTGGTGGTGGAGGCGGTGGAGGGGGCGGGGATCGGAAAGAAGGTGGCCCGCCTCAGACCCCTTATCGTGGTCAAGGGGTAAGCCGGTTCTCATCCTTTGGCCCTCTAATGGGGGGATGAGGCGCCTTGGCCTTCTCCTCTTCCTAGGTCTAACCCTGGCCCAAAGCCTCCCCGCGGAAACCTTCGGCCTCCAGTTCCGCGAGGAGGGGGGGGCCTGGGTGTACGAGGGGCAGGGGGTGCGGCTGGTCTACGTCCCGGGGGTGGGCTGGGCAGAGCCCCCTTTGGACCTTTCGGCCCCGGAAAGGGAGAGGCTCTCCTTGGAGGCCTTAAAGGCCCTAGGCTACTTCCGCGTGCCCGAGGCCGGGGTGCGCACCGGTCTTCAGGGCCGGGGCTTTCGCATTGTTCTGGACCTCCCCGGCCCCTTTGGGGGAGAAGGGTCCAAGGGCTGGGACCGGACCCGCTTCCTCCTTCCCTACCTGGCCCCGGGGCTTCTTGCCCTAAAGCCCCCAGCGGGCCTGGCCCTGAAGGTGCGGCTCCTCCCGGGGGGAACGGAGCTATCCGTGGAGGCTAAGGGGCGGCTTTACCACCGCCTCTTCTCCCTGGAAGACCCCCCGCGCCTGGTGCTGGACCTCTACCCCTTACCCCCGGAGGTGGAGGAGCCCCTGGCCCCGGGGGTGCGCTACCGGGAGGTCTGGGCCTTTGCCCCGGAGCCCTTAAGGCTCTACCTGGTGGAGGCGGAAAGGGGCCAACTCCTCCCCGTGGGGGCCCCCCTGAGGCGGGCCCTTCCCAAGGACCTGGCCCCCGGGGCCTTGGCGGTGCTCAACGGGGGCTACTTTGACCCCAAGACCGGTGTCCCCATCGGCCTTTGGGTTCAGGATGGGGTTACGGTGAGTTTCCCCTTTGGCCGCACCGCCCTTCTCTGGAACGGGTGGGACTTCTTCCTGGCTAGGCCCCGCTTTGAAGCGGTGGTGGCGGGCCCCAGGGGGGAGAGGGTGCGGGTGGGCCTGAACGCCCTCCCCGCCCGCTACACCGCCTACACCGTACCCGGCCCTGTGGGCCGGGTGGGGGAGGAGGTGGCCCTGGTACGGGGGGACCGGGTGGAGGGGATTTTCCCCGCCCCCTGGGAGCTATCCGAAGGGGCCTGGGCCCTGGCCTTCCCCCAGGGGGCACCCCCCTTCCCCTTGGAGAAAGGGGACCGGCTCAGCCTCTACGGTCGGCTGGACCTCCCCTTCCGCTACGCCCTCGAGGCCGGCCCCCTCCTTCTCCAGGAGGGGCGGTACGCCTTCCGGCCCGAAGAGGAAAACTTCAAGGACCCAAGGCCCCTCCGGGCCATAGCCCCCCAGGCGGCGGTGGCCTGGACCAGGGAGGGGCGGCTTTGGCTCCTTGTCTCCGAGGCCACCACCCCCGACCGCCTGGCCCAGGCCCTATTGGACCTCGGGGCCTGGAACGCCCTCCGGATGGACGGGGGGGGCTCGGCCCAGCTTTGGGTGAGGGGGAGGCTTAGGAGCCCCTACACGGGCACCCCCCGGCCGGTGGTGAGCGCCTTGGCCCTCTACGCCCCATAATGGGGGTAGTGGAGCCCGGCTTCCACCTGCGCTACGCCCACCGCCTGGCCTGGCGGTACCGCCTTCTTTGTGCCCTTTTCCTGGCCCTTCTGGGCCTCCTCCACCCCCTTCTCGCCCTCCTCTCCCCCCTGGCCCTCCTCCTCCCCGCCCGGCTTTGGGAAGGGGAGGCCCTAAGGGCCATTGCCCGGGTGAGCCTGGCCTACCCCACCGCCCTCCGCTACGGGGAAGAACGGCTTTGGCGGGAGGCCCGCAAGGTGGCGGTGCCCCTTCCCCCTTTCCCCTACGCCCTCCTCCTCCTTTACCTCCTCGCCCTCCTCCTGGCTCTCGGCAAGCCCTGGGCTCCAGGGGAAGGGGGGGTGCCCTTCCTCCCCCAGGTGGAGCAGGGGCCGGGGGAGGGGCAGGCCGCGGGCCAAGCCCAGGGGAACGGGGCCGGGCGGATGGGGGAGCAGGCGGCCCCGGGCGCCTCCCCCCAAGGGGAAGGGGCGGCCTCGAGGCCCCCGGAGGGAACGGGGGGCGAGGGTTCAGGCGAGGGGAAGGCCCTAAGGGCCCCAGGCAAGCCCCAGGCCCCTCCTTCGGAAGGGCGCCAAGAGGGGGCTAGGGGGCAAGGAGGCCCAGGCCAGGCCCTGGAGGCCCCTTCCAAAGCGGAGGGGGGGACGGAAGGAGCCTCGCCCACCCCGGGGGAAGGCCCGGCCCGTAGGGGCCTGGGCGGGGCCGCCCCGGAGCTTGGGGAAGGCCAAGCCCTGGAGGCCACCCCAAAAGGCCCGGGCATGGGCCTCCTCTCCCCAGGCGAAGAGCCTGGGGATGCCCCCCTACCCAGCCCCTGGCCGGAGGAGGCCCCTCCCGAGCGGGTGCAGCGGGGGGTGGAGGTCTACCTGGAAAGGACCCCCCTCCCCCCGGAGGCCCGGGAGCTCCTCAGGCGGTATTTCGGGCCATGAGGAGGGCCAGGGCCTCCTCGAGGCCCACCGCGGGCACCTCCACCCGGCCCGCCACGGGGAAGGACCCAAGCCCGCTTCCATGCCCGAACCGGGCCCCCACCCTGAGGTCCACGTCCTGAAGGAGGGCCCGCATCTTCTCGTGCTTTCCTTCCCCGTGCAGGGCCGCGTAGGGGTTCGGGCGGATTTCCACAAGCCGGGCCCCTCCTTCCCCCACCTCGCAGATGGCGAACCTGGGGGCGTGGCCGAAGGGGCCGGGGTACACGCGATCTTCCCCCTTGGCCAAGGCGATGGCGATGCGCATGAGCCTATCTTACCCCCCCTCCCTATCCCGGCGCCAGGGGCCGCTCTTGCCCCCCGTCTTCTCCAAAAGCTGGACCTTGGAGATGACGAGCCCTTTAGAGGCCGCCTTCAGCATGTCGTACACCGTGAGGGCGGCCACCGCGCAGGCGGTGAGGGCCTCCATCTCCACCCCCGTCTCCGCCTTGGTGCGCACCGTGGCCTCTATGCGCACCCGCCGGGCCTCCTTCTCCAGGGAAAGCCGCACCTCTATCCCCGTAAGGGGCAGGGGGTGGCAGAGGGGGATGAGGTCCGCGGTTTTCTTGGCCCCCATGATCCCGGCAAGCTCCGCCACCTGCAGGGGGTCCCCCTTGCCCACGCCCCCCTTCTCAAGGGCCAAAAGGGCTTCTTCCGTGAGCTCCACGTAGGCCTCCGCGGTGGCGGTGCGGAAGGTCTTCTCCTTTTCCGTCACGTCCACCATGTGGGGGCGGCCGTCCTTAAAGTGGGTGAGCTCCATGCCTCGAGTCTACCCCCTTTCCCAGGGTGCGCCCGGGCTTTGGGGCTGAAGCCTCGGTGGGGTGCTCAGCGGGGGGTGGGAAGGCTCAGGCCGAGCCTCCGCCCAAAGACCCTAAGGAGGAAGGTGGCGAGGGCCCCTAGCACCAAGGCTCCCTCAGGGAAGAGGCTATGGAGGGTGTAGACCAAAAGGGCCCCCAGGAAGGCCGCGGAGGCGTAGAGGTCCCCCGCCCGGTAGAGGATGCCCGGCACCTCCCCCGAAAGCACGTCCCGAAGCACCCCACCCCCTACCCCGGAAAGGGCCCCGGCGATGCCCACCCCCAGGGGGCCAAGCCCCAGGGAAATGGCCTTTTCCGCACCAAGGGCGGCGAAAAGGCCAAGGCCCAGGGTGTCCAGGTAGTAGAGAAGGCGGGAAAGCCGCTGCACCTTGGGGTGGAAGCGGAAGACGAGAAGCCCCACCAGGAGGGTGGCAAGCAGAAGGCCCTCGTCCCTTAGAGCAGAAGGGGGTAGGACACCCACCAACACGTCCCGGATGGACCCGCCCCCCACCGCGGTCACCAGGGCCAGGACCAGGACCCCAAGCAGGTCAAACCCCTTTTCCACCCCCTTCAGGGCTCCTGCGGCGGCGAAGACCAGGGTGCCGAGCCAGAGGAGGAGGTCAATCATGGAGGAGGACCACCGCCCGGGCCTGGACGTGGCCTGGGGCCAGCCCCTCTGAGGTCTTGAAGGTGAGGCCGATCCGGTCCTTAGGAAGGCCAAGGAGGCGGGCCAGGTTCTCCCTGAAGGCCTCCCGGAAGGGCCCAAGTTTCGGCCGGTCCAGAATCACGGCCACGCTCACCTGGAGAAGCCTTCCCCCTAGGGCCTCCACCCGCCCCAAGGCCTCCTTCAGGAAGACCTCGCTCCTCGCGCCCTGCCAGTGGGGGTCGGTGTCGGGGAAGAGGAAACCGATGTCTCCTAGGGCGTAGGCGGAAAGGAGGGCATCCGTGAGGGCGTGGAGGGGGGCGTCCCCATCGGAGTGGGCCAGGGCCCCCACGGGGCTTGGGACCTCGAGGCCAAAGAGGTAAAGGGGCCTTCCCTCCACGAGGCGGTGGCTGTCCTCTCCGTAGCCCAGGCGCATGGCTATACTTTAGGGCATGCCGAGCTTTAAGGAGGCCTTGGCCCTCATGGAGGCCTGGACGGAAAGCGAGTCCCTAAGGCGGCACATGCGGGCGGTGGAGGTGGCCATGCGAGCCTACGCCCGCCGTTTTGGGGAGGACGAGGAGCTTTGGGCGATGGCGGGAGTCCTCCACGACATGGACTACGAGAAGTACCCTACGGAGCACCCCTACCGGGGGGTGGAGGAGCTTAGGCGCCTGGGCTACCCCGAGGAGGTCCTGGAGGCCATCCTGGCCCATGCCAGCTACACTGGGGTGCCCCGGAGGACCCTGATGAGCAAGGCCCTCTTCGCGGTGGACGAGCTGACAGGCCTCATCACCGCCGCGGTCTACGTGCGCCCGGACCGGTCCATCCTGGGCCTCGAGGTCCCAAGCCTCAAGAAGAAGTTTAAGGACAAGGCCTTCGCCAAAGGGGTGAACCGGGAGGAGATCCGGGAGGGGGCGGAGGCCCTGGGCCTTTCCCTGGACGAGCACCTGGCCTTCGTCCTGGAGGCCATGAAGCGGGAGGCGGACCTCCTCGGCCTCAAGTAGCCCCCTTGCGGAAGGGGTGCGCCCCTGGCTAGGGTGGGGGGGATGAACCTCCCCGACCTCACCCCCTACCTGGGGCAGATCACCTTCGGGGGCCTGGCGGGCTACGCCGTGGGCTACGCCCTGAAGAAGATCGGCCGCCTCCTCGCCATCGGCCTGGGCCTCCTCTTCATCACCCTCCAGCTCCTTGCCCAGGCGGGCTACATCCAGGTGGACTGGACCCGCATCCAAAAGGACGTGGAGCCCCTCCTGGACCAGCCTGGCCTGAAGAGCCTTTGGGAGGGGCTCCTTTCCACCCTCACCTACAACCTCCCCTTCGGGGCCAGCTTCGTGGGGGGGCTCCTCTTGGGCCTCAGGGCCGGGTAGGGGCCCGGGTGGGAAGGAGGGCCAGAAAGAGGAGGGCAGAGGCCGCCCAAAGCGCCCCTTCCGCCCTTCCCAAGGCCTCGGCAAAGAGGCCGGTGGCCGTGGGACCTATGGCCTGGCCCAGGGCGAAGGCCGCGGTGGAAAGCCCCATGGCCCGGGGCCAGGCGGAAGGGGGCAGGAGGGCGCGGAAGGCCTGGGTGAGGGCGGTGATCACGCCCAGGAAGGAAAGTCCGAAGAGGAAGGCGCTCAGGGCGGGGAAGCCCTTGGCCAGGGGCGGGAGGCTGGCCAGGAAGAGCACCAGAAGGACGTGAAAAAGTCCCCGCCAGCCCCCCACCCGCTCCACCCAAGGGCCCCACACGAACCCCGTGAGGAGAGCCCCTAGGCCGAGGAGGGTGAAGAGGAGCCCCCCCTGGCCCAAGGCAGCCGCCACGAAGGTCATGTACCCGATGTACCCCGCCCCGTAAAGCCCGTAGGCCAGGAGGAGGAGGCCGATGGGGCCAAGCCCCCCTTCCCCGCGGGCGGGCGGGGGCGGCTCCCTCAGGGCGGGGAGGGCGAGGAGGCTGGGTAGGGAAAGGAGGAAGGCCACAAGCCCAAGCCGCCCCCAGGCTTCCAGGGGCGAGAGGCCTTCCCTTAGGGCCAGGGGGCTCAGGAGAAGGCCCAGGCCCACCCCGCCGTAGTAGAGCCCTAGGACCGGGCTCGAGCCCCCTGAGGCCATGAGGAGGGCCGCTCCGCCCACAAAGACCAAAGCCCCCAAAAAGCCCTGCAGGAGGCGAAGGGCAAAGGCCAGGGGAAAGCCAAGGGCTCCGGTGAGGCTTAGGGCCAGAGCCTGAAGGAAAAGGGCCAGGAAAAACCCCCGCCGGTAGCCCAGACGCAGGAGGAGGTGGTGGCTGGAGAGGGCCCCTAAGAGGTAGCCCAGGGTGTTGGCGCTTCCGAGAAGCCCTTCCTGGGCGTAGGAAAGCCCCCAGGCCCCCTGCATCAAGGGAAGGACCAGGGCGTAGGCGAACCGGCCCACCCCCAGGGCCGAGGCGGGCCCCAAAAGGAGGTAAAGCCCCCTAGTAGCCATGGAGGAGCCCCCGGGCCTTGGCCAACCGGACCGCCCAGTTGAAGACCCAAAGCCCCACGAGGAAGTAGCCCAAGCCGTTGGCCCAGGCCAGAAGCAGGGGCCCAGTTCCCAGGGGGCTTCCCTGGGCCATCATCTCCCGGGCCGAAGCGGCGCCCGGGGCCAGGGGCAGAAGGGTCCAGACCCCCTCTCCCGGGGCCTGCAGGGGGATGAGGAGGAGGAACTGGGAAAGGCCCAAGAGCTGGCCGATGCGTTTGAAGAGGAGGGCTAAACTTCCCATGAGGAGCCCAAGGCCGTAGCCCCCAAGGAGGACCGCCAGGGCGGGTAGGAAAACCGCGGGGCTGAAGTCCAGCTGGGCTCCCGTGAGCGCGGCGAGGATGAAGCCTAGGACGAGGACGAAGATCCCCTGGTTGAAAAGGTCGGCCAGCTGGCGCAGGAGGAGGAGCCGGGTGGGCCCGTAGGGGGTGAGGAAGAGCTGCTCCAGGGTGCCCGTGCGCGCTTCCTCCATGAGAAAGAAGCTCAGGCCGTTGTAGGCGGAGAGGGTGAAGGTCCAGAGCAGGTACCCCACCAGAACCCCTTCCAGCCTGTCCCCAAACTCCACCCCCGGTCCGGTCAGGAGCCTGGCCCCGGCGAAGAGGAGGTAGAAGATGAGG
Organism: Thermus sp.; assembly: GCF_037444525.1. Taxonomy (GTDB): domain Bacteria; phylum Deinococcota; class Deinococci; order Deinococcales; family Thermaceae; genus Thermus. Next base: position 1,743 of record NZ_JBBIMD010000028.1, on the reverse strand, counting down.
CTTAGGGTGACGAGCCCCCCGACGAACTCCAGGGGGTAGCGGCGGAACTGCAAGAAACTCCGGTAAAGTTCGGCCAAAAAGAGGTCAACCACGCCCCACCACCTCCAGGAAGACCTCCAGAAGCCCGGTCTCCGCCCGGGCCACCCGTTTGAGGGGGTGGGGCTTCAGGGCCTCGAGGACCCCCCAAAGCCCTATCGCATCCCCCCGGTAGAGGAAAGGCCCTTCCCCTTCCACCCCAAGGGCCCTGAGCCGGGCCAGCACCTCTTGCGGCAGGGGGCCTTCCGGCTCTATCACGTAGTGGTCCCCGGCAAAGCGCCGGAGGATTTCCTCCTTTTCCCCCTCCAGGACCAGGGCCCCCTTATGGATGATGGCCACCCGGTGGGCCAAGGCCTCCGCCACCTCCAGCTGGTGGGTGGTAAGGAGGATGGCCTTGCCCCCCTGGGCTAGGGCGCGGATCTTCTCCTGAACGAGGAGGGCCGTTTCCACGTCCAGGCCCAGGGTGGGCTCGTCCAAGAGGAGCACCTCTGGGTCATGCACCAGGGCCTGGAGAAGGGCCAGCTTCTGCTGCATTCCCCGGGAAAGGTGGCGTACCTCCACATGGGCCTTCTCCAAAAGGCCGTACTCCTCCAGGAGGGCCAGGGCCCGCCGCTGGGCGGCCCTAAGCCGTAGGCCCCGGGCCACCCCGAAATAGATCAGGTTTTCCAGGGGGGTCATGCGCCAGTAGGTGTTGCGGTTTCCTTCCAGCACCGCCCCTAGATGACGGAGAGCCCAGGGGTTTTGGAAAGGGTCCTTTCCCATAAGCCGCACCTCCCCTCGGTCGGGAAGGAGGAGGCTTGCGGCCATCTTCACCGTGGTGGTCTTACCCGCCCCGTTGGGGCCCAGGAAGGCCAGGACCTCCCCAGGCCTCAAGGCCAGGCTCACCCCCCGGACCGCCTCTAGACCTCCGAAACGCTTCCAGAGGCCTTGGGCCACCAGGTAGGGGGTTTCCATGCGCCTAGTCTAAGGGACGGACGGGGCCGTGCGCGGGGTAGATCCAGCGGGCCCCTTTCCGTCGCAGAAGGGCCCAGCTGGCTAGGGCTTTGGGGTTGTCCCAGGCGCCTTCTTCTCTGGGGAGGTCTCCCGTAAAGGCCCGGCCATCGTCCAGAAGAAGGCTTACGCAGTGGTCCGTGTGGCCTGGGGTGGGGAGGATCTCCCCTGGAATGCCGATGGAGGCTAAGAACCCGCGGCTTTCTGTAAAGCTTAGCCGGAAGGTGCCCTCGAGGGTGATGGGCAGGTAGCGCTCGTGGGGCTTGACCCATTGGCCCATCTGGCCCAGGGCTTCCTCCTGGCCCTCTAGGACAAGCAGGGCCATGCCTTCCCGTTTGAGCTCTTCAGCCAGCCCCGCGTGGTCTGGGTGGTAGTGGGTGGCGAAGCCGTAGCGCACCTCCCCCAAGGCAACCCCTGCCCGGCAGAGGGCCATCTTTAGGGCCCCCAGGGTGCCTGGCCACCCTAGGTCCACCAGCAGGCGCTTGGGTCCTGATCCCACGAGCCAATAGTGGGTGGAGCGGTAGCCCACGTCCAGAACAGGTATCACCCAAACCACCCCACTGAAAGCGTATACCGGGGCCTTACCCCCCTGTGCTCGGACAAACACATGTGAGACTGCCCCAACTAAAATGTGGGGACCACTCCAACATGAAGGAGGTCCCCACGAATGCAGCTTACCACCATCGGCCAGGAGATGTGGAAGGGAGCCCGGCTGGC
>NZ_JBBIMD010000027.1:0-27116 GCF_037444525.1 Thermus sp. | reverse complement strand
GTCCGTTTCCCATCCGGGCGGTGCAGGTGGATGGGGGTAGCGAGTTTATGGCGGAGTTTGAGGAGGCCTGTAGGGGTTTGGGCATCCGGTTGTTTGAGCTTCCTCCGCGGAGTCCCAAGTTGAATGGGCATGTGGAGCGCATGCAGCGGGCGTTTCGGGACGAGTTTTACACGCGTCCTCTGCCTTCTGGGATTGAGGGGCTTCAGCGGGAGTTGGATGCGTATTTGGACTACTACAACGGGCGGAGGCTGCACCGGGCTTTGGGGGGTCTTGCGCCCTTGGAGTTCCTGGCTAAGCTCAAGGAGGAGGGGGTCCCCACAGAGTCTCAAATGTGCTGGCCAACTACATTCCCTTGACGCTCTCCTTGGCCCTTGGTATAGTACCTACTGCGGTCGGTCCGCGGTAGCTCAGCTGGTAGAGCGGCCGGCTGTTAACCGGTTGGTCGCAGGTTCGAGTCCTGCCCGCGGAGCCAGAAGGGGGGGCCTAGGCCCCCCTGGGTCTTTTATTTGGGGGTAAGGGCGGGTATAATCATCCTTCGTGCGGCCTGCCGGCCGGGAAAGGAGGTGAGGCTTCCTAAGGGAGCTCCCATGCGCGTATACGAGGTAAACATCATCCTGAACCCCAGCCTGGACCAGACCCAGCTGGCCCTGGAGAAGGAGATCATCGGCCGGGCCCTCGAGGCCCACGGGGCCGAGGTGGAGAAGGCGGAGGACCGGGGGGTGCGCCGTCTGGCGTACCCCATCGCCAAGGACCCCCAGGGCCACTTCCTGTTCTACCGGGTGCGGATGCCCGAGGACCGGGTCAACGCCCTGGCCGCGGAACTCCGTGTCCGGGACAACGTGCGCCGGGTCATGGTGGTCAAGGCGGTGGAACCCTTCCTCAGCAAGGCGTAGAGTGATAGCATGGCCAGAGGCCTGAACCGCGTTTTTCTCATCGGTACCCTCACTGCCCGCCCGGACATGCGCTACACCCCTAGTGGGATGGCCATCCTGGAACTCAACCTGGCGGGCCAAGACCTCCTTCGGGACGAGACCGGCCAGGAGCGGGAGATCCCCTGGTACCACCGGGTGCGCCTTCTCGGCCGCCAGGCGGAGATGTGGGGGGATGTGCTGGAAAAGGGGCAGCTCCTCTTCGTGGAGGGGCGGCTTTCCTACCGCCAGTGGGAGCGGGAGGGGGAGAAGCGGAGCCAGCTGGAGATCCGCGCGGACTTCATTGACCCCTTGGCTCCTGCGGGCCGGGAGACCTTGGAGGACGCCCGGGGCCAGCCCCGCCTCAAAAACGCCCTCAACCAGGTCTACCTCATGGGTAACCTCACCCGGGACGCGGAGCTCCGCTACACCCCCCAGGGCACCGCGGTGGCCCGGCTGGGCCTGGCGGTGAACGAGCGCGGGCGGCAGGCGGGCGAGGAAAGGACCCACTTCGTGGAGGTTCAGGCCTGGCGCGACCTGGCCGAGTGGGCTGGGGAGCTGAGGAAGGGCGAGGGGCTTTTGGTGGTCGGCCGTTTGGTGAACGACTCCTGGACGAGCTCCACCGGAGAGCGTCGCTACCAGACCAAGGTGGAGGCCCTCCGCTTGGAGCGACCCACCCGTGGGCCTGCCCAAGCCGGCGGAAGCAGGCCCCAGAACGTCCAGACGGGTGGGGTGGACATTGACGAGGGACTCGAGGACTTCCCGCCGGAGGAGGATCTGCCGTTTTGAGCACCAAGAACGCGAAACCCAAAAAGGAGGCGCAGGCGCGCCGCCCCAGGAAGGTTACCAAGGTAAAGGCCAGCCTGGGGGAGTTTGACCTCAAGGACTACTGGAACGTGGAGGTTCTGAAGCGCTTCCTGTCGGAGACGGGGAAGATCCTTCCCCGCCGCCGCACGGGGCTTAGCGCCAAGGAGCAAAGGATCCTGGCCCGGACCATCAAGCGGGCCCGGATCCTGGGGCTTCTGCCCTTCACGGAGAAGCTGGTGCGCAAGTAGGGGGACGCCATGAAGGTCATTCTTCTAGAACCCCTGGAGAACCTGGGCGACGTGGGCCAGGTGGTGAACGTCAGGCCCGGCTACGCCCGCAACTACCTGTTGCCCCGGGGCCTTGCGGTTTTGGCCACGGAGAGCAACCTGAAGGCCCTGGAGGCCAAAATCCGCGCCCAGGCCAAGCGCCTAGCGGAGCGCAAGGCCGAGGCGGAGCGGCTTAAGGAGATCCTGGAGAACCTCACCCTCACCATTCCGGTGCGGGCGGGGGAGACCAAGATCTACGGTTCCGTTACCGCCAAGGACATCGCCGAGGCCCTAAGCCGCCAGCACGGCATCGCCATTGACCCCAAGCGCCTACAGCTGGAAAAGCCCATTAAGGAGCTGGGGGACTACACCCTCATCTACAAGCCTCACCCCGAGGTGCCCATCCAGCTCAGGGTGAGCGTGGTGGCCCAGTAACCCCTTTCCCGGCAGGCCGCACCCCGGGGGGCGCGTAGCTCCCCGGGCCTTTTTTGGGGCCCCCGCCGCAGCTTTAGCTGCGGCGGGGCCTTATCGGAGCACCACCCCCGGCTGGACCCGGAGGGCCCTTAGGAGGGGCAGGAGGGAGGAGAGGAGGACCGCCCCCAGGCTGGCCGCGCTCACCAGGAGGAAGTCCCGCCCTTCCATTTTTACCGGCAGGTGGGTGAGGAAGTAGAGCTCTCCCGGGAGGTCCAGGGGCCTTTGGGCCAGGTAGAGCCCCAGGAGGTAGCCAAGCCCGTTCCCCAAAAGCACCCCCCCAAGCCCCAGGAGGACTCCCTCCAGGGCGAAGACCAGGCCCACGGTGGCCCTCGAGGCCCCCATGGCCCGGAGAAGGGCAATCTCCGGGGTCTTCTCCACCACCTTGAGCACCAGGAGGTTGGCCACCCCCAAGGCGGCCACGGCCACAATGAGGTAGACCAGTAACCCCAGGACCCTCTTCTGCAGGGCCAGCTGCTCCAAAAGGGTCCTTTGGGTGTCTTGCCAGGCCTGGGGGTAGAAGCGGGTGCCGGCCATCTCCGCCCCCACCGCCTTGGCCCGCCAGGGGTCTCTGAGGCGCACCTGGTAGCCCTGGGCCTTGAGGCCGGAGAGGGCCTCCACGCTCCCCAGGTCCGCGAAGGCGTAGGCCGAGTCTATGAGGTAGTTCCCCGTGCGGAAGGAGCCCAGCACCCTGAGCTCTACCCGCTCCTGCCTGGCGGAAAGGGCATAGACCCGGTCCCCCGGAAGGGCCCCCAGGCTCTGCATCAGGGCCGAGCCCAGGTAGATCCCCCCGGGCTCTAGCTTTAGGCCAAGCTCTGGGTAAAGGGCCTCCCCCCCCTCCCCCAACCCCACCAGGGTGGCGAAGTCCACCCCTGGCCCCCGGCCGGGCTCCGCGGGGCGCGTAAGGAGGGCCTTGGTGGCGGCGAAGGGGGCTTGGGCCACCGCCTCGGGGTGAGGAGGAAGGGGGGGGAGCTCGGGGGTTAGGCTGAAGAGGACCAGGTGGGGGTAGGCCTTGAGGGTGGCCCGCACCAGCCCGTCCACGAAGCCGTTGGTGAGGGAAAGGGCCAAGAGGAGCACGGCCACCCCCACCCCCACCCCCAGGAGGGCTAGGCCGCTTTGCAGGGGGCGGCGGCGGATGTGGGCCAGGGCCAGGAAGAGAGCGAACCGCACCCCTATCAGTCTAGGGTTTTTTCCCGTTTGGGTAGGCCACCACCTCCAGCTGCACCAGCCTGCGGCCGAAGCGCAAGGCGGTGGCCCGGTCGGGGAGCCACACGTCCACCTTTTCCCGCATCCTGGGGTGCATCACGTCGGCCACCACGAAGACCAGGCCCCGGAAAAGGGAGTCAAACTGTCCTTTCCCCCGGCCATAGACCGTGCCCAGGTCCTTAAGCCGCACCTGGGTGCCGAAGGGGAGGATCTTCAGGAGGTCCCGGCTCACCGCCAGGACCCCAAGCCGGGTGCGCATCCCGGTGGCGGTGACGAAGGGGGTGGTGTCCGTTTCCCGTACGCTGGAGGTGTAGGCGGTGGCCTCGAGGACCATCGCCTGGGGTGCCTTCGCCTTGCCAATGGGCAAGAGGAGGAGGAGAAGGAGAATCCAAGGCATAGCGTCCTCCACTATCCCCGCCAACCCTTGAAGACCCTGAGAAGGATGAGCCCTCGGGCTCATGGGGCGGGGGTGGATTTTTTTGGACTGGGTCTTAGGGTAAGAAAACCCCGCCGGACAGGGAGCTTATCCGGCGGGGTTTGATGAGAAAACCCTCTAATCCCTTAAGTTTGACCTCATCCTTTTCCCAAACAGCCCCTTAGGGGCAGGGCGTGCTGGAAAGCTCAAGGGTGTACCGCCCGCTCCCCTCCTCGTCAAACCCTGCCCGCGCCAGGCCCCGGTCCCGCACCACAAGCAGGACGGCGGGGCTTACCGGGGCGCAGGAGACCACCGCGTCCAGGGTGAGGGGGGTGAGGTCTGCTGGGCCGGTGTAGAGGAGGGCCACCAGGTCTAGGGGGCCGCTGTAAGAGAGGCGCAGGTACCCCGTGGCAGCCCTTACGTCGTAGCGGTCAAACTCCCCCAGGAACTCTATGGCCCCCGTGACCATGCCGCTGGTGAAGGCTTCTTCCCTACCCGCGGGGTTGGGGGTCAAGGGGTCCAGGTAGAGGGTCACCTGGTCCTCCGATGGGGCGAAGTTTTCCACCTTGAGGTAGTAGGCCCTACCTGCCGGGGCCTTGAAGTTCAGGCGGAAGCCAGGGTCCGTGGTCAGGCCCTGGGGTGCCAGGCCAAGGGGGGCCAGCTCGGGCCCCAGGGCGAAGTAGTTCCGGGCCACGCTCACCCCCTGGACCACGTAGTTCTCATCGTAAAGGGTGAGGCGGAGCCGGGCCCGGCCCTGGAGGGTTGTGGAGACCGCGGCCACCTGGAAAGCCCCCCCGCCGTTCGTCAGCAGGCGGTAGACCTTCATCCCAGGACGAAGGGTTCCCCCTGCCCCCTCTTCCGCAGGGGGAAGAGGGGCCTCCACGCTTTGGCCCGCCTGTAGGTCCCCGCTTACTGGGGCCCCTAGTTGGAGCTCTTTGCACCCCCCTAGGGCCAGGGCGAGGGTGAGAAGCCACAAAACCTTCCGCATAGGTCCCTCCTTCGGTAAAAGCTTACCCCCCTGGGCAGGGGGGTAGGCTTTAGATTCCCTTTACTCCAAGACCCCGAGGTAGGGGTACAGGTCGGGGCCCCCGGGCAGGATCTCCACCGCCAGGTGGGGGAAGGCCTCCACCACCTGTTCCGCCCGTTCCCGTTCCATCCCGGGCCCCAGGAAGAGGGTGAGGACCTCCTTGCCCTCCTGGGCCAGGCGGAGGAGGCGGTCTAAGACCTCTTCCGGCGTCTTGCCCACGGTGACGAGCCTACCGTCCAGGAGGCCGATGGGCTGGTCCTTCAGGACCTTGAGCCCGTCTATCTCCGTATCCCGGCTGGCCCAGGTGACCTCGAGGGTGGCCGCACCCGCCATGGCCTCCTCCATCTCGGGGAGGAGGGCTTCCGGCTCCTCCTCGGGCAGGTAGCGCACCGCCGCGGCCAGGCCCTGGCCCAGGGTGCGGGTTTTGAGGACGTGGACCTCCTTGCCCATCTCCTGGGCGAGCCTCGCCGCCTCCTGGGCGGCCAGGAAGGCGTTGGGGTTGTTGGGAAGGAGGATGACCTTGGGGTTGGGGAGGCTTTTGATGGCGGAGAGGATCTCCTCCACGCTGGGGTTTTGCGTCTGCCCCCCCGTCACCACCCGCGCCCCCAGGCTCCGGAAGGCCTTGGCCACCCCAGGCCCCAGGGCCACGGCCACCAGGCCCGTGGGGGGCGGAGCCTCCTCCAGGAGGCCCGCCATGGCCAGGATCTCCGTGTGCTGGGCGGTCATGTCCTCCACCTTGGTGCGCACCATGCGGCCAAAGCGGGCCACGGTGGCGAGAAGCCCGTCGGGGTCGTCGGTGTGGATGTGCCCCTTCACGTACCCCTCGGCCCCCACCACCAAAAGGGAGTCCCCAAAGGGGGCCACCGCCTCCCGAATCCGCTCTATGGGCACCCCCACCCCCTCCATGAGGAACTCCGTGCAGTAGCCGAACTCCTCCTTGGCGAAGGCGGTCTGGGCGTAGCGCTCCACCTTGGGTGGGTTGGGGAGGGGAAGCCTCTTGGCGTAGCCCAGGAAACCCTCCAGAAGCCGCATGTACCCTGCACCCCCGGCGTCCACCACCCCCGCTTGCTTGAGGATGGGGAGGAGCTCGGGGGTCTTCTTCAGCGCTTCCCGCGCGGCCTCCAAGGCGGTTTGCCACACCTCCTCCAGGGTGTCCCCCCTGGCCCCTTGGGCCGCGGCCCTCGCCACGGTGAGGATGGTGCCCTCCACGGGCTTCATCACCGCCTTGTAGCCGGCTTCCGCTCCCAGGCGGAGGGCTTCCTTCAGGAGGGGGGCCTCGAGGCGCTCCCCCTGGCGCAGGGCCTCGGTGAAGCCCTTGAGGATCTGGGAGAGGATAACCCCGCTGTTTCCCCGGGCCCCGAGAAGGCTCCCGTAGGCGATGGCCCGGGCCACCTCGGTCATCTTGGCGGTGTCCGCCAGGTCCAGCTCCCGCCGGGCGGAGCTTAGGGTGAGGTGCATGTTGGTGCCCGTGTCCCCGTCGGGCACGGGGTAGACATTGAGGGCGTTGAGCTCCTCCACGTACACGGCGAACCAGTCCGTGGCGTAGCGGAAGGCCTGGGCCATCTCCTCCGGGCTCCAGCTACCCACGCCCCACCCCCACCACGTGCACCCGCACCTGGGAAAGCTCTACCCCAGCAAACTTCCGGGCGGCGAAGGAAACCCGCTCCGCCAGGGACTCCACCACCGTGGGGATGCGGGTGCCGTAGGCCACCACCACGTAGAAGTCCGCCTGGTACTGGCCGGGCTTGGCGGGGTCTTGGCGCACCACCACCCCCTCGCTCGCCTCCTGGCGCTTCAGGATGCGCACCACCTGGTCCTTAAGCCCCGCGGGGGCCATCCCCACCACCCCGGGCACCTCGTGGGCCGCCAGGGCCAGGATGGCCGCCAGAGCGTTTTCCGTTACCGTAACCCGTCCCGCCATGGTTACCCCTTTAAGGCCTCCTCCGGGGGCGTGTAGGAGAGGCCGAAGGCCTCGGCCACCCCGGGGTGGGTGAGGCGGCCCTCATGGGTGTTGAGCCCCTTGAGGAGGGCCGGATCTTCCCTTAGCGCGTCTAGGCCTTTCTCGGCCAGCTTCAGGAGGTAGGGCAGGGTCTGGTTGGTGAGGGCGAAGGTGCTGGTCCTGGGCACCGCCCCCGGCATGTTGGCCACCCCGTAGTGGACCACCCCGTCCACCACGTAGGTGGGCTCCGCGTGGGTGGTGGGGCGGATGGTCTCCACGCACCCCCCCTGGTCCACGGCCACGTCCACGATCACCGCCCCCTCCTTCATGAGGGGGAGCATCTCCCGGGTGACCAGCTTGGGGGCCTTGGCCCCGGGAACCAGCACCGCCCCGATGAGGAGGTCCGCATGCTGGACGCTCTTCTTGATGTTGGCCTCCGTGGCGGTGAGGGTCACCACCCGGCCCCCGAAGATGTCGTCCAGGTACTGCAGGCGCTTGTGGTTCACGTCCAGGATGGTCACCTGGGCCCCCATCCCCAGGGCGATCTTGGCGGCGTTGGTGCCCACGGTGCCACCCCCCAGGATGACCACGCTGGCTGGGGCCACCCCGGGCACGCCCCCGAGGAGGACCCCCCGGCCCCCCTTGGGCTTCTCCAAAAACTCCGCCCCCACCTGGGGGGCCATGCGGCCCGCCACCTCGCTCATGGGGATGAGGAGGGGAAGGGAGCCATCGGGAAGCTGAACGGTTTCGTAGGCGATGCCCGTGACCCCGCTTTCCAGCATGGCCCGGGTGAGGGCCTCGTCCGCGGCCAGGTGCAGGTAGGTGAAGAGGATAAGCCCCCTTCTCAGGAAGCGGTACTCCTCGGGAAGGGGTTCTTTCACCTTCACCACCAGCTCCGCGCCCCAGGCCTCGTCCCGGTTCACCAGGTGGGCCCCGGCCCGCTCGTACTCCGCGTCGGATAGGCCCGAGCCCCCCCCCGCGCCCCGCTCCACCAAGACGGTGTGGCCGCGCCGCACCAGGCTCTCCACGCCGCCCGGGGTCAGGGCCACCCGGTTCTCCAGGGTCTTGATCTCCTTGGGTACACCGATCACCATGCTAGGCCTCCTTTACGAACACCCGTTTGATCTTGAGCTTGAAGCCGTCGCCCTCCGCGATGGCGAGAAGCCGCCTGCGGGAGTCTACCAGGGTCACGTAGCCCAGGGCAGGGATGGGGAGGGGGATGCCCTCCAAAACCCTTCGCGCCTCGGTGTGGGAAAGCTCCACCACGGGAAAGGGGAGAACGTCCAGCTCGGGGATGGCCTTGTCCGGGGTGAGATCGGAAAGGGCCACCGCCCGCTCCAGGCCGATCTTGCCGATGCGGGTGCGCACTAGCCCCGAGAGGAAGGCCTTGGTCTTTAGCATCTCCCCCAGGTCCCGGGCGAAGGCCCGCACGTAGGTTCCAGGCCCCACCACAAGCCGGACCACCGCGGTGGGGTAGGGCCCCAAGGGCCTCGGCAGGGCCACCTTCCTCCCCCCCTTTTCCGCAAGCCGCCACCCCTGGGCGGAAGGGGCGATGGGATGGGGGGTGGGGAGGGGGTCAAAGGCCAGAAGCTCCACCTCCAGGTAGCGCACCGGCCTCGGCCCAAGCTCCAAGGGCTTGCCTTCCCGGGCGGCCTCGTAGGCCCTTTTCCCCCCCACCTTGATGGCGGAGTAGAGGGGGGGTGTCTGCTCCTTCATCTCCAGGAAGCGGGGGAGGGCGGCCTCGAGGTCCTTGCGGTCAAAGCGCACCGGGGCTTCCTCGCTTACCGGGCCTTCCGCGTCCAGGGTGGGGGTGGTGGCCCCGAAGGAGACCCAGGCCAGGTACTCCTTCTCCTCCCCCGAGAGGAAGGGGACCAGCTTGGTGCTCTCGTCGGAGACCAAAAGGAGGAGGCCCGTGGCCAGGGGGTCCAGGGTGCCCGTGTGCCCTACCCGCCTCGTGCCCAGGCGCCGCCTCGCCTCCTCCACGGCGTCGTGAGAGGTGAGGTGGAGGGGCTTATCCACCGCGTAAAGGGCCATGCCTTAGGGATTCTATCACCCAAGGAAAGGGGGGTAAGATCGCCCTATGGACCTGGCGGCTCGCTACCCGAGCCTGGGCTTTTCCTGGCCTAGGCCTGGGGTTTTGGAGATCGCTTTCCGCGGGGAGAAGCTCAACGCCCTTTCCCCGGAGGCCCACCGGGCCCTGGCCCGGGTGTGGAGGGACCTGGAGGGGGTGGAGGGCCTGCGGGCGGTCCTCCTTAGGGGGGAGGGCGGGGTCTTCTCCGCCGGGGGGTCCTTCGCCCTCATTGAGGAGATGCGCGCCTCGAGGGAGGCCCTCCAGAGGGTCTTCTGGGAGGCCAGGGACCTGGTCCTAGGGCCCTTGGACTTTCCTTACCCGGTGGTGGCCGCGGTGGAGGGGGTGGCGGTGGGGGCGGGGCTCGCCCTGGCCCTCGCCGCGGACATCGCCGTGGTGGGGAAGGGGGCAAGGCTTCTGGACGGGCATCTGCGCCTTGGGGTGGCCGCGGGGGACCACGCGGTCCTCCTCTGGCCCCTTCTCGTGGGCCTGGCCAAGGCCAAGTACCACCTTTTCCTGAACGAGCCCCTCACTGGGGAGGAGGCGGAGCGGCTTGGCCTGGTGGCCCTGGCGGTGGAGGACGATGAGGTCTACGAGAAGGCCCTGGAGGTGGCGGAGAGGCTTGCGAAGGGCCCCAAGGAGGCCCTCCGCCACACCAAGCACGCCCTAAACGGCTGGCTTCGGGCCTTCCTGCCCCAGTTTGAGGTCTCCCTGGCCCTGGAGTTTTTGGGCTTCTCCGGTGAGGAGGTGGAGGAGGGCCTAAAGGCCCTCAAGGAAAAGCGCCCGCCCCGCTTCCCATGAGGCTCCAAGCCTACCTGGCCCGGGCAGGGATAGGAAGCCGCAGGAAGGCGGAGGATCTCATCCGCCAGGGCCGGGTGCGGGTGAACGGGACGGTGGCCCGGCTGGGCCAGGAGGTGGACCCGCAGGACCGGGTGGAGGTGGACGGGAAGCCGGTGGCCCTCCCCAGGCGGGTGGTCCTCGCCCTCCACAAGCCCAAGGGCTACACCACCACCCGCTCTGACCCCCACGCGGAGCGCACGGTCTACGACCTCCTCCCCAGGATCCCCGGCCTCCACCCTGTGGGGCGGCTGGACCGGGACTCGGAGGGGCTCCTCATCTTCACCAACGACGGCGAGCTCACCTTCCGCCTCACCCACCCCCGCCACGGGGTGCGGAAGGTCTACCGGGTCTGGACGGAAAGGGGTACCCTGCCCCAGGCGGTCTGCCGAAGGCTCCTTGAGGGGGTGGAGCTGGAGGATGGCCCGGCCCGAGCCCTCGCCTGCCGCCCGGCCCATGGGGGGGCGGTCTTGGTCTTGGCCGAGGGCCGCAAGCGGGAGGTGCGGCGGATGCTGAAGGCGGTGGGCTACCCCGTGCGGCGCCTGCTCAGGACCCAGGTGGGCCCCATCCGCTTGGGGGATCTTCCCCCGGGGCGTTGGCGCTTCCTCACGGAGGCCGAGCTTAGGGCTCTGGAGACGGGGGTGGGGTTGAGCACCCCGCCGAAGCGTTCCTAGGCAGGGGCCAGAAAAGGAGGGTTTGGCAGGCTTTTGGGGCTCCATAAGGCGCTTTCACCGCAAGGGCGTTTAGGGGAATGGGATTCGGGTAGTATGGGCGGGATGTTTGCTCCCGGGAACGGACCGGTGCAGATCAGCAAGGAGGCCATAGAGCGGCGGGTGGCGGAGCTTGGGGCGGAGATCGCCCGGGACTACCAGGGCAAGACCCCCCATCTAATCTGCGTTTTGAACGGGGCCTTTATCTTCATGGCCGACCTGGTGCGGGCCATCCCCCTGCCCCTTACCCTGGATTTCATCTCCATCAGCTCCTACGGCAACGCCTTCAAGACCAGTGGGGAGGTGGAGCTCGTGAAAGACCTCCGCCTCCCCATCCACGGGCGGGACGTGATCGTGGTGGAGGACATCGTGGACACCGGCCTCACCCTCTCCTATCTCCTCGCCTACCTCGAGGCCCGCAAGCCCGCCTCCATCCGGGTGGCCGCCCTTCTCTCCAAGCCTGCCCGGCGCCAGGTGGAGGTGCCCGTGCACTACCTAGGCTTTGAGATTGAGGACGCCTACGTCTACGGCTACGGTCTGGACCGGGCCCAGTTTGACCGCAACCTGCCCTTCATCACCTCCATTTCCCCGGAGGAAGAATGAGGTACCTGGACCTGATCGCCGTCCTCTTCGCCGCGGTGCTCCTCGTCTCCAACGTGGCCTCCACCAAGCTGGTGGTCTTGGGCCCCTTCACCTTTGACGGGGGCACCCTCCTCTTCCCCTTGGCCTACATCTTTGGGGACGTGCTCACCGAGGTCTACGGCTACCGAAGAAGCCGCAGAGTCATCTGGATGGGCTTCTTTGCCCTCCTCCTTGCCACCCTCACCTTCCAGGTGGTGGCCACCCTCCCTGCTCCGCAGGATGAGGAGAGCCGGCGCTTCGCCCAGGCCTTTGGCCTCCTCCTCGGCCTCACCCCGAGGATCGTCCTGGGAAGCCTGCTCGCCTACTTCATGGGGGAGTTCGCCAACGCTTACGTCCTGGCCCGGCTCAAGGTGCGCACCGAGGGGCGCCACTTCTGGCTTAGGGCTCTCCTCTCCACCCTGGTGGGCCAGGGGCTGGACACGGCGGTCTTCCTCCTGGTGGCCTTCTTGGGGGTTTTCCCCCCGGAGGTCCTCCTTTTGGTCTTCCTCTCCAACTACGCCTTCAAGGTGGGGGTGGAGGTGGTCATGCTCCCCCTCACCTACGGGGTGGTGGGCTTCCTGAAGCGCGCCGAGGGCCTGGACGTCTACGACCGGGACACGGACTTTAACCCCTTCCGCCTAGGATGAACCCCCTCTTTTCCCACCGCATGGGCGTGGGCACCTGGGCCTGGGGGGACCGGCTCTTTTGGGGCTACGGCCGGGGGTACGGGGAAGGGGCGCTGGAGGGGGCTTTTAGGGCTAGCCTCGAGGCCGGGGTGCGCCTCTTTGACACCGCGGAGTTCTACGGCTTTGGCCTTTCCGAGCGCCTCCTGGGCCGCTTCATGGCCAAGGCGGGCGCCAGGCCCTACCTGGTCACCAAGTTTTTCCCCTACCCCTGGCGCCTAAGCCGGCGGAGCCTCCTAGAAGCCCTAAAGGGGAGCTTGGGCCGGCTTGGGGTGGAGGCGGTGGACCTCTACCTCCTCCACTGGCCCTGGCCCCCGGTGCCCCTAAGGGTCTGGGCCGAGGCCCTGGCCGAGGCCTACGAGCGGGGCCTGGCCCGGGGAGTGGGGGTCTGCAACGCCACCCTGGCCCAGGTTGCGGAGGTAAAGGGGGTTTTGGACCGCCACGGGGTGCCCCTCCTGGCCCTGCAGGTGGAGTATAGCCTCCTCAAGCGAGACTGGGAGCCTCACCTTCAGGCGCTTCGCCGGGAGGGCATCGCCCTCATGGCCTATAGCCCCCTGGCCATGGGCTGGCTCACGGGGAAGCTGGACCCCAAAGCCCCCCCGCCCGGTTACCGGGGGGCCAAGTACCGCCCTCTTCTCGGGAAGGTGGAGCGCCTCCTCCCGGTTCTCAAGGCCCTGGCGGAGGCCAAGGGGACGAGCCCCGCCGCCATCGCCCTCCGCTACCTCGTGGAGAAGGGGGCCCTTCCCATCCCCGGGGCCAAGAACGAGGCCCAGGCCCGCATGAACGCCGAGGCCCTGCGCATCGCCCTCCTCCCGGAGGAGGTGGCCCTTTTGCAAGGGGCGGCGTAAGCTTAAGGGGATGCCGGGGATCGCCATCATCGGGGCGCAGTGGGGGGATGAGGGCAAGGGCAAGGTGGTGGACGCCCTGGCCCCAGAGGCGGACTACGTGGTGCGCTACCAAGGGGGGGCCAACGCGGGCCACACCGTGGTGGCCGAGGGGCGGGTGTTCAAGCTCAACCTCCTCCCCTCGGGGGTCATCCACCCCCACGCGGTGAACGTCTTGGGGGACGGGATGGTCATAGACCCCTTCCGCTTCCAGGAGGAGCTTCTGGCCCTGGAGAAGGAGGGCTTCCGCCCGAAGGTCTTGGTCTCTGAGCGGGCCCACCTGGTCCTTCCCCACCACAAGCATGTGGAAAGCCGCCACAACTTCGTGGGCACCACGGGGCGGGGGATCGGCCCCGCCTACTCCGACCGGGCCCGGCGGGTGGGGATCCGCGCGGGGGACCTCCTGGACGAAGGCGTTTTGAAGGAACGGGTGCGCCGCCTCCTTTTTGAAAAGCCCAACTCCACCCGCGAGGCGGGCTGGACCTCGGAGGAAAAGGCCCTGGAGGACCTCCATCGCATGCGGGAAATCCTGGCCCCTTACGTGGCCGACACCGGGGCCCTCCTACGGGAGGCGGTGCGCAAAGGGAAAAAGATCCTCTTTGAGGGGGCCCAGGCCACCCTTCTGGACCTGAACTACGGCACCTACCCCTATGTGACCAGCTCCCACCCCACGGTGGGGGGCATCCTGGTGGGGGCGGGGGTCAACCACAAGGCCATCACCAAGGTCTACGGGGTGGCCAAGGCCTACACCACCCGCGTGGGGGAGGGGCCCTTCCCCACGGAGATCGGGGGAGCCTTGGCCCACCACCTCCGGGAGAAGGGGGGGGAGTACGGCACCACCACCGGCCGGCCCCGCCGGGTGGGCTGGCTGGACCTGGTGGCCCTGAAGTACGCCTGCGAGGTGAACGGCTTTGACGGACTGGCCCTCACCAAGCTGGACGTCCTCTCCGGGTTGGAGAGGGTGCAGGTGGCCGTGGAGTACTTGGATGGGAGCCGCCCCGGGGAGGCCCTGCCGGAGGCGGTGCGCTACCTTGAGCTAGAGGGCTGGGGGGACCTTTCCGGGGTGAGGCGGCGGGAAGACCTCCCGAAAAGCCTGCAGACCTACCTGGAACTCATTGAGGAGCACACCGGGGTGCCTGTGGTCCTCTTCTCCACAAGCCCCAAGCGGGAGGACACCTTTGGGGCGGTGAGCTGGGTTTAAGTACCCCGCCCCAGACGGGGGCCCCCAAAAGGCACCCCAGCGGATCCTTTGCTCGGGGCCCCCGCCAAAGCGGAGGCTTTGGCGGGGTGGTTAGAGGGGCTTCACCCAGACCTCCCGCCTCCTCGGCCCGTCAAACTCCGCCAGGAAGACCTGCTGCCAGCGCCCAAGCTTAAGCCTTCCCCCCTCGGCGAGGAGGAGGAGGCTCGTCCCGGTGAGGAGGCTTTTCAGGTGGGCGTGGGTGTTCCCCTCGGCGTGCCGGTCCTTGGGGTGAACCTTGGGGGCCAGCTCCTCCAGGCGCCTTAGGAGGTCGTGGGCCACGTCGGGGTCCGCCCCTTCCTGGAGGAGGAGGCCGCAGGTGGTGTGGGGGGCGAAGAGGTAGACCAGGCCCGTGTGCCCGCCTAGGGCCTCCTCAACATTCCTCGTGATGTTCACGAAGCCTTCCTTTGGGGTTTCTACCTGGATGGTTTTCATCCGAGCCGGGTGATCCTTAGGTGGAAGCTCTTTTCCACGGGGAAGGGCCGGTCCAGGTCGCCGAAGGCGGCCTCGGCCCAGGCCCAAAGCTGGGCCATGGCCCGCTCGTGGGCTTCCTGGGGCACCCTCTGGGTGAAGGAATAGAGCCTTTCTTGAAGGGCCTCGAGGCTCTCCCTGGGGGTCCTCTCCTCCCGCCAAAAGGCCACCTGGCGGGTCTTGGGCTTAAGGCCGAGGCGCTTTAGGGCCCCTTCCACCTCCTGTAGCCTCCTCTGGTGGAGCCCCCGCTCCACGGGGAAGCCCTCCGCCTCCACCAAGGCCCGCCACCGTTCCTGCAGGGCCCACTCCTCCTCCGAGGCCACCCGGTCCCAGCCTTCCAGGAGAACCCCCCCGGGCTTCAGGACCCTTAGGGCCTCCGCCAGGGCCCTGGGCCAGTCGGGGAGGAGGTGCCAAAGGTGCACCACCACCACCGCGTGGACGCTCTCGTCCGGCAGGGGCACCCTCCTCGCGTCTGCCTCCAGGACCTGGACCTTGCGCATGACCCCCGCGGCCTTCTGGCGGAAGACCTCCAGCATGGCGGGGTCGTGGTCCAGGGCGATGTACCGGTACCCCCGGGCGATGAGGGGTAGGGCGATGCGCCCCGTGCCCACCCCAAGCTCCAGGAAAACCACCTCTTCCCCCCGAGTCTGGAGGGCGCTCGCCATGGCCGTGGCGATCTGCCCCGCCACCTCCGGGGGGTGGGCCCTCAGGCGGTCGTACGCGTAGGCCACCCGGGTCAAGGTGTACCCCATGCCCCCTCTCATTCTACCGGGTATACTCTTCCCCATGAAGGGTCTCATCCTGGCCGCGGGCCGGGGCACCCGCCTCCGGCCCCTCACCCACACCCGGCCCAAGCCCGTGATCCGGGTGGCGGGGCGGCCCATCATCCACTACGCGGTGGAAAACCTCCTCCAGGCGGGGGTGGAGGAGATTGGGGTGGTGGTCTCCCCGGAGACGGAGAAGGACCTGAGGCTCGCCCTCGAGGCCTACCCCGTGCGCTACATCCTCCAGGAGGAGCCCCAGGGCCTGGCCCACGCGGTGGGGGTGGCCCGGGACTTCCTGGGGCAAAGCCCTTTCGTCCTCTACCTAGGGGACAACCTCTTCCAAAGGGGCATCCGCCCTTACCTGGAGGCCTTCTCCAAAGGCGTGGGCGCGGTCATCGCCCTGGTGCGGGTGGAAAACCCCCGCCAGTTCGGGGTGGCAGTCTTGGAGGGCGAGCGCATCCTCCGCCTGGTGGAGAAGCCCCAGGAACCCCCTTCGGACCTAGCGGTGGCGGGGGTCTACGTCTTCACCCCGGAGATCCTGGAGATCATCCAGAGCCTCCGGCCCTCGGCCCGGGGGGAGTACGAGATCACCGACGCCATCCAGGGCCTCATTGAGAGGGGACGGAGGCTGGTGGGGGTGGAGGTCCAGGGCTGGTGGAAGGACACGGGCCGCCCCGAGGACCTCCTGGACGCCAACCGCCTGCTCCTAGAGGAGCTTGCCCCCCAGCTGGACGGGGTGGTGGAGGAAAGCCACCTCACGGGCCGGGTGGTGGTGGAACGGGGGGCAAGGGTGGTGGGAAGCCGGATCATCGGCCCGGCCTATATCGGCGAGGGGGCGGTGGTGGAGGGGGCTTACATAGGCCCCTTCACCTCCTTGGGCCCCGGGGCGCGGGTGGTGCGGGCAGAGGTGGAGTACGCCATCCTGGAGGACCAGGCCGTCCTGGAGGACACCTCCCTTCGCCTCCAAGAGAGCATCCTGGGGGTGGGGGCCCAGGTGAGGGGCCGGAACGGCCTCCCCCGGGCCCACCGCCTGGTCCTTGGGGACCTTTCCCAGGTGGAACTGGCCTGATGCCCCTTTTGGACCTTTTGCAAGAGGACTTCCAAAGCGGCGAGGCCTTGGCCCGCCTGCTTGGGGTGAGCCGGGCCGCGGTGCAGAAGGAGGCCCGCCGCCTCCAGGGGGAGGGCTACCCGGTGGAGGTGGGGCGGAAGGGGTACCGCATCCGCCCCGGCACCCCCCTGCCCCACCTCTTCCGCCCCCAGGGGCGGCTTGGCCGCCCCTACCGCTACCTGGGCCGGGTGGGGAGCACCCAGGATGTCCTCAAGGCCTGGGCGGAGGAGGGGGCACCGGAAGGGGCCCTGGTCTTAGCGGAGGTGCAAGAAAGGGGCCGGGGCCGGAGGGGAAGGCCCTGGCAAAGCCGCCTTGGGGATAGCCTCACCTTCTCCCTCCTCTTAAGGCCAAGCCTTCCCCTAAGCGCCATGGGCCTCCTCCCCCTCCTTGCGGGCCTCGCCCTATGGGAGGCGGTGGGGGTGGGGGGGCTCAAGTGGCCTAACGACCTCCTGGCCCCAGATGGCCGCAAACTGGCCGGGGTCCTCCTGGAGGCCAAGGTGGAGGGGGAGGAGGTGGCCTACGCCCTCCTCGGCGTGGGGGTGAACGTGGGTTGGGCTCCGGAAGGGGCGGCGGCCCTTGCCCAGTACGGGGCCTTTTCCCGGCGGGCGGTTCTGGAGGCCTTCCTCCTCCGCCTGGAGGCCCTCCTTCCCCTCTTGGAAGACCCCCCTTCCCTCCTCGCCCGCTACCGGGAGGCCTCCTACACCCTGGGCCGGAGGGTGTGGGTGGAGACCCCCAAGGGCTCCGTGGAGGGGGTGGCGGAGGAGGTCCTCCCCGATGGGAGCCTAGTAGTGGGGGGGGTGCGGGTGGCCGCGGGGGAAGTGGCCCTCCTGCCCACCATTGAGTAAGCCACGCTCACATTTTCCCAACTTCCATGCTATATTGGGAGCAGGATGTTCGCCCGCATCTTCACCAAGGAAGAGGCCGACGCCCTTCTCCCCGAGCTCCAGCGGGTCCTGGCCCAGATGCGGGAGGCCAAGCGGGACCTTAAGGACCTCCAGGCCCGCCTCCCCGAGGCCCGGGGCCTCGAGCGCCGGAGGCTGGAGGAAGAGGCCCGCTTCCTCCTGGGGGCCCTGGAGGCGGACGCCCGCTACCTAGCCTCCCTAGGGGTTTTCCTAAAGGACCTGGACCAGGGCCTCGTGGACTTCCCGGCCCGGGTGGGGGGAGAGGTGGTCTTCCTCTGTTGGCAGGAGGGGGAGCCTGAGGTGGCCCACTACCACCCCCTTTCCGGGGGTTTCAAGGACCGGCGCCCCTTGGGGGCTAGCGCCCTCCTTCCCCAGGAGGCCCGCCCCGGCGAAAGGCGGCCAGGCGCCTGAGGTCCTCCTCCACCAGGTCCCTCCGGCCCGCCAGGGACTCCAGGTGGTGCCTGAGCTCGTGGAGGAGGGTCTCCCAGACCTCCCCTTCCCAGTCAAACCCCTCGTCCGCCACCGCCAAGAAGGAGCCGTAGTAGAGGGCGATGTGCCGCCCAAGCCCTTCAAAGCCCCCTAGGGCGCTGGGGGGCCCGGGGTCCAGGTACTCCCCAAGCCACCACACCCCGGGGAGGCCGGGCTCGGGCTTGGCCTCAGGGAGGACGTGAACCCCTTGGAGCCCCTCTTTGAAGGCCTCGGGGATCTCCGCCCAAAGCCTTTCCACCAGCTTTTGGAACCCCAGGTAGGTCATCGGTGGTAAGGGTAGCCCGCCCTTAGGGTGAGAAGGCGGTAAAGCTGCTCCAGGAGGACCAAAAGGGCCAGCTCGTGCTGGAGGGTGAGGGGGGAGAGGGCGAGGAGGAGGTCCGCTCCCTTCCTGACCTCCTCGGGGTGTCCCTCCGCGCCCCCTACGAGGAAGGCCACCTTCCTCCCCTCCCACCCCTGGAAGAGCCGGTAAAGCCCCTCCGTGGTGACAAGCTTCCCCCTCTCGTCCAGGACCACCTTGAGGTGGCCCTCCGCCCGGGGCAGGAGTTCCCCGGCTTCCCGCACAAAGAGGAGCTCCAGGGGCGCGTACCGCCCGATGCGGCCCGCGTACTCCTCTATCCCCAGCCGGGCGTACGCCAGGCGGGGCTTCCCCACCGCCACCACCCGCAGGCGCACGCCTCCATGCTAAGCCCGAGGCGGTATACTCGGGGCGAAGGGAAAGTGGGACCCAACCCCCATCCCGAAAGAGCCCAAGGCCCTTACCCAGGGCAGGCTCCATGGGCGCCAAAAGCGCCCGCAAGAAGGAGGGCGTATGGTTAAGGACACCCACCGATTCCAGCCCTTCACCCCCGAGCCCATAAGGCTCATGGGGGAGAAAGGGGAGTGGCTAGGGGACTTCCCCTTGGACCTGGACGAGGCGGTCCTCCGCCGCATGTACCGGGACATGCTGGCCGCCCGCATGCTGGACGAGCGCTACACCATCCTCATCCGCACGGGCAAGACCAGCTTTGTGGCCCCTGCGGCGGGACACGAGGCCGCCCAGGTGGCCATCGCCCACGCGGTGAGGCGGGGGTTTGACTGGATCTTCCCCTACTACCGCGACCACGGCCTGGCCTTGGCCCTAGGCATCCCCCCCCGGGAGCTTTTCGGCCAGATGCTGGCCACCAAGGCCGACCCAAACCGGGGCCGGCAGATGCCCGAGCACCCCGGCTCCAAGGCCCTCCACTACTTCACCGTGGCGAGCCCCATCGCCTCCCACGTCCCCCCGGCCGCGGGGGCGGCCATCAGCATGAAGCTCCTCGGGACGGGGCAGGTGGCGGTCTGCACCTTTGGGGACGGAGCCACCAGCGAGGGGGACTGGTACGCTGGTATCAACTTCGCCGCCGTCCAGGGGGCCCCTGCGGTCTTCGTTGCTGAGAACAACTTCTACGCCATCAGCGTGGACTACCGCCGCCAGACCCATAGCCCCACCATCGCCGACAAGGCCCACGCCTTCGGCATCCCCGGCTACCTGGTGGACGGGATGGACATCCTCGCCAGCTACTACGTGGTGAAGGAGGCGGTGGAAAACGCCCGGCTTGGCAAGGGGCCCAGCCTGGTGGAGCTTCGGGTCTACCGCTACGGGCCCCACTCCTCTGCGGACAACGACAGCCGCTACCGCCCCAAGGAGGAGGTGGAGGCTTGGCGGCGCAAAGACCCCATCCCCCGCTTCCAGCGCTTCCTCGAGGCCCGGGGCCTCTGGACCTTGGAGTGGGAGGAGGACCTTAAGGAGGAGATCCGGAAGGAGCTGGAGAAGGGCCCGAAGGAGGCGGAGGAGGCCGGGGAGGTGCCCCCTGAGTGGATGTTTGAGGACGTCTTCGCGGAGATGCCCTGGCACCTGGCCAAGCAGAAGGCCCTTTTGGAGGAGGAGCTCTGATGGCCCTCATGACCATGGTGCAGGCCCTGAACCGGGCCCTGGACGAGGAGATGGCCCAGGACCCCCGGGTGGTGGTCCTGGGGGAGGATGTGGGCAAAAGGGGCGGGGTCTTCCTGGTCACGGAGGGGCTTCTCCAGAAGTACGGCCCCGACCGGGTCATGGACACCCCCCTTTCCGAGGCGGCCATCGTGGGGGCCGCTTTGGGCATGGCGGCCCACGGCCTCAGGCCCGTGGCCGAGATCCAGTTCGCGGACTACATCTTCCCCGGCTTTGACCAGCTGGTGAGCCAGGTGGCCAAGCTCCGCTACCGCTCCGGGGGGCAGTTCACCGCCCCTTTGGTGGTGCGCATGCCCTCTGGGGGCGGGGTCAAGGGGGGGCACCACCACTCCCAAAGCCCCGAGGCCCACTTCGTCCACACCGCGGGGCTTAAGGTGGTGGCCGTCTCCACCCCCTACGACGCCAAGGGGCTCCTGAAGGCCGCCATCCGCGACGAGGATCCGGTGGTCTTCCTCGAGCCCAAGCGCCTCTACCGGGCGGTGAAGGAGGAGGTGCCGGAGGAGGACTACACCCTCCCCCTGGGCAAGGCCGCCTTAAGGCGGGAGGGGAAGGACCTCACCTTGATCGGCTACGGCGCGGTGATGCCCGAGGTCTTGAAGGCCGCGGAGGAGCTAGAGGGGGTGGGGGTTTCCGCGGAGGTCCTGGACCTGAGGAGCCTCATGCCCTGGGACTACGAGGCGGTGATGGCCTCCGTGGCCAAGACCGGGCGGGTGGTCCTGGTCTCCGACGCCCCCCGCCACGCCAGCTTCATCAGCGAGGTGGCGGCCACCATCGCCGAGGACATCCTGGACATGCTCCTTGCGCCCCCCATTCGGGTGGCGGGGTTTGACACCCCCTACCCTTACGCCCAGGACAAGCTCTATATGCCCACGGTGACCCGCATCCTGAACGCGGCCAAGCGGGCCCTGGACTACTAGGCCCTTGCCGGACGAGAAGAGGTGAAGCCCATGCCCAAGGAAATCCTGATGCCCGAGCTGGCCGAGAGCGTGGTGGAGGGCGAGATCGTGAAGTGGCTGGTGGAGGAGGGGGCCTACCTCAAGAAGGACCAGCCCTTTGTGGAGGTCATGACCGACAAGGTCACGGTGGAGCTACCCTCCCCCTACGAGGGGGTCTTGCTGAAGAAGCTGGCCAAGGAGGGGGAAGTGGTGAAGGTCCACGCCCCCATCGCCCTCATCGCCGAGCCCCACGAGGCCCAGGCTGGGGTCCCCCTCCAGGCGGAGGAGGAGCGCTCCATCGTGGAGCCCGGCCTGCCCCCCAAGGACGAGGGGGAGGCCCTCTCCCTCTTCAAGCCCGACACCCGGGAGGTGGCGGTGAAGAACCCCTTTCTGGAGAAGGAGGGGGCTAAGGCGGAGCCCCGGTCGGGCCGGGTCCTCGCGGTGCCCGCGGCCCGTAAGCTGGCCCGGGAGCTCGGCATCCCCATAGAGGAGGTCCCGGGCTCGGGGCCTTTGGGCCGGGTGCGGGTGGAGGACGTGCGGGCCTATGCGGAAAAGAGGGTTCAGGCGGCCGCCCCGGCGCAGGAGGAGGCCCCTTCCGCCCCTCCCGCCCTCTTCCCGCCCCCGCCCCGCTACGTTCCCCCGAAGGGCTACGAGGCCCTGGAGGAGCGGGTGCCCCTTAGGGGGGTGAGGCGGAGCATCGCCCAGGGGCTTTGGCAAAGCCACCTCTACACCGTGCGCACCCTCAACGTGGACGAGGCCGACTTCACGGCCCTGGTGGCCCTTAGGGAGCGGCTTAAGCCGGAGGCCGAGCGCCAAGGGGTGAAGCTCACCTACCTGCCCTTCATCTTCAAGGCCGTGGTCCGGGCCCTGAAGAAGTACCCCATGCTAAACGCCAGCCTGGACGAGGAGCGGGGGGAGATCGTCTACAAGAAGTACTACCACCTGGGCATGGCCGTGGCCACGGAGCGAGGCCTCCTCGTGCCCGTGGTCCGGGACGTGGACCGGAAGAGCCTTTTGGAGCTCGCCCAGGAGATCGCCCTCCTTTCGGAAAAGGCCCGGGAGGGTCGCCTGGGCCCGGAGGAGGTCTCGGGTTCCACCTTCACCGTGACCAACATCGGCTCCGTGGGGGCCCTCATGAGCTTCCCCATCATCCACACCCCGGACGCGGCCATCCTGGGGGTCCACTCCATTAGGAAGCGCCCCTGGGTCCTGGAGGACGGGTCCATTGGGGTGCGGGACATCATGCTCCTTTCCCTGTCCTTTGACCACCGGCTGGTGGACGGGGCCGAGGCGGCCCTCTTCACCCGGGAGGTGATCCGGCTTCTGGAAAACCCCGACCTCCTCCTCCTGGAGGCCTGAAGACTAGGAGAACGGTATGGAGACCTACGACCTGATCGTGATCGGCACCGGCCCCGGAGGGTACCACGCGGCCATCCGGGGGGCGCAGCTTGGGCTTAGGGTGTTGGCGGTGGAGGCGGGGCCTGTGGGGGGGGTGTGCCTCAACGTGGGGTGCATTCCCACCAAGGCCCTCCTCCACGCCACGGAGGTCCTGCACGCCCTTAGGGCAGGGGAGGCCTTTGGCCTAAAGGCCAAGCCGGAGCTGGACCTAAAAGGCCTTGGGGCCTGGCGGGACAGCGTGGTGCGCAAGCTCACCGGGGGGGTGGGGACCCTCCTTAAGGGGAACAAGGTGGCCCTGGTCCAGGGCTTCGCCCGGCTCGTGGGCCCCAAGGCCATAGAGGTGGAGGGGAAGCGCTACGAGGCCCAAAACCTCATCCTGGCCACGGGGAGCGAGCCCGCTGCCCTTCCCGGCTTTCCCTTTGGGGAGGACGTGTGGGACTCCACCCGGGCCCTTCGGGTGGAGGAAGGGGTGCCCTCGAGGCTTCTCGTCATCGGAGGCGGGGCGGTGGGCCTCGAGCTCGGCCAGATCTACCACCGCCTGGGAAGCCAGGTGACCCTCATCGAGTACATGCCGGAGATCCTTCCCCATGAGGACCGGGAGACCGCGGGCCTCCTCCGGCGGGCCCTGGTGAAGGAGGGCCTCACCATCAAGACCAGCACCAAGGCCGTGGGCTACGAGAAGAAGGGGGATGGCCTCCACGTGCGCCTCGAGCCCGCGGAGGGGGGAGAGGGCGAGGAGATCGTGGTGGACAAGATCCTGGTGGCCGTGGGCCGGAGGCCCCGCACGGAGGGCTTGGGCCTCGAGGCCTTCGGCATCGCCCGGGATCCCAAGGGCTTTATCCGGGTGAACGACCGCCTGGAGACCAGCGTGCCTGGGGTCTACGCCATCGGGGACGCCGCCCGCCCCCCCCTCCTCGCCCACAAGGCCATGAAGGAGGGCCTCATCGCCGCGGAGAACGCCGCCGGGCGGAACGCGGCCTTTGACTACCAGATCCCCAGCGTGGTCTATACCGATCCCGAGTGGGCCTCCGTGGGCCTCACGGAGGAGGAGGCCAGGAGGGCGGGTTACCGGGTCAAGGTGGGCAAGTTCCCCCTTTCCGCCTCCGGCCGGGCCCTCACCCTGGGGAAGACGGAGGGCCTCCTTAAGGTGGTGGGGGACGAGGAAAAGGACCTTCTCCTCGGGGTGCACATCCTGGGCCCCGCGGCCAGCGACCTCATCGCCGAGGCCGCCTTGGCCCTGGAGATGGGGGCCACGGTCACCGACCTGGCCCTTACCGTCCACCCCCACCCCACCCTCTCCGAAGCCCTTATGGAGGCGGCGGAGGCCTTCCACAAGCAGGCCATCCACATTGTGAATCGCTAGGGTTTTAGCGGATCTCCGCCCCCGCCCAGGCCTCGAGGACCTTTAAGGCCTCCACGTGGTCCGCCTCGCCCCCCAGGTCCCGCTTGGCCATCTCGTAAAGCTCCCGGGCGAGGCGGAGGAGGGGGCTTGGGGCCTTCTCCCCATCCAGGACCCCCATGGCGATGCCCAGGTCCTTCACCAAAAGGCCCAGGGCGAAGGTCTTGGGGAAGGCACGGGTCAGGACCCTTTCCGGGATGAGGTTCTCCGTGGCGTTGGAACGCCCCGAGGAGGCGTTGATGACCTCCAGGGCCCTCTCCGCAGAAACCCCCTGCTTGACAAGTGCCACCAATCCCTCCCCCGCCGCCCAGAGGTTCACCGCCAGGAGGGCGTTGTTGATGGCCTTCACCGCATGCCCCGCCCCCACAGGGCCCACGTGGACCACCTTCCCCGCGTAGGCCAGGTAGGGCCGCACCGCCTCCACCGCCTCCTCCGGCCCCCCCATCATCACCGTGAGGGTGCCCCGCTCCGCCCCCACCGTCCCCCCGGAGACGGGGGCGTCCAGGTAGACCACGCCCTGCTCCAAGAGGCGCGCCGCTAGCCTCCGGCTTCCCTCGGGCTCGCCGCTCGTGGCGTCCACAAAGAAGGTGCCGGGCCGGAGGTGGGGAAGGAGCTTTTCCGCCACCTCCGCCACCTCCTTGGTGGTGGGGAGGCAGGTGAAGATCACCCGGGCCTCGGCCACCTCCTCCAGGGGGACGGCCTTGGAGCCGAACTCCGCCTGGTGCCTTAAGGCCTTCTCAAAGGTGCGGTTCCAGACCAGGGTGGGGAAGCGCCGGGCCAGATGGGCCGCCATGGGGTAGCCCATGGCCCCAAGACCGAGGAAGGCCACCTTGTCCATAAGGGGGTTTTACCACAGCCTGAGGGCCTTGGCCAGGCCCCGAAGGAGGAGGAGGAAGAGGAGGCTGAAGCCCATGGCCACCCCCAGGAAGACGAAAAACCCGGGGCCAAAGCTCCCCCCTAAGGCCATCTCCCTAAGCCATAGCCCCGCAGGGAAGGCGAGGAGCCAAGCGAGGAGGAGGTTCCACCAAGAGGGCCGCCGGTAGGTGCCGAGGAAGGGGGCGAGGAGGAGCCAGACGAAAAGGACCGGGAGGAGGTTCCGGGTGAGGCCGGGAAGGTCTATGGGCCTCCCGTGGGCGAGTAGCCCCACCCCGGCGAAGAGGAGGAGGGCGAAGAGGTCCAGGAGGAAAAGCCTCACCGCGCCCTGGCCTCCAGGAAGACCCGGTCCGCCCGGTAGGAGCTCCGCACCAAGGGCCCGGCGAAGACCTCGCGGAAGCCGAGCCCGTACCCCCAGGCCTCGTACCGCTTGAACTCCTCCGGGGTCACGTACCGCTCCACGGGAAGGTGGGCGGGGGTGGGCCTCAGGTACTGCCCCAAGGTGAGGATGTCCACCCCCGCGGCCCGCAGGTCCTTCATGGCCTCCAGGATCTCCTCGTCCCTTTCCCCCAGGCCCAGGAGGAGGCTGCTTTTGGTGAGGACCCCGGGGCGGTAACGCTTGGCGTGGGCCAGGACCCTTAGGGACTGCTCGTAGCCCGCCCGGGGGTCCCGCACCTTGCGGGTGAGGCGGCGCACGGTCTCCAGGTTCTGGGCGTAAACCTCAGGCCCCGCGTCCAGCACGGTCTCCACCGCCCTTAGGTCCCCCTGGAAGTCCGGGGTCAAGGCTTCCACCAGGACCCCGGGGGCCCTTTCCTTGATGGCCCGGATGGTCTTGGCGAAGTGGCCCGCGCCTCCGTCCTCGAGGTCGTCCCGGTCCACGCTGGTGAGGACCACGTAGTTCACCCCGAGCCGGGCGATGGCCTCGGCCACCCTTAAGGGCTCCTCCAGGTCCAGCCACCCCTTGGGGTTCCCCGTGTCCACCGCGCAGAACTTGCAGGCCCGGGTGCAGACGCTCCCCAAGATCATCACCGTGAGGGTGCCGTGGTTCCAGCACTCCCCGATGTTGGGGCACATGGCCTCTTGGCAGACGGTGTGGAGCTTAAGCTCCCCCACCATGGTCCTAAGGGCCTGGTAGCGCTCCCCCGCGGGCAGGGGGGCCTTGATCCAGGGGGGCTTCCTTCGGTCCACGGGTTCGGGCCGGGCCTGGGCCAGGCCGTTCTTCACCACCTTGAGCTCAATGCGTTCCCCGTTTGGGCTTAGGAGTTCTAGGGTCTCAAACTTGGGCGGCACGCCCCCTCACCTCCGGTTCCCAGCCGAACACCTGGGCGAAGGCCTGGACCACCCGGTCCTTGGCCTCCTCCATGGGCACCTTTTTCCCAAGAAGCTTCTCCAAGGAGGTCACCCCCTTGCCCTTGAGCCCACAGGGGATGATGACGCTGAAATCGTTCAGATCGGTGTTCACGTTGAGGGCGAAACCGTGGAAGCTCACCCCCTCCTTCACCGCCACCCCGATGGCGCAGAGCTTGTCCTCCCCCACCCAGACCCCCGCGTACCCCGGGGTGGGGTAGGCGGAAAGGCCGTAGGATGCGGCCACCTTTACGATGGCCTCCTCGATTTGGCGCAGGAAGCGCCGCACCTCCCGCCCCACGGAGAAGATGGGGTAGCCCACCAGTTGCCCAGGGCCGTGGTAGGTCACGTCCCCGCCCCGCTCCACCCAGTAGAGCTCAAAGCCGTTTTCCCGGTACCAGCTTTCCGGGAAAAGGAGGTTCTCCCCCGTGGCCTTCCGCCCCAGGGTGACCACCCGGGGGTGCTCCAGGAGGAGGAGAGTGGGGGGGCGGCGCCCCTCCTTCACCTCCCGGTGGACCTCCTTTTGGTAAGCCCAGGCTTCCTGGTAGGGCACGAGGCCCAGGTCCTCCACCCAGAACTTCACAAGCCTTAGCATACCCCTAAGGCCTGGGCCCGTGGGGGGCCGGTTGCACAAAGGGGCGGCCTGGTTTACACTCCTAAGGGCGGGCCGGTGTAGCTCAGCGGTAGAGCAACCGCCTCGTAAGCGGTAGGCCGCCGGTTCAAATCCGGCCACCGGCTCCAAGGCAAAACTCCCCGCCTTGGTAGCAAGGCGGGGATTGCCTTTACAGCCTGACGGTGAGCCCCGCCTTGGGGGTGCCCGAAGGCGGGGTACCGGGAGAGCCCCATGACCCGAAACACCCTCATCGGCCTTCTGGCCTTAAGGGGGATCGCCTTTTACTTCGCCTTCCGGTCCCCCAGATCCCCCCAAGGTCCCTCTGGCCCATCCCCCCTTGCCCCAAAGGGGGAGGAGGCCTCCCCCTGCCGGGCTCGGGTGGCCGTTCGGGGGCGGAGGTGGTCTTGACCTATGCGGGGGAGGCTTCCCAGGTGTAGGCGGAGTGGCCTGGGGGCCGTTACCAGGCTCCCACGAAGGACGCCTGCACCGGTACGCTTTGCCGGATGGTCCTTTCCAGGCCGGGGCTTTCCGAGGTTCGGGTGGGCTTGGACGCCTGTCCGGGTACAGACCTTCCTTAGACCTGGGGCCTTGGGTCCAACGGGGTTTTCCCCTTGTCCTGGAGGGAGCGGGCCGTACCCCAAGGCGCTAAGCGCCCGGGCATAGAAAAATCCCCATGGGACTTGGGGGAAAGGCCTGTCGGGCCCTTTTTCTGGGGTCCCCGCCTAGGAAAGCTTCGGGGGCACTTAGGTCGTAGGATGGGGGGCGTGGA
>NZ_JBBIMD010000026.1:0-29613 GCF_037444525.1 Thermus sp. | reverse complement strand
CCGCATCCTGGGTTACCGGGACACCCTCACGGGGGAGGAGCACGCGGCTTTGGTCATGGGGTCTTGGGGGCCGGAAGAACCCATCCTGGTGCGCATGCACTCCGAGTGCCTCACGGGGGACGCCCTCCACTCCTTAAGGTGCGACTGCGGCTTCCAACGGGACCTGGCCTTGGAGCGGATCGCAAAGGAGGGCAAGGGGGCTCTGGTCTACCTGAGGCAGGAGGGGCGGGGAATTGGCCTCGTCAACAAGATCCGGGCCTACCACCTCCAGGACCAGGGGCTGGACACGGTGGAGGCCAACCTGGCCCTGGGCTTCCCCCCGGACCTCAGGGACTACGGGGTGGGGGCGCAGATCCTCTACGACCTGGGGGTGCGGAAGATGCGCCTCCTCACCAATAACCCCCGCAAGGTGAAGGCCCTGTCCGGCTTTGGCATTGAGATCGTGGAGCGCGTGCCCCTAAGGGCCGGGGATAACCCCCACAACGAGCGCTACCTCCAGGCCAAAAAGGAAAAGCTCGGCCACTGGATGGACTGAAGTACTCCACAGATGCCCGGCGGCATGGCCCTATAGCATGGGGGCATGCCCCTCCTCCTCCGGCTTGGGGTCCTCCTTCTCCTCCTCCTCGCCCTCCTAGACCCGAAGCTCTCCCGCCCGGGGCGGGTGGCCTACCTCCTGGACTTCTCCCCCTCGGCCCGGGAAGGGGTCTTCGCTCTGGCCCCACGGCTCCCCCGGGAGGGGGTCTACCTGGCCTTTGCGGAAGGGGTGGCCCGGCTTCCCGCCCCCACCGCCCGGCGGCTGGACCTGGGGGAGGGGACGGACCTGAGGCGGGCCTTTCAGGAGGCCTTGAAGCTCAGGCCCGACCGGGTGGTCCTGGTCTCCGACGGGCTTTTTCCCCCCCTTCCTGCTCCCTTCCCCCTGGACGCGGTCTATGTGCCCCCTAGGCCCTGGGTGGCGGTCCGCCTTCTCCCGCCCCCCTACCCCCTTTACGGGGAGACCGTGGGGGTGCGGGTGGTCCTGGAGGCCCCGGTGGCGGCCGAGGCCCGGGTGCGGGTGGAGGGCCCTGCCGGGGTCTTGGAGCGGCGCCTGAGGGTGGAGGGCACAAGGGCCCTCACCTACGCTTTTCCCCTCACGGAAAGGGCCGAGGTGCGGGCGGTGGCGGAGGGGGCGTGGGGGAGGAGCGAGGCCCGCCTCGAGGTGGCCCCCCTGGACCGGGGGCGGGCCCTGGTCCTGGGGGACGAGGCCCTGGCCAGGATCCTGGAGGTCCAAGGCTTCCAGGTGGACCGGGGGCCTTTCCGCCTGCCCCTGGAGGCGGACCTGGTGGCCCTCGGGGTGGGGGTTTTGGACCTCCCCGAGGGCGCCCCCGAGGCCCTAAGGGACTTTCTCCGCCAGGGGGGTGGCCTCCTCTTCACCGCCACCCCCAAGGGGCTTTTCCTGGGGGGGTGGGACCGGGCCCTGCCTGAGGACTTCCCCCTAAGGCCCCTAGGCCGGAAGGGGGCGGCCTTGGTCCTGGTCCTGGACGTCTCGGGGAGCATGGAGGGGGAGAAGCTCGCCCTGGCCCTTTCCGGAGCGGTGGAGCTCGTGAGGAGCGCCGCTTCTGAGGACTGGGTGGGGGTGGTCCTCTTCAGCTCCTCCCCTAGGGTTCTCTTTCCCCCAAGGCCCATGACGGAGCAGGGCAAAAAGGAGGCGGAAAGCCTCCTCCTTTCCGTGCGGGCGGGGGGTGGGACGGTGCTGGGCCCCGCCTTCCGGGAGGCGGTGCGCCTCTTGGAGGGGGTGCCCGTGGCGCGGAAGGGGGTTTTGGTCCTCACCGACGGCCTCATTGCCGATGCCAAGGAGCCCATCCTGGAGCTGGCCCGCGCTTCTGGCCTCGAGGTAAGCGCCCTGGCCCTGGGGGAGGATGCGGACCGGGGCTTCCTGGAGGAGCTCGCCCGGGCGGGCGGGGGGCGTTTCTACTTCGCCGCCCGCCCCGAGGAGCTCCCGAGGCTTTTCCTAAGGGAGGGGCAGGAGGTCTTCCAAGGGGAGGGCTTGAGGGGCCGCTTCCCCGTGGAGGCCAGGCCCCACCCCCTCACGGAGGGCTTTCGCTTTCCCCCCCTTTCCTTCCTCCTCCCCGCCCGGGCCGAGCCCTGGGCGGAGGTCCTCCTCTCTAGCGGCGAGCGGGCGGTCTTGGCCCTAGGGGAGCGGGGGGCGGGCCGGGTGGCGGCCCTGGCCACGGACCTCGCCCTTTCGTGGGGGGACTGGGAGGCCCTGGCCCCCTTCCTAGGGGGCCTTGCCCGCCACCTCCTGGGGGGAAGGAAGGCCCTCGCCCTCTACGCCTACCCGGAAGAGGAGGGGATACGGGCGGTGGCCCTGGGGGCCCTCGAGGCCCCGCGCCTCCTGGTGGGGGGGGAGGAGGTTCCCATGGTGCCCACCGGCCCCGGGCGGTTTGAGGGGGTGGTGCGGGGGGAAGGGGTGCTCCTGGACGGGGCGCGGCGCATCCCCTTGGCCCTCCCCCTTCCCGGGGAGTGGACCCCGAGGGATGGGCGGGCGGTCCTCAAGGCCATGGCCGAGGGGAGTGGGGGGCGGTTCTTTGAGGGGGAGGTGCCCCCCCGCACCCCCCAGGCCGCCTTCCCCCTAAGGCCCTACCTCCTGGTCTTGGCCCTCCTCCTCTTCCTCCTGGAGCGCTACCTGGCCTTCAAGGTGGCTGGGGTTACGGAAGGGGCAGGGCCTTTGCCTTAACCTCCCCCGAAAAGGAGGTGAAAGGGATGGAGAGGAGGGCCTTGATCAAGGGGGTGGGCCTGTTGGCCGTGGCGGGTCTAGGCGGGGGCTTGGGCCAGGCCTCAAGCCCCAAGGGGGTCAATGGGGGCGGCTTCTACCGCTTCCCCCTGGGCCGCTACACGGTGACCATCCTCTCCGACGGCCAGTCGGCCCCGGGGTCCCTCCTCCCCAACTGGGGGGCGAACCCCGAGCTCCAGGAGGCCTTCCGCCGGGTCCTTTTGGAAAACTTCCTGGATCCAGAGGCTACCCCCAACAACTTCAACCCGGTCCTGGTGGACACGGGGAACGCCCGCCTCCTGGTGGATGCGGGGCGGGGCCAGGGGGGAAGGCTTCTTGAGCACCTGGCCCTGGCGGGCTACGCCCCTGGGGAGATCACCCACGTCTTCCTCACCCATGGCCACCCCGACCACATCGGCGGCCTGGTGGACGGCCAGGGCCGGCCGGCCTTTCCCAACGCCCTCCACCTCATGGGCCGGGTGGACCTGGACTACTGGCTGAACAACCCCACCCCCGCGGTGGAGCGGGCCCTTTTCCCCTTAAGGGAACGCATCCGCCCCGTGGAGGATGGGGAGGAGATCCTCCCTGGGGTGGTGGCCGTGGCCTCCTTCGGGCACACCCCCGGGCACATGAGCCTCGAGGTCCTCTCGGAGGGCAAGAAGCTCTTCATCTTCGGGGACGCTGCGGGGCACTACCTCCTTTCCCTCCGCTTTCCTCAGGCCTACCTGGGCTTTGACATGGACAAGGCCCAGGTGGTGGCCACCCGGGCCCGGCTTTTCCGCAGGGTGGCAGAGGAAAAGAGCCTTCTCACCGCCTATCACTTCCCCTGGCCGGCCCTGGGTTACCTCCGCCCCTTGGGGGAGGGGTACGGGTTTGTGCCCGCTTTCTTCAGGTTCTAAGGTTTCTCATGTGCAAAACCCCCCCTTTCCCCCATCCGCCCCTTTTAGGCTGGGGCCATGCTCCACTGGGACGATGAGCTAGAGCGCCGGATCCGCCTGGAACAGGAGGGCCGCCGTCTCCAGGAGGCCCCGTTTAGGAAGCGCATCGCCGAGCTGGAAGCGGAGCTGGTGAACCTTCGCTTCCGCCTCCGGCAGCTTGAAGAGGAGAAGCGGATCCTTTACTGGGAAAAGCGGGAGATCGCCCTGAATAGGGCCTTTCCTGGTCCCATCCTGGAGGAGGTCAAACGCACCCTGGAGGAGGCCTGGCTGGACCTCACCCTCATGGGCTCTCCCCAGGCCCCCAGGGTGGAGGAGGTTATCCGCCACCTGGAGCGGATTCTGAACGGCCGAAACCCTCTCCGATCTGAACGAGAACCGCCTCCCCGCGGACCGTGAGAACCCCTTCCGCAAAGAGTTCCGTTTCTACCACCACTTTCTTCCCCCTGACCTCCCGCGCCCGGCCCAAAAGGACCAGTTCCGGGCCCAGGGGGGTGGGCTTCAGGTAGTCCACCCTGAGGCTTGCGGTGACGAAGCGCAAGGGGTGGGCCTCGAGGCTCACCCCCTCCGCCTGGGCCTTGGCCGCGGCGGCGGTGGCCGTGGAGTGGCAGTCCACCAGGGAGGCGAGAAGCCCCCCATAGACGAAGCCGGGGATGGCGGTGTGGTGGGGCTTAGGGGTGAAGCGGGTCTCGCTCTCCCCGCGCTCTGGGTGCCAGTGGGTCTTTATGTGGAGCCCTTGGGCGTTCAGGTAGCCGCAGCCGTAGCAGTGTGCCCACTCCGGGGGGTAGTAGAGCTGGACCGCTTTCATGAAAGCCCCTGGGCCCTCCAGCGCTCGGGCACCTTGGCCTTGAGGAAGTCCACGATCTCCTGGGTGCTGGTGCCAGGGCCGAAGACCGCGGCCACCCCCAAGGCCTTCAGCTTGGGCACGTCCTCATCGGGGATGATCCCCCCGCCGAAAAGGAGGATGTCCGAGGCTCCCTGCTCCTCCAGAAGCCTTCTCACCTCCCGGAAGTAGTGCATGTGAGCCCCGGACAGGATGGAAAGCCCAATGGCGTCCACGTCCTCCTGGATGGCCGCGGAAACGATCATCTCCGGGGTTTGGCGGAGCCCCGTGTAGATGACCTCCATCCCCGCATCCCTCAGGGCCCGGGCCACCACCTTGGCCCCTCGGTCATGGCCGTCCAGGCCCGGTTTGGCGATGAGCACCCGTATGCGCCGATCCATGTCACCTCCCTTTAGGGACGATGGCCAGGGTGAAAAGCCCCTTGGCCACCAGCGTTTCCCCATCGTACACTGCGGCCTCCACCACGCTCAGGTTCCGCCCACGCCTTAAGACCTCGGCCCGGCAGAAGAGGCGTTCCCCCCGGGCCGGCCGGAGGAGGTTCAGCTTGAACTCCACCGTCAGGACCCTTTCCCCTTCCCCCAGGTGGGTGGCCGCGGCCATGCCCGCGGTGTGGTCGGCCAGGGTGGCCTGGACCCCGGCGTGAACGAAGCCGTCCTGCTGGCGGTGCGCCTCTTCCACACGGAGGGCCGTTTCGCAAAACCCTTCCCGGCTAGCGAGGAGTTCCAGGCCCAGGTGGCGCACGAAGGGGGCCTGGAGGTAAGGGGTGAGGTCGGTCATACGTAAGCGGGCTCCTGGTAGGTGCCGTAAACCTCCCGCAGGACGTCCATCATCTCCCCCAGTGTGCAGTAGGCCAGGGCGCACTCCACGAAGTAGGGCATGGTGTTCTGCCCCTCCACCGCGGCCTGCCTGAGGGCCTTTAGGGCCTCCTCCGCCCGCTTGGGGTCGCGCTCCCGCCGCACTCGGGCCAGGCGCTCCGCCTGCACCCTCTCCACCTCGGGGTCCACCAGCTGGATGGGGACCTTCAGGGGGATCTCGTCGGTGAAGGCGTTCACCCCCACGATGATCCTTTCCTTCCGCTCCACCTCCTGCTGGTAGCGGTAGCTGGCTTCGGCGAGCTCCCTCAGGAAGTAGCCCTCCTCGATGGCCCGCACCACCCCGCTCATGCGCCGGATCTCCTCGATGATGGCCATGGCCTGGCGCTCCATCTCGTCCGTGAGCCACTCCACGTAGTAGCTCCCCGCCAAGGGGTCTATGGTGTGGGTGACCCCAGTCTCGTAGGCGATGATCTGCTGGGTCCTCAGGGCGATGGTGGCCGACTCCTCCGTGGGGAGGGCCAGGGCCTCATCGTAGGCGTCGGTGTGCAAGCTGTTGGTGCCCCCGAGGACCGCGGCCAGGGCCTGGATGGCCACCCGGGCGATGTTGTTCAGGGGTTGCTGGGCGGTGAGGGAGACCCCGGCGGTCTGGGCGTGGGTGCGGAGCATCCAGCTTTCCGGACGCTTGGCCCCGTAGCGGTGGCGCATCTCCTTGGCCCAGATGCGCCTTGCCGCGCGGAACTTGGCGATCTCCTCAAAGAAATCGTTGTGCACGTCAAAGAAGAAGCTGATCCGGGGAGCAAACTCGTCTATGTCCAGGCCCCGCTTCAGCGCGGCCTCCACATACTCAAACCCATCGGCCAGGGTCCAGGCCAACTCCTGGACCGCGGTGGAGCCCGCTTCCCGGATGTGGTAGCCGGAGACGGAGATGAAGTTCCACTTGGGGACGTTCTTGGGCCCCCATTCAAAGGTGTCGATCACCAGCTTCACGCTGGGCTCCGGGGGGAAGATGAACTCTTTTTGGGCGATGAACTCCTTGAGGATGTCGTTTTGGATGGTTCCCCCGAGCTTCTTCCAGTCGTAGCCCTTTTTCTTGGCCACCGCCAGGTACATGGCCCAGATGGCGTTGGCCGGGGAGTTGATGGTCATGGAGGTGGTGACCTCCTCGAGGTTGATCCCCTCAAAGAGGATCTCCATGTCCGCCAGGCTGGACACCGCCACCCCACACTTCCCCACCTCCCCCTTGGAAAGGGGGTGGTCGGAATCGTAGCCCATGAGGGTAGGGAGGTCAAAGGCCACGGAAAGCCCCGTCTGCCCCGCCTTGAGGAGCTTTTTGAACCGCTCGTTGGTCTGCTCCGCGGTGCCGAAGCCCGCGAACATGCGCATGGTCCAGAGCTTGGACCGGTACATGGAGCCGTAGACCCCCCTGGTGTAGGGGTACTCCCCGGGGAAACCCCGCTTCTCCTCGTACTCCGGGTCCAGGACCCCGATGTCCTCCGGGGTGTAAAGGGGCTCGGGGGCGATCTCCGAGAGGGTGCGGTGGGCCACGGGCCTCTCGGGCATCTTTTCCAGGCTCTTCCGGTAGGTCTCCCTGAGCCAATCGTGTTTTTTGCGCATGGGCCCTCCCTTTGCCCCCGATTATACGCTTTTTTGCGGGGAGGGAGTAGGACGTTATGGCACCCGCCCCTGACGCTCGCTTTCCGGCTCCACGTGGATGGTAACCACCAGGCCCGGCACCGCCTGCTTCAGGGCCTCCTCCAGCCGGTCACAGAGCCGGTGGGCTTCCTCCACGGACATCCTCCCCGGCACCACCAGGTGGAACTCCAAAAAGGAGCGGGGGCCCGCCCGGCGGGTCTTGAGGTCATGGACCTCCAGGGCCCCCTGGGCCAGGTGGGCTTTAAGCACCTCCCGGATGTGCTCGAGCTCCTCTGGTCCCAGCCCTTCGTCCATAAGCCCCCCGAGGGACTCGCGCACCAGGCGAAGGCCCATGAGGAGGATGTGCCCCGCCACCAGGAGGGCCAAAAGGGGGTCCAACCACCACCGCCCCGTGGCCCAGGCCAGGCCCACGCCCAGGAGGACCCCCAAGGAGGTGAGGACATCGGAGAGGATATGGTAGCCGTCAGCCACCAGGGCGGGGGAGCGGAGGGCCCTCCCCTTTCGGATGAGGAGGAGGGCGAGCCCCCCGTTGAGCCCCGTGGCCAAGAGGTTTAAGCCCATCCCCGGCCCTAGGCCCAGGAGGGGCACGGGCTGAAGGAGGCGGGGCAGGGCCTCCTTGGCGGTGAGAAAGGCGGCCAGGACCACCAGCACCCCCTCGGCCACCGCGGAGAAGTACTCGGCCTTGGTGTGGCCGAAGGGGTGGTTGTGGTCTGGGGGCTTTTCCGCGATGCGGATGGCGGTGAGGGCCAGAAGGGCCGCGGCCACGTTCACCGTGGACTCCAGGGCATCGGAGAGGAGGGCCACCGAGCCCGTGAGGCGGTAGGCCAGGAGCTTAAGCCCAAGGACCAGGAGGGCCACCAGGAGGCTTAAGGTGGCCAGGCGCCTTCCCATCCCGTCCCTACTCCTCTTCCTGGTCTTCCTCTTCCTTCCTGGGCTTCAGGAGGGGGAAGAGCAGGACGTCCCGCAGGGAGGGCTGGTCGGTGAAGATCATGGCCAGGCGGTCAATGCCAAGGCCCAGGCCCGCGGCGGGGGGCATGCCGTACTCCAGGGCCAGGAGGAAGTCCTCGTCGGGCTCCGGGGCTTCCTCGTCGCCCTCCTTACGCCTTCTTGCCTGCTCCAAAAAGCGCTCGCGCTGGTCCAGGGGGTCGTTGAGCTCGGAGTAGCAGGGGGCGATCTCCATCCCCCCCACGTAGAGGTCCCAGCGCTCCGTGAGCCCGGGCTTTTCCCGGTGGCGCTTGGCCAGGGGGCTGATGGCCAGGGGGAAGTCCATGACGAAGGTGGGGTCCTGGAGGTGGGGCTCCACGTAGATCCCAAAGAGCTTGTCCAGGAGCTTGTAGGCCGGCACCTGGGCAAGCTCCGGGTGGTGGGCGTCCGCCCAGAGGCGAAGCCTTTCCAGATCCAGGGGGTCGAAGGGGAGGCCCGCCGCTTCCTTGAGGCTTTCCACGAAGGAGATGCGCCGGAAGGGGGGTTTGAAGCTCAGGATCCTTCCCCCGTAGGGCACCTCATGGCTCCCATGGAGGGCCAGGGCCAGCCCGGAAAGGAGCTCCTCCACCAGGGCCAGCATGTCCAGGTAGTCCGCGTAGGCCCAGTAGGCCTCCAGCATGGTGAACTCGGGGTTGTGGTTGTGGTCAATCCCCTCGTTGCGGAAGTTGCGCCCGATCTCAAAGACCTTTTCGTATCCCCCCACCAAAAGGCGCTTAAGGTAAAGCTCCAAGGAGATGCGCAGGAAGAACTCGTGGTCCAGGGCGTTGTGGTAGGTCTTGAAGGGCCGGGCCTCGGCTCCCCCCGTGGTGGCCTGGAGGATGGGGGTTTCCACCTCCAAGAACCCCTTTTCCTCAAAAAAGCGCCGGATGTACCGGACCATCTCCGAGCGCTTCCGGAAGACTTCCTTGACCTCGGGGTTCATGATGAGGTCCAGGTAGCGCCTCCGGTAGCGGGCCTCCTTGTCCTTGAGGCCGTGCCACTTGTCCGGCAGGGGGTGGAGGCTTTTCACCAGGGGGGTCCAGGCGAGGACCTTTAGGGTGACCTCCCCGGTCTTGGTGGTGAAGACCGTGCCCCTTACCCCCAGGAGGTCCCCCACGTCCAGCTTCTTCAATAGCTCGTAGCGGGGGGTGGTGTCCTTGGCGAAGTAGAGCTGGATGCGGCCGGATCCGTCTTGGAGGTGGGCGAAGGTGACCTTGCCCATCCGTCTCAGGGCCATGATCCGCCCGGCCAAGACCACCTCCTCCGGCCACTCCGTTCCGGGGGGGGCGCCCTTTTTGCCCTCCAGGATCTCCAGGGCCTTGTGGGTCTTGGGGAAGCGGTAGGGGTAGGGCTCAAAGCCCGCCTCCACCAGGGCCTCGAGGTTGAGAAGGCGCTGGCGCGTCTGCTCGTTCATGCGCGGATGTCCACCACCCTAAACTCCCGCTTGCCCTTGGGGGTTTCCAGGGTGAGCACGTCCCCCACCCGGTGGCCCAGGAGGGCCCGGCCCATGGGGGAGGCATCGGAGATCTTCATGGGGGTTTCCAGGACGCTGGCCTCCGCGGGGGAGACCACCTGCACCTCCAGCCTCTCCCCGCTCAAGGGGTCTTCCAGGACCACCACCGAGCCTAGGCCGATGGTCTCCCCGCCCGTCCCCTCCAGGATCACCGCCCGGGAGAGGATGTCCTCGAGGCTGTCTATGCGGGCCTCGATGCGGGCCTTCTCCTGCTTGGCCGCCTCCAGCCCCGAGTCATCGTAGTCGTCGGAGGATTCCATGAGCTCTTGCAGGATGCGGGTGGCCTCCTGCAGGCGTTCCCGCTCTTGTAAAAGCTGCTGCATGAGCCTCTCGTAGCCGGCCTTGGTGAGCTTAACCTCGCGCGCCATGGTGCACCTCGTAAGTCATGGAGGCCGGCTTCAGCCGACCCCCTTTGGCCCAAAGGCCCTGTTCTCAGGTGAGTATACCCCGAAGGAGGATTTCCCTCAAACGTTCGGGCCGGGCGTGTTCCGCGCAGGAAGGGGTGTCCTGGCAGAGGATGAGGTAGCGGACGTGCTCCCATCGCCCCCCCACCGGATGGCGGAAGAAGGCCAAGGCGCTTCCCGAAAGGTGGCGGCGGCAGGCCTCGCACACCTGAGGGGAGGAAGGGACGCCCAGGGGCTCCAGGGTGAGGTGGAGCTCGGGGGGGCCCTTTTCCAGGATGTGGACCCGCCCTTCCCCGTCCCGGTAGTAGAGGATCTCCCCTAGGGGGAGGAGGTCGGGGGAGGTGCCTGGAAAGAGCTCCAGGATCAACTCCCGCTCTTCGTAGTCCATGCCCCTAGCTTAGCCCAAGCCGCCGAAGGAGGGGGGGTAGGAAGAGGTAAAGCCCTGTCAGGAGGGCAAGGAGGCTCGCCAGGAGCACCGCGGCCGCGGCCGCGTCCTTTGCGGCCTTGGCCAGGGGGTGGTGGACGGGGCTTACGAGGTCTGTGAGGGCCTCCAGGGCGGTGTTCATGAGCTCTAGGGCGAGCACCAAGGCGGCGAAGAGGAGGACGGGCAAGGGGTTCACCCCAAGCCACAGGGCGAGGAGGAGGGCGAAAAGGCCCAGGTAGGCCTCGATGCGGAAGTTCCGCTGCACCCGCCAGGCGTAGCGGAGCCCCTCCAGGGCGTAGCCGAAGGAGCGCACCACCCCCTTTAGAGGTCTAGGATCCTCTCTTGGACGCGGCGGAACCCGGCCCAATCCTCCTCCTTCTGGTGGTCATGGCCGAGGAGGTGCCAAAGGCCATGGGCGGCCAGCACCAGGACCTCCTCCTCGAGGCCCACTCCCCGGGCCTCGGCCTGCCTCCTTGCGGTGTCCAGGCTGATCCAGATGTCCCCGAGGTGGGGGGGGACGAAGGGGTCCCCGGGCTCGTAGTGGGGGAAGGAGAGGACGTCCGTGGCCTCGTCCTCCCCCCACCACCGGCGCTTCAGGGCCCTTAGACGCCGATCCCCAGAGAGGATCACCGTCACCCCCTTGTCCCCCACCCCAAGCTCCTCCATGAGCTTCTTTAGGGCCCGCCTGAGTCTTGGGCGGAGGCCTCTTGGGGGCTTCTTGTTGGCGATCACGGTCACCATAAGGTTCCGGGGTCAGTATACCGGCCGCCCCTTCCAGCGCCGGCCCGGGAGGAGGGCCTTCAGGTAGATGGGGAGGAGGAGAAGGGGCAGGAGGGGGGTGAGGAGGGCGGGCCAGAGGGGCCCCTTTAGGGCCCTTTGCACCAGGAGCCGTTCCAGCACCCCCAGCACCCCTAGCTCGGGCCGTCCGAAGAGCCAGGGGAGGGTATAGAGGGCCAGGTGGTAGACGGCCGAGCCCAGGAGGACCCAGGGGTTTTTCAGGTGGATGGGGAGGAAGTTCTTGGCAAACCCCTCCACCGCCTCCCGGTACCCCCGATACATGCGGGTGGCGAAGAGCCCCGTTCCCAGGAAAAGCCCGTAAGAAGCCGCCCGTCTGGCCAAGGCCACGTCCTCCAGGACCTCGCCCCGCACCGCCTCGTGCCCCCTAAGGCGGAAGTAGGCCTCCCTTGAGAAGGCGAGGACCTGGCCGTTCGCCACCCTTAGGGCCTCCAGGAGGGGGTGGGGGAGGGTGGAGAGGAGGCTTCCCATGACGAAGGCCACCACTGCGCCCCCCAGGGGGTCTTGGGGCTCCTGCCGGGGAAGGGCGGAAAGGGCCTCCCGCCCCCTTAGGGCCTCCAAAAGCCCCCCTAAAGCCCCCTCCTCCCAAAGGACGTCCGCATCGGTAAAGACCAGCACCTCCCCCCGGGCCGCCTGGGCGAGCTGGAAGCAGGCCCAGTTCTTCCCCGTCCAGCCTGGAGGAGGCGGGGTGCCCTTAAGGAGGCGGAAGCCCGGGTGGCCCCGGCCTAGGGCCTCCGCCACCCCTCCCGTGCCGTCTTCCGAGAGGTCATCCAGGACCAGGACCTCCAGGGCCCCTTGGCGGAGGAGGGCGGGGAGGGTGCGCGGGAGGTTTTCCGCCTCGTTCCGGGCGGGGACGAGGAGGGAGGCGGTGGGGGAGGGGGGCGTGGGGCAGGGCCTAAGGGTGGGAAAGCGGAGGAGGTTATGGAGGAGGGCGAGAAGCCTCAGGAGGAGGAAGAGGAAGACCCCAAAGAAGAAGTCCCCCGTCATCCCTTAAGGACCTCCACCAGGGGCCTTACCCGCTCCTCCAGGCTCCGCCTTCCCCGGAGGACCTCCCGGAAGCCCTCGGGGAGGGCGCGGGGATGGGTGTGGGCCAGGAGGGCATCCAGCTCCCGGAGGAGGCCCCCTAGGGCGCGCTCCAGGTCCCCTTCCGGGCGCAGGGGGTCCCCCACCCAGAGGAAGGCCTCGGGGTGCTCAAAGCCCCGGAGGACCACCCTCGAGGCCACCGGGAGAAGGGGCACCCCCGCCCTCCGGGCCAGGTAGGCCGCCCCCCCCTTCAGGGGGCCGAGGGGGCCAGGAAAGCGCATCTCCCCTTCCGGGAGAAGGGCTACCCACCCGCCTTCCCTAAGGCGCCTTAAGGCCTCCCGCACCCGGCCCGCCTCCAGGCCCCCGGCCAGGCGGAGCACGGGGAAGGCTCTAAGGTTCTCCTCCGCCACCAGAAGGGTAAAGGGGACCCCCTTCCGCCTCGCCAGATGCCAGAGGAGGTGGCCGTCAAAGAAGCTGTGGTGGTTCATGGCCACCACCAAAGACCCCCCCGGCACCTCCCCCCTGAGGTAGACCCCCCGGAGGCTCCCCTTCAGGCTCTGGAGGAGGAAGCCCTCCACGAAAAGGCGAAGGAGCCTCTCCCGGGGCCTCACCGGAGCCTCCTTAGGGCCTCGGGGTGCCAGGCCAGGAGAAGCCCCCCCACCACCGCCAGGTTGGTAAAGAGGAAGAAGGCCATCTCCTCCAGGGGCAGCCCCGCCACCCCTAGGCCCAGGGTGTACCCTTCCGCGATCCACCAGATGCCCTCCCGGCGGATGGCCCAGAAGTCCGCCACCCAAAGGTACAGGGTGGGGACGGAGACCCCCAGGAAAAGGGCCCGCCGCCAGGCCCAAAGGAGGTCCCCCCCATAGGCCCACTGCAGGAGGAAGACCGGGGCGAAGTAGGCGAGGATAAGCCCAAGGTAGAGGTACCGCCCCCCGAGGGCCACAAAGAGCACCCCCAGGGCGGCCACCAGGAGCCACACCCCGCCCCCCACCACCCGCACAAGGCCCCTTTCCCCTTTTGGGGGAGGGCCCGCCACCCCCATGAGGAAGGCCCCGGTGAGGAGGGGCTGGAGGAAGAAGAAGAGGTACTCCTCCATGGGCACGTACCCGATCCTGAGGAGGACCCGCCCCTCCGGGTAGCCCCAGACCCCCTTCCAGACCAGGTAGTTGTCCCAAGGGGTGGTGTAGAGGAGGGCCAGGAGGGGCATGAGGAGGTAGGCCCAAAGCCTAGGGGGCTTGGGCCGGGCCCAAAGGAGGAGGAGAAGGAGGGGCGGCAGGATGAAGTAGAGGTGGAACGCCAGGTAGGTCATGCCTCCTCCAGAAGGGCCCAAAGCCCCCCCTTGGGCCTCAGGGTCACCCCCGCATGCACCTTAGGCTTGGGGAGGGGGCTTAGGCGGAAGCGGCGGAAAAAGGCCCCTAGGGCGATGGGGCCTTCCAGGAGGGCGAAGTCCCGGCCCAAGCAGAGCCTTGGCCCGAAACCGAAGGGGAAGTAGCGCCCCCTTGGGGTGGCCTTCCCCTCCAGGAAGCGCTCGGGGCGGAAGGCCTCCCCTTGGGGGAAGTGGAGCCTTTGGGTCACGTAGGGGGAGAGGACCACGGTGGTCCCGGGGGGCAGCGTCTCGCCGGGGAGGGCCAAGGGGGCCTCCGTCTTCCGGGTGAGGACCCAGGCGGGGGGGAAGAGCCTTAGGGCCTCCTGGAAGGCGGAAAGGGCGAAGGCGAAGTCCTCCGCCGCCCTCTCCTGCCACTCCCGCCTTTGGGAGAGGAGGTAGAGGCTCCAGGTGAGGGCGCTGGCTGTGGTCTCGTGCCCGGCCACCAGGAGGGTCTTGGCCTCGGAAAGGGCCCGCTCTCGAGGCAGGCCGGCGAGGGGAGGGTGGGCAATGAGGGCCTCGGCCTCCCGTTCCAGGGCCCGCTTTTTCTCCAGGAAGGCCCTTTCCCTCAGGAG
Organism: Thermus sp.; assembly: GCF_037444525.1. Lineage (GTDB taxonomy): Bacteria > Deinococcota > Deinococci > Deinococcales > Thermaceae > Thermus. The sequence continues at coordinate 15,557 of NZ_JBBIMD010000026.1, read as the reverse complement.
GTTCAGGCGGCCCAAGGGGTTTTGCATCCGCTCCATGATCCGTTCCAGGGCCTCGAGGGCGAGCTCCGCGATCCTATCGGAAAGAGGCCTTCCCCAAAGGGCCCGGCCCAGGAAGCGCAAGGAGAGGTGGAGCATCTCCCGGTCCAGGTCCCGGCGCTCCCCCGGCCTCCAGGAGGCGAAGAAGGCCTCCGTCTCCTCCTCCCAAAGGGGGCGGTAGAGGGCCACGCTGCGGGGGAGAAAGGGTTCTTTCAGGGTCCTTCTCGCCTCCTTCCAACCTGGACCCTGGTCCGTGAGGAGGCCCCGGCCCGTGAGGCGGGCAAGCTCCTGGTACTGGAAGGTGGCCTTGCTCTCCACCCCGAGGAGCACGGCCTCCACCCCCTCGGGGTCAAAGACCAGGTGGAGGGGAAGGCCGGGGAGGGGGATGCGGAGGCGGGGGTGGGCCTTTCCCCAGGCGAGGAGGGCCTCCAGGGGCTCATCCCGGAGGCGCCTTAGGTCGGGGAGGGCCCCTTTGAGGTCCAGGGTGGCGGTCATGGGCTTCAGCTTACCGGGTGAGGGCTTGGGCCAAGGCCAGGTAGCGCTTCCGGGCCTCCTCGAGGTCCACCACGGGGTCTAGGGGCGCGTAGGAGGGGTACTCGGGGGCGAAGCGCCTTAGCCAGGCCCCCTCGGGGTCGTGCCGGCGGCCCTGCTCCACCAGGTTGAAGACCCGGAAGTAGGGGGCGGCGTCCACCCCCAAGCCCCCCGCCCACTGCCAGCCCTGGAGGTTCACCGCGGTGTCCCCGTCCAGGAGGAGGTTCTTGAACGCGCGCTCGGCCTTTTTCCAGGGCAGGAGGAGGTACTTCACCGCGAACTGGGCGGCGCACATCCGGGCCCGGTTGGAGAGGAAGCCCGTGGCCCCTAGCTCCCGCATGGCCGCGTCCACCAAGGGCACCCCGGTGCGCCCCTCTAGCCAAGCCTGGAAGAGCCCCTCGTCCTCCCGCCAGGGGAGGGCCTCAAAGCGGGGGTCCAGGGCCCTTTGGGCCATTTCGGGGAAGTGGTAGAGGAGGTGGTAGGAGAAGTCCCGCCAAAGGAGCTCGGACACCCACTTCCCCGCCCCCTCACCGCCCCGCCTCAGGGCCTCCCAGGCTGCAAGGCGGGGGGAGAGGACCCCTAGGGCGAAGTAGGGGGAAAGCCTCGAGCCCCCCCTTCCGTCCAGCCGGTCCCGCTCCAAGGGGTAGCGGTCCAGGCCCTCTTCCAGGAAGGCCCTGAGCCGAGCCAGGGCCGCCTCCTCCCCCGGAGGGGGTAAGGGGATGTCGCCCTCCGCCCTGGGGATCTCCCCCTCCTCGGGGAAAGGGGGAAGGGCCTCGGGGGTGGGGAGGGGGGGGTCCACCCCCTGGAAGCGGCGGCTAAAGGGGGTATAGACTCGGTAAGCCCTTTCCAGGTCCGGGGGAATAAGATGGGGGGCGGGGAGGAGGTGGAGGGGTATGGGGAGGGCCTCCCGCACCCGTTCGTCCCGGTGGCGCCCGTAAGGGGTGTAGCTCTTCAGGGCGTAGACCGCCTTCGCCCTCACCGCCTGGGCCGCCTCCTTTACCCTAACCCAGGGGGGGCCCTCCAGGACCCAAAGGACCCCGCCCCGGGCCCGGTAGGCCCTCCGGAGGGCCCGGACGTTCTCCAGGAACCAGGCCCGCCTCCTAGGGGAGGCCCCTTCCAGGTTCTTGGGGTCCAGGACCACGAGGCCCACCAGGGGGCCCTCCCCTAGGGCCTGGAGGAGGGCCGGGTGGTCGTGGAGGCGGAGGTCGCCGCGGTGCCAGACCAGGCGCATGGGAAGAACCTACCCCTAAAGCTCCTTCCCCCCTGTGGCCTAGGCCCCAGAGGTGTGGGCCAGGGCCAAGGCCTTGTGGAAAAGCCGAAGCCGTTCCCAGGGCTTCAGGTGGGCCCTTTGGGAGAGGTTATCGTACCCCTGGAGGCGGAGCTTGTCCAGAATGGCCTGGTACTGGAGGGCGGCCAGGGCGATGGCCGCCCGCCCCACCCTAAGCCCCTTGAGCCCGGAAAGCCCCTCCCGGTAGAGGGCCTGGGCCTTGGCCTCCAGGTGCTGAAGCAGGGCCCGGTATTGGGGGGTGACCCGCCCCCGGCGCAGATCGGCAAGCTCCACCCCGAAGCGCTGGAGGAGTTCCCGGGGGAGGTAGACCCGGTCCATCCCCAGATCCTCCCCCACGTCCCTGAGGATGTTGGTGAGCTGCATGGCCTGGCCCAGCCGGATGGCCTTCTCCTCCACCTCCTTTCCCCCGCCTGCGATGGGGGTCATCATCCGCCCCACGGTGCCCGCCACCTGGTAGCAGTAGAGGAGGAGCTCCTCTTCCGTCTCCAGGCCCACCCGCCCCAGGTCCTTGAGGAAGCCTTCCCTCATATGGGCGAAGGCCTCCTTTGGGATGGCCCAGCGCTCCAGGGCCCAGGCCAGGCCCCGTTCCCACTCTGCCCTTGGCCTTCCTCCATAGGCCCGCTCCACCCCCTTCCACCAGGCCTGGAGGGCCCCCTCGCCCCCGCCCCGGTCCACCGCATCGTCCCCCAGGCGGCAGGCGGCGTAGACCGCCCAGGCCCCTTTGCGCTCCTCCTTGGGGAAGAGGAGGCTACCCCAATAGAAGGTGGCGGAGTGGGTGCGCACCACCTTGGCCAGGGCTTTCCAATCCGGTTCCATAATGCTCTTACTCTGATCCTAACACCCCTTGGGGACGTTTGTCTCTGCTACACTTGCTTGATGAACACAAGCTTGACAAAACCTGTACGACCCTGCTAACCTAAGGCCATGATCCGCTCTGGGGTGTACACCATCGCCGAGGTGGAGGCCATGACCGGCCTTTCCGCCGAGGTCCTTAGGCAGTGGGAACGCCGCTACGGCTTCCCCCGCCCCGAGCGCACCCCTGGGGGGCACCGCCTCTACCGGGAAGAGGACGTGGAGGCCCTGAAGACCATCCGCCGCTATCTGGAGGAGGGGGCTACCCCCCAGGCGGCCATCCGCCGTTACCTGGCCCAAGGGGTCCGGCCCCAGGGCCTCGAGGAGGCCCTCCTCCAGGCCCTCCTCCGGGCTGACCTCTCCCAAGCGGAGGCCCTTTTCCGCCGGGGCCTTCGGCTTCTAGGCCCAGAAGGGGCGCTCACCGGCCTCCTGGTCCCCGTCCTCCGGGCGGTGGGGGAGGCCTGGCACCGGGGGGAGGCCAGCGTGGCCCAGGAGCACCTGGCCAGCCACTTCCTCCGGGCCCGGGTGCACGAGCTTCTGGACCTGGTGGGCCAGCCCAAGGGGCCGCCCATCCTGGCCACCACCCCCCCGGGGGAGCGGCACGAGATCGGGGCCATGCTGGCCGCCTACTTCCTGCGCCGCAGCGGCCTTCCCGCCCTCTACCTGGGCCCCGACACCCCCCTTTCCGACCTCAAGGACCTGGCAGAAAGGCTTTCCGCCCGGGGGGTGGTCCTTTCCGCTCTCCTGCCGGACCCCCTCAAGGCCCTACCCGATGGTGCCCTGAAGGGCCTGGCCCCCAAGGTGGTCCTGGGGGGGCAGGGGGCAAGCCTCGAGGAGGCAGCCCGTCTTGGGGCCCTTTACGTGGGGGAAGTGGAACGGTTGCCCGAGGTTTGGGAGGAGAGAGCATGAAAAGGTATAGCCGTAAAGAGACCATCTATCTTGCCGGGGACCGGGCGGACGCCCTCTACCGGCTCCAGGAGGGCCTGGTGCGCATCGTGGAGCTCCTCCCCGATGGCCGTACCCTCACCCTGCGCCACATCCTGCCGGGGGACTTCTTTGGGGAGGAGGCCCTGGAGGGGAAGCGCCACCGCTACACCGCGGAGGCCATGACGGAGGCGGTGGTGGTGGGCCTGGACCCCAAGCGCATGGGCCACGAGGAGCTCCAGCTGGTGGCCCGCAACCTGGCCCGGCAGATGCGCCGGGTCCAGGCCTACGAGGCCCACCTGCAGACGGGAGAGCTCCGCGCGCGCATCGCCCGCTACCTCCTCTTCCTGGCGGACACCCCGGCCTCCTTCCGGGACGGGCGGGGGCTATACGTCACCGCCTCCCACGAGGAGATCGCCGACGCCACCGCCTCCACCCGGGAGTCGGTGTCCAAGCTCCTTTCGGAGCTCCGCCGGGAGGGGCTTTTGGAGACCTCCTACCGCCGGGTCTATCTCCTGGACTTGAAGGCCCTGGCGGCTTTGGCCGAGGGCCAGCTGGAGGCAGCATGAGCTGGCCAAGGCCTAGGCTCGTGGTGGGCGCCTGCTTCCTTGGGGCCTTTCGCTACAATGGGGAAAGAGTCCGGGAGCCGGTCCTCGAGGCCCTCCGCCCCCACGTGGACCTCATCCCCGTCTGCCCCGAGGTGGGGGTGGGCCTGGGGGTGCCCCGGCCCACGGTGCGCCTGGTGCGCCGGGGGGAGGGGGTGGCCCTGGTCCAGCCGGAGACGGGGGAGGACCTCACCGACAGGATGGAGGCCTTTGCCGAGCGCTTCCTCGAGGCCCTTCCCGAGGTGGACGGTTTTCTCCTCAAAAACCGCTCCCCTTCCTGTGCCCTGAAGGACGCCAAGGTCTACGCCCACCCCACCGGTGGGGGCACGGTGGCCCGGGGCCCCGGGCTTTTCGCCAAGAAGATCCTGGAGGCCTTTCCCTTCTTCCCCGTGGAGGAGGAGGGCAGGCTTAGGGACCCTGCCATCCTGGCCTCCTTCCTCACCCGCCTCTTCGCCCTGGCCCGGCTGCGAGGGGTCTCCTCCCTGGGAGAGCTTATGGCCTTTCACGCTCGCTACAAGCTCCTACTCCTGGCTTACGATCCCCAGGCGTCCCGGGTCCTAGGCCGCCTCCTCGCCCAAAGCCCCTCCTTTCCCGAGGCCAAGCGGGCCTACCGGGAGGGTTTTCTAAGGGCCACCGCCAAGCCCCCCCGCCCCGGGCGGATGGCCGATGCTCTCCTCCACGCCTTTGGCCATCTGGACGGGCTTTCTAGGGCCGAGAAGACCTACTTCTTGGAGAGGCTTAAGGACTTCCGGGAAGGGCGGCTTCCCCTCGAGGCCCTCCTTACCCTCCTCCGGGCCTGGGCCCTGCGCTTCAGGGCCCCGTACCTGGAGGTCCAGGCCCTTTTGGAGCCCTTCCCGCCTTCCCTGAAAGGGGTGGCCTAGGGGCATGCGGGTCCTGGTCATCGGGGGGACAGGTTTCCTAGGGGGCTATGTCCTGGAGGCCCTCCTCCGGCGGGGCCACACCCCCCTGGTCCTGGCCCGCCGCCCCCGCCCCTTGCCCCAGGGGGTCCAGTACCGCCCTGGGGACATTACCCAGGAGGTGCCGGACCTGGAAGGGGTGGAGGCCGTTTTCTACCTGGCGGGGATCATCCGGGAGCGGGGCCAGACCTTTCAGGCGGTGCACGTGGAAGGGGTGCGGAACACCCTAAAGGCCATGGAGCGGGCGGGGGTGGACCGCTTGGTGCACCTCTCCGCCCTGGGGGCCCGCCGGGGCACGGGAAGCCGCTACTTTGAGACCAAGGCCGAGGCGGAGGCCCTCATCCTAGAAAGCGGCCTAAAGGCCACCCTCCTCCGCCCAAGCCTCATCTTCGGCCCCGGGGACGAGTTCTTGGGGAAGATCCTAAGGGGCCTGGTCTGCCAGCCCCTTCCCTTTGTGCCCCTCTTGGGGGACGGGAGCTTTCCCTTCAGGCCCGTCTACGCGGGGGATGTGGCGGAGGTGGCCGTGGGGGTCCTTGAGGGGGAGGTCCTTGGACCCTTGGACCTGGTGGGGCCCAAGGAGTACACCCTGCGCGCCCTTCTGGAACTGGTCATGGAGGCGGTGGGCCGCAAGAAGCCCTTCCTCCCCATCCCCATTTCCCTCCTGGATCTCCTGGTACCCCTCCTCTCCCCCCTGCCCTTCGCTCCCCTCACCCTGGACCAGTACCGGATGCTCAAGCTCGGGAACACCGCCCCCTTCCCCGAGGCCCTAAAGGCCCTTCTCCCGCGTCCCACGCCTCTGGAAGAGGTCCTGCCCCGCTACCTCCGGTGTTAAGCGGCAAAGGGGTCTGAACCTCACCCCAAGAGCGCTCCCCACGAGGGCCGCAAGCCCCCAGGCGTAGCCGTGGAGGCTGAAGGAGGCTATCCCGCCCAGGTAGGCCCCGATGTTGCACCCGGAGGCGAGCCGCGCCCCGTAGCCCATGAGCACCCCGCCCAGGAAGACCGCGAAGAGGGTGCTCATGGGAATCCGGCGCGGGTCCTGGAAGCGAAGACCGCCTCCCAAGGCTGCCCCCAGGAAAGCCCCTAGGAAAAGGCCAAAGTTCATGACGCTGGTGGGGTCCTGGAGGATACTTCCCATTAGCTTTTCCGCGAACTCCGGGGCCTGGAAGAGGGCCCAGTCCAAAACGGGAACCCCTAAGGCCTCCGCTAGCTTCCCGCCCCAGAGGGCGAAGGCCGAGGTAATGCCCCAAGGCCGCCCCAGGAGGAGGAGGGTAAGAAGGCTTCCCAAGGCCAGGGCTAAGGCCCCCACCCCCAAGGACCAGGGCCCGAGGAGGGGGTGGCCCTGTCCTCCCCAGAGGGGTTCCACCCGCCCCCTTCGGACCCGCTCCACCCGGGCCACCAGGAGGTAGAGCCCGAGGAGTAGGGCCATCCACAGGCTGTAGCCCAGGAAAGCCCCCAGGAGGGGTCCCGTCAGGGGCTGGAACCACTCCAGGGCGCTCCCCGGGGCCAGCTTGGGCAGGCTCTGCCAGTAGGGGAGGTGGAAGACCCCGAGGAGCGAACCCACCATGAACCCAAGCAGGGTGAAGAGCCCCCGGGTGTCCCCGCTTCCCGTGTGGTACAGGGTGCCCGAGGCGCACCCGTCCCCAAGCTGCATCCCCACCCCGAAGAGGAAGGCCCCGACGAGGAGCCCAACCCCCATGGGCGCCACAAACCCCGAGGCCATTCCCGTGGCCAGGAAAGGAGCGAAAAGGGTGGCGGTGAGGGCGAAGAGGAGGAAATGGGCCCGGATTAGGCGGCTTTCCCCGGTGAGGAGGAAGCGCCGGAAGCCCGAGGCGAAGCCGAAGCGGGCGTGGAAGAGGGCAAGGCCCAGCCACACCCCGAGCCAAAAGGCCAGGACCAACCTTAGGCCCCCCGCCTGGAGAATGGCCCAGGAGAGAGCCAGGGCCAATAGGCCAAAGGTCAGGAGGGGTAAGGGTTGGAGACGCCGCGTCATGGCTCCAATATACCTATGAGCATATTGAAGTCAATGGTATACTTCACCCCTTAACACGCGCCCCGGGGGACCCTAAGCCCCCCGGGGGCTAAAGGCCTTCAGAAGGCGAAGTCCTCCACGTACCAGCGCTCGGTCTTCTTGTGCTCCTCCTTGGGATCCATCTTTTCCGAGTGGGCCAGGAGGAGGATGAGCTTCCGACCGGGGGTGATCTCCACGTCGGTGGCTTCCCCGGTCTTCAGCTTCCGGCTCCACTCCACGGTCCAACGCCCCCCCTCATAGGTGGCCGCGCTGGCCAGGATGGAGTTCTTGCCTCCCTCCTTATCGTCCGTGGCCGGGGCGCCGGTGCGCTTGGTCTGGTACATATCCAGGGCCACCAGCTTGCCCCCCTCCATGTAGAAGAGATACTGGTCCGCACCCTGCTTCTTGTTGGTCTTTTCGGCAAGGAGCCCAAGCCCGATCCAACCTTTGCTCTCGCCCTCGAGGGCCAGGTAGATCGTGTCCCCCACGATGCTCCAGTAGACGGTGATCCCCGACTTCTCGTGTTTGTAGCTCTTGGCATACTCGCCGGGGGCGATCTTGCCGTCTACCTTGGGCGCCTGCGCCAGCGCCAGACCCAACGCCATCATTCCCAACCAGAACACCCCTTTGATCCTCATGCTTACCTCCTGTCCCGTATGGTTATTCCCACCACAAAGGCCACGGCCCCCACGTGGGTGTGGGCCAAGGCCGCCAGCACCGGCCGGCTTCCCTTAAACGCTTCCAGGAAGCCCGAGAGGGTCCAAAGGCTTACCTCTGCGTCCTGGGCATTCCAGAGGAGGTGGTAGTACGCCCCCAGGATCCCCGTGAGGACGCTCACCAGCATCCAGAGAAGGAAGGGGTAGCGCACCCCAGGCCCCCGGTGGAAGAACATAAGGAGGGTGAGGGGGGCCCCCACCAGGGAGACGTAGAAGGGGATGCGGCTCTGCCAGCTGTCCGCCCAGTGGTCCAGGACCCAGTGCTCCATGCCGTAGAAGAGGAACCCCATCAGGGCGATGAGGAGGAAGGTGCTCCGCAGGAACTCCAAGAGGCGCTCCTCTTCGCTTTGGGCTTTGATGAGGGCTTCAATCATCCGGCCACCTCCTTTAGCGGGCCCGGTAGATGGAGAGGAGGCCCGTGACCCCCATGTGGGTGAAAGCCAAGGCCGCCAGCACCGGCCGGCTCCCGGCCATGGCTTCCATGGCGGCTTCAAACTCCCAGTTCACCTCCCCCTCAAAGTTCCAGAGGAGGTGGAAATAGACCCCCAAGGCCCCGGTGAGGAGGGAGGCCCACATGGTGAGGATAAAAGCCCAGCGCACCCAAGGGGTTTTCCGGTCAAAGAGCACCCACAGGGTGAGGATGAACCCCGGTACCGCCACGAAGAAGGGGATGCGGCTTTGCCAGGCCTCCGTCCAGTGCTCCAGAAGGAGGAGTTCCAAGGGGTACATGACCCAACCCACCAGACAGAGGAGGAGCATCACCGTGCGGATGAACTCCAGCGCCCATTGGGTTTGGGTTTTAGCCTCGCGCAGAGCAGGAATCACGCCTCTACCTCCTTACCTCTAAGTACAACCCTACCATGGGTATCCCGGTAGCTTTGTCCCCCCGGGTTCCCCCGGGGGGAGGCGGGCTACACGGGGATGAGATTGACCCTGGTCTCGTAGAAGACCACGCTACCCCCCACGGTGTCCGTGAGGGCCATGTCCTTCAAATAGGGGTCCAGGCGCATGGCGGCGTTGGCGTGGACCCCTTGGGCCCGGCGGGGGTCCCCCTTAATGACCTGGCCGTTTACCACGATGTCCGCAGCTCCGTAGGCCCAGTGGCCCCAGCCCAGGGTGAAGGACACACACCCGGGCCGCATCCCCTGGACCACCTTCACCTTCCCCACCATGGGCTTCTTGCCAAAGGGCCCCAGATCCCACTCCCCTTTGGGGTTGGTGGCGGAGACCACCATGACCTTCTGCCCCTCCTTGAGGCCCAGGCGCTGGGCATCCTCGGCGCTTACCAGGATGGCGTTCTCTGGTTTAATGCTGAGGAGCCAGTAGTTGCTGATGGTCCGGCTCTTGGTTTGGAGGATATCCCGGTGGGTCAGGAGGGTGAGGCCGTAGCCGGGGTCGGAGAGGGGGTTGCCCAGGACGTCCCGGTAAGGGGAGAGGTAGGTGGGCAGGGGCCAGTAGGGCCTCCCGGTCATGGCGTTCTTGGAAAGGAGATGCTTTTCCAGGAAGAGGTTCACCTGTTTGGCGTAGCGGTTGGCCACCAGGCCGTTCTGGGCGTAGGCCTCGGCGAAGGCCTGGAAGCGGCCGCCCCGGTTCAGGAGGTAGACCACCCGCCTAAAGAGCCCCTCGTCCCCCACGGCTTCCCGCCAGCGCTTCTCGTCAAAGACGGAAGAGGGCAGGTGGCGGCGGGCCTGCCGGAAGACCGCAAGCTCCTTCTCATCCGCCTGGGGCAGGGCATCCGAGCCGTCGGCTTTTTCCCCAAAGGCCAGGTTGGCCGCCAACTTCAGGTAGAAGTGGTCCATGTGGGTGAAGGGCATGCCGTTGGTGAAGCCCTTTTCCCCAAAGCCAGGAACCCCTAGCCGCTCCGCTAGGGCCAGGAGGAAGCTCTCCAAGCAGATGGGCATCCGTTGGCCGAAGACTTCCACCTCCTCGGGGATGGGGGGGATGGCCGGCTGGCGCACGGGCTGGACCTTCCAGATGATGGAGGGGTGGGAGCCGTGGAACTCCCAGCGCTCCAGGTAGGAAAGGTCCGGGATGATGTAGTCCGCGAAGAGGTAAGAGTCCCCCACCACGATGTCAAAGGCCACGATAAGGGGGATCTTGTCCGGATCCAGCATGGCCCGGATCTGCTCGTGCCCGCCTGGCAGGGCGTAGGCTGGAGAGCCCATGTAGTGGAAGAGGATCTTCACCGGGTAGGGGTAGCCCTGGGCTGCGGAGGGCAGGATCTCCTGGTAGACATCGGAAGTGTGGGGGTACCAGGGGCGTGGGGCGGGGTACCCTTGGAAGAGGGTGGTGTCTTCATACCTCACCCCGTGGCGGATGAGGCTGATGCCAAAGGGGCTGAGGGGCTTGGGGTGGAACTTGCCTATGGCGAAGGGACCCCCCGCCTTGCCCCCGGTGATGTCGTAGGTGCTGGCCTGGACGAAGCCCCCCTGGTGGTCCAGGTTGCCCAGGAGGACGTTACGGTGAACCAGGCGAAGACGTTGTAAAAGCCGTTGGTGTGCTGGCTGGCCCCCCGGTGGACGTCCACCACAGCTTTCTTGCCATACTGGGCAAACTTCTCCGCCAGGAAGCGGAGGTCTTCCTCCTTCACCCCGGCGAAGGCGGCCCAGGTCTTCACCTGGTGCTTGAAGGCCTCTTCCTTTAGGAGCTGGAGGGCGCTTTTTACGAGGATCCCACTCGAACGGGTGTCCACGAAAAGCTCCCCGAAGACCGCCTCGTTTTCGTCGTTGGGGTTGAAGGCCAGGGGCCGCCCTTGTGCCAGGACCACGGGGGCGTCCAGCTCCACCTCCTTATCCCCCACCTTAGCCTTGGGTTTGGGCAGGCCGAGGTCGCTGGCCCTGAGGAGCCTTTCCGGCTGGCCGTCTTTTATCTTCACCAGCCAGGAGGCGTTGCTCCAGGCGCTTTCCCCAATAGACTTGGCTGCGGCCTTGTTGGCGGCGGAGAGGAAGCGGCGGTCAATCTTGTCCCACTCCAGGAGGAGGCGGATGACCCCCAGGGCAATGGCCGCGTCGTGCCCTGGCTTGGGGGCGATCCAGCGGCTGGCCCCCTTGATGCCCTTCTGCCCCCTGGGGTCCACGATGGCGTACTCCAACTCCCCTTTGGCCGCCCGTTCCGTGATCCAGCCCACCCGCAAGGGGGGGCCGTAGTTCCCCTCAAAGACGTTGGCCCCCACGAAGACGACAAAGCGGGCCTTGGAGAGATCCGCCTGCCAGTAGAACTTGGCGCCGCCCGACCAGGAGAGCTTGCCCGAAGCGTCAAAGGTGGGCTGCTCGCTCATGGCCTGGCCGGTGAAGTACATGGAGCCCTGGCAGACGGTGGTGTGGCCGTGGAGGTTGACCGTGCCCGGGCCCTGGCTGAAGAACCAGCGGATGAAGTCGCTCCGCCCCGCCTTAAGCCGGCCCCAGGTGAAGACCACCTGGTTGTTCTTGGGTCCCAGGTCGGGGTGGTCGGGGTGGATGAGGGTGTGGAGGTGGTCCTTGAAATCTTCTTGGAACTTCTCCACCAGGGCCTTTTTCTTGGCGGGGTCCTTCTCCGCCCATATGGCCTTCACCGCGTCCCCCATGGCCTTCATCACCTGGGGGTCGCGGAGGGCCCAGACCTCCCTGAGGCCAGGGTAGTGGCGCTCGTCCCCAATCTCCTTGAAAAGCTGGCCCCCTTCCACGATCTCCCGCACCGCCTGCTCAAAGGGGATCTCCACCCACTTGCCGCTGCCCCGGGGGCCGGCCCGCTTCAGAACCCGACGGATGCGGTAGGGATCGTAAGCCGTCTGGATACCCGCCTGGCCTTTGGGGCAAAGGGCCCCGTTCACCTTGGCCAGGGCTTCCACCTCCGTTGTGAAGGGCAGGTGGGGCCGGAAGGTCCAGGGGGAGAGGGGGTTGCCGTCAATCTTGGCGGCCACGCTCTCGTGGAGCTTCACCTTGATGGGGCAGCCGGTGTTGCACTGGAGGCAGGAGGAGTAGATGGTGTTCTCGGGGAGCTGGACCTCGTAGGCCAGGCCCCCTTGGGCTGAAACCTCCTGCAGGGCGAGCCCCAAGGGTCCAAGGAGGGCGCCTGCCCCCGAAAGCTTGAGGAGTTTACGCCGGGAAACCTTTTCCATGGCTACCTCCTACACCAGGTAGTACACCTGGGGCTTGGTGCCCGCTTCTTCTTTAAGCCGGATGGCGTTGGGGGATTTGGCCAGTTGGTGGACCAAGGAGGCGGGGTCCTCCAGGTCCCCAAAGAAGGTGGCGCGTCCGATGCAGGTGGTGACGCACTGGGGAAGGAGGCCTTGGGTGATGCGGTGCAGGCAGAAGTGGCACTTGCGCACCTTGTCTATGGGGCCGGCCTCGTCTTCCCGGGCCACTTTTTTGCCCCACTCGTAGACGGGGAGGGTCTCGTAGGGCATCTCCCCTTGGCCTGGGGTTTGCTCTGTCCAGTAGGCCCCATCGTCCTTGTGGCGAGAGTTATAGGGACAAGGGGGAATGCACTTCTCGCACCCCACGCAGAGCTCGTAGTCAATCTCCACGATGCCGCCTTCCCGCTTCCAAGTGGCGTCGTACGGGCAGGCGGGCACACAGGGGGGCTCGTCGCACTGCATGCAGGGGCGGGGGACGAAGCGGTAGGTGACGTTGGGGTAGGTGCCCACCTCCTCCTCCGTCACCGGGCGGTAGACCACGCCGGGGGGAAGGCGGTTTTCCGCGATGCAGCTCACGGTGCAGGCATGGCAGCCCACGCACTTCCTCAGGTCAATCACCATGCCCCAGCGGCGCTTGGGGTTTTTAAGCGCCCGCTCCAGGTCTTCCTGCATGCGCAGGAGGGCATCTTTTTCCTCCCCCGTGGGGGGTGGGGTTGGGGGCAGGCCCTGGGCCAGGCCTGGGGCCACCATGGAGGCGAAGACGGCGCTGGCGAACTTGGAAAGGAAGCGCCGCCGATCCTCCGGGTTCATGGGTTTTTCCATCGCCCACCTCCTTTTGCCTTCAGGCTAGGCTGGGGCCTCGGGGAAGGGTAGCGGGGGGTTTGGGGACGGGGCTGTCCAGAAAGAAACGGACGGGGCCAGGGACATCTATCCTCCGCGGTCCTCTCTAGGCTGGGGTTAATGCGAGGGCTTGGGGTCTTGGCGCTCCTCCTTATGGCCTGCGCCCGCCCGCCGGGGGTGGAGCTGGGCCCGCCCTACGCCCCCGAGGCCCCCACGGGGACGGTCCGGGTGGTGGTGGCGGGGATGCGCTTCCCTAAGGGGGCCGAACCCTACCGGGTCCTCTTCCAAGGCTTGGGGTGCAGGTGGAGGTTTTCGGCCGCCGCACCTACGGGGAGGTCCTCGAGGCCCTGCGCCAGGGCCGGGCCGACCTGGGCTTCCTCTGCACCCTGGCTGCGGGGCTCGGAGCGGAGGAGGGGGTTTTGGGGGTGCTCCTGGCCGGGGAGACTTCCGTACCCTACCAGAGCCTGGTGGTGGTGCAGGTTTCCTCCTCCTACCGTACCTTGGCGGATCTTAGGGGCCTTCCCTTCGCCTTCACCGACCCCCTTTCCAACACCGGCCACGCCTGGCCCAAGCTGGCCGCCCGGGGCCTGGGGGAAGGGTTCTTTGCCCAGGCTTTTTTCGCCTACCACCACGACCGGGTTCTTCTCGCCGTGCTTCATGGCCTGGCGGAGGGGGCGGCGGTGGACCGGGTGGTCTACGAGACCCTGGGCCTTCCGGGGCTTCGGGTGGTCTGGCAGGGGCCCACCGACCCCCCACCCCCAGTCGTGGCCCGTAAGGGGCTGGATCCTGCCCTTCGGGATCGCTTCCTAAAGGGCCTTCTGGCCTACGCCAGCACCCCGGAGGGGCGGAGGGTCTTGCAACCCCTGGGCCTTGAGGGGTTCCGGCCCGTGGAGACGTTGGACTATGTGCGGGTGTACCGCCGGGCCAAGGAGGCGCTGGAGTGAGGTGGGGACTTGTTCACCAGCTTTTCGCCACCCTACTCCTTTCGGCCCTGGTCACGGGTGGGGTGCTTATCCTGGGTGGGGCCACCTTCTTGTGGGCAGAGGGGGAAAAGGCCCTGTGGCAGCGGGCTCGAGGCGCAGCCCAGGACCTGGCCGCCTTCCTTTCCGACGACCTCCTGCTGGGGGACCGGCTTTCCGCCTGGGAGAGGCTTCGCACCGCTCAGGCCCGTGATCCGGACCTGGCCTACGCCTACGTGCTGGATCCGGAGGGGCGGGTCCTGGTGCACACCTTTGAGGGGGGGGTGCCCGAGGCGCTCCGGGTCCTAGGCGGGGAGAGGACGCTTAGCCTTCAGGGCCAGACCGTCTACCAAGCCGAGGCGGAGATCTTTGGGGGGCAGGTGGGGTGGCTCCGCCTGGGGTTCTACCAAGCCCCCCTCCGGCGGGAGGTGGCTCAGGTGGTGCGCACGGGGCTTTTCGGCCTCCTTTGGGCCGTGGGCCTGGGGGGTGGGCTAGGGTACTTCCTCCTCCTCAGGCACCTGGAGCCCCTGAGGGCCATGGCCGAGCGGGTGGCCCAGGTGGGCCAGGGGGAGGCCCCGGTCTTTCCCGAGCCCAGGAACGAGCTTGGGCTTCTGGGCCGGGCCCTGAACGAGATGGGCCAAGCAGTGACCCAGCAAAGGCGCCAGCTTCTCCTTCTAAACCGCCTCCTGGCTGAGGCCCATGCCCTGAGGTTGGAGGAGCTGGCCGATCGGGTTCTTTCCCTCCTCACACGGGAGCTGGGTTTCCTTTGTGGGGACCTGTGGGTGGAGGGCCAGGTGGTTCACTGTCGGGCCTGCCAAAGCCTCTGCCCCCTGGGGGCGGTGGGTCCGCTGGCGGAGGAGGCCCTTCGCCGGGGCCAGGTGGTGGTCGCCCCTGGGGGGGTGGCGGTGCCCGTGCCGCCTAGGGGGGCCCTGGTTCTCCACGGTGCCCCCCAGGTGGAGGAGGCTTGGCTGAAGGAGTTCTTGGGGGCCCTCTCCCTGCCCCTTTCCTCAGCTCTGGAAAACGCCCGGCTTTACGGCCTCTTAGAGGAAAAGGAGCGCCAGCGGGCCCGGCTCATGAGCGCCTGGCTGGCCGCCCAGGAGGAGGAACGGGGGCGGCTGGCCCGGGAGCTTCACGACGAGATCGGCCAGGCCCTCACCGGGCTTCTCCTGGGGTTGGAAAGCCTGCCTGGGTCCGAGCCCCTAAAGGAACTGGTCCGGCGTACCCTGGCGGAGGTGCGCCGCCTGGCCTGGGACTTGAGGCCAAGCGTCCTGGACCACTTAGGCCTGAAGGCGGCTTTGGAGCGCTACGTGCGGGAGTTTTCCGAACGCACAGGGATCGGGGTGGACCTTTCCTTCCACCTCACCCGCCCCTTGCCCAGGGAGTGGGAGACCGTCATCTACCGGGTAGTCCAGGAGGCCGTGACCAACGTGGCTCGGCATGCGGAAAGCCCCTGGGCGGCGGTGGGCGTGTTGGAGGCGGAGGGGGAGGTTCGGGTTTTCGTGGAAGACGGGGGGCGGGGCTTCGTGCCCGAAGCGGTGGAGGCGGGCCGGCAGGGGCTTTTGGGGATGCGGGAGCGGGTGGAACTGGTGGGGGGGCGGTTCCTGCTGGAAAGCGCCCCAGGCCGGGGTACCTGGATCCAGATCCGCCTACCCCTGGAGGTGAAAGCGTGATCCGGGTGGTGCTGGTGGAGGACCACGCCCTGGTGCGGACCGGACTTAAGCACCTCTTGGAGGCCCGGGGGGTGAGGGTGGTGGGGGAGGCGGGAAG
>NZ_JBBIMD010000025.1:0-31064 GCF_037444525.1 Thermus sp. | reverse complement strand
GGAAGGGAGGTGGGCGGAGCGGAGGTTGAAGGGTTTTGCCGAGGTGCAGGAGGTGTTGGAAGGGATGCTTCGGGAAAGGTATGCCCCCCGTACACAGACGCTTACACATAAATCTTGACACGACCGGAAGCCATGACCAGAATCAGAAGGGGCTACACCCTTAGTTTTGACGAAAAGGAGCACCGGTATCTTCTCAGGACCCCTACGGGGGAGGAAAGGGTTCTGCCGTCCGTCACCCGGATCATCTCCCTGCTTTCCAAACCCAAGGTGCACGAATGGGCCATGGACCTTATGGCCCGGCACATCATGGACAACTACACCCCCGGCATGACCCATGAAGAGATGCTCTACCTGGTCCAAGAAGGCCAGGAACTTCACCGCAGGGAAGCCCGGGGAGCCGCCCAGACCGGCAGTGAGGTGCACGATTGGGTAGAGGCTTTTCTTCAGGGAGTACCCCGGGGATACCCGGTAGACCCCAAGGCGAAAACAGCGGTGGAGCGGTTCCTTGAGTGGTGGGGGACTACGGGCCAGAAGTTTCTGCTTTCCGAGGCCATCGTTGCTCACCCGCCCCTGGGATTTGCGGGGAAGGTGGACCTTGTTCTCTCCGATGGTACCCTTGTGGACCTCAAGACCTCCAAGGCCCTTTACCCCGAGTACGACTTTCAGCTTGGGGGCTACGCTTTGGCCCTGGAGTGGTGGGAAGGTATCCGCCCTCCCAAGGGGCTCCTGGTGCGCCTGGGGAAGGATGGGGCCTTTGAAACCCGGGAAGTGAACCTCACCAGGGCCAGGGAAGCCTTCCTTGGCCTGCTACAGGTCTGGCGCTATTTGTCTACCACAGAGGTGAAAGGCTATACTCTCACCTGAAAGGAGGTGAGGATGAAGCGGCTAACCCTCATCGGCCAATCCCTAATCTGGGCTCTGGCCCTGGTAGGGCTGGCAGTGGCGGCTGGTGGCGGTTGGGTTTGGTGAAGGTTGCAACCCCCTGGGGTTTCCCCAGGGGGTTCCAGTGCTATGAACGGGAAAGCCTGGGTTCTCACAGGGATTTTGGCGGTCTTTGCCCTGGGGTATCTCCTGGGGCAGTATCCGCCGGTGCGTTTTTGGGATGTGGTGTTTTGGGCGGGGGTGGTTTTTCTCCTCTCCCTTATGGATGTTCCCCTGCCATTTGTGGGCAGGGTGACTATGGGTTTTGTGGGGGCTTTGGCGGCTTCCACGATTTTCTGGCCCAACTGGGCTTTTGTGGTGGGGGCCTTAGGGTACTTTGCTTCCCGTCCCGTCTGGTATAAGGAGCTTTTCAACCGTCTTCAACTGGGCGTCAGCGCCGGAACTGCCAGCTTTGTGTACTACTCCCTGCCTTCTCCTCTAACTGCTCCTTTTACGGCGCTGGCCTATTTCCTGGTGAATACCCTCTCCGTTCTGTTCTTGTTGTGGACCCTGGGCATGGACCCCAGGTCCATGTGGAAGAGGCAGTACCGGTCCTTTGCCATAGCCTATGTGGGCCTTTCTCCCCTGGCGTTCCTCATGGCGGAACTGTACCGCTCCTGGGGAGGATGGAGCGTCCTGGTGATGCTCATCCCTGTGGTCTATGCCTGGCAGATGTGGCGGTACCAGACCCGTCTTATCCAAGCGGTGAACGCTATGATTTACAGCCTGGTGAACCTGCTGGAAGCCCGGGACCCTTACACGGCCCGGCATTCCGAAAGGGTAGCCGCCATCGCTGTGGATATCGGACGGGAGATGGGGCTTCCCCCTGAGGACCTGGACCTTCTGGAAAGGGCCGCCAAGCTTCACGACATCGGCAAGGTGGGGATTCCCGACGCTGTGCTCAGGAAGACGTCCCATCTTTCCCCGGAGGAGTGGCATCTGATGCGCTCTCACCCGGTGATGGGGGAGGTTTTGCTGTGGCCCCTTTTCCCTTACCTGGGTCAGGTGGGTCCGGGTGTGCGGTACCACCATGAGCGGTGGGACGGCAGGGGATACCCAGAAGGTTTAGCGGGACACGATATACCCCTCCTGGCCCGCATCATTGCGGTGGCGGACGCCTACGAGGCCATGACCTCAGACCGCCCGTACCGAAGGGGGAAGTCCCCCGAAGAGGCTTTGAAGGAAATCCAGGACCTTGCCGGGGTTCAGTTTGACCGGGATGTGGTCAGGGCTTTTGAGCGGGCGTGGCGTAAGGACCCTCCCTGGAGGCGCAAGGAGCGTTTTTTCACCGTGGCATGACCGGAGCGGCTCTCTTTTCCCTGGGTCTGGGAGCGCTGTTGCGGTATCTGGGGGTTCGGTGGGGGACACCCTTAACTCTTCGCCACTTCTGGCTTCCCCTCTCAGTCCTGGCCGTGGAGGTCCTGGGGGTGCTTATGGGATTTCCCCTGCAAGGGTTGGTGTACCTGGGAGTTTTTCTTTGGCTTGCCCTTAACTGGCATCCCATCTTTCTCCCTTCCCTCCTGGGTGCCGGGTTAAATGCCCTGGCCATCCTGCTGTATGGGGGTATGCCCGTGGACCCCGTGGCTTTGGAAAGGGCAGGTTTGGCCCATACCGTTTCCCATCTGGCTTCCAGGGGGGACGGTTTGCACTACCTGGGGCTGGCTTTCCCGCTGGGGGACTGGATAGCGCTACCGGGCCGGGTGCTGTCCCCGGGGGACCTGCTTATCTGTCTGTCCCTCTTTCTGGTGGCTTTACGGGGAGTGAAGGTGGTGAGGGAGTAGCCATGGTACCTGATGGGGTTTGGAGGTTGCTTAAGGACATGTACCGCATAAACCGGCCAGTGGCGGAAAGCTGGGAGAAAATCTTTAAGACTTTCCCCCGGTGGCGTCTACCTCTTCTGGTGGAGAGGTTCAAGGAGGAAGCCCACTTCATGGGTATTCCCGTGCCGGGGTTTCTTCCCAAAAGAGCCAGGGTGGGTTATGTTAGGGGTCAGTTCAGGGCAGAGCTGGTCGGGGTTTGGAAGGAGGCTTGGAGGCTTGTGGATTCTGCCCGTTTCACCGACCCCGAGTGGGCTATGGAGTGGAGCGTGCGCCTGAACCGCTCTCCCCTGGAGAAGGTTCCCGTCCTGCTGGATGAGATGCGCCGGTCACGGACAAAACCTGTACCTTAGCAGGGGGTTGTTATGCGGGAATACCCGGTGTCGGAAAAGCCTCTTCTTTGGCGGGACCTTTTGGTGTCTGGGGGTTCTCATCAAGGTAGCCCCTACGGGGCTGACCTAGGGATAGACAGGGGAGCATCTACTGCCTTCATGGATGTTGCGTGGTTGGGGTTGCCCCTATGGGTGCTGGAGCATCCGCAGTACCTCATCCTGGCGGCCCTGACGGGGTTTCTAGCCAGCGGGGTGCGTTTCCCCGCAGATACCAGGTGGGTTGGGATGCTTCTGCTGGTGCTGGACTTTGGTGCATCGGTGGCCTTTGGGGTTTCGGCGGGTGAGCGGACCTTTGCCCTTACTCGCAACCCCGATGCCACGGCGTTGGGGAGCGTTCTCACCGCTAGTGGGGGTGGTTTTCTGGCCGCCCTAATCGGACGGTATCTGCTTTCCCGTGCAAATGACCGAGGAGGTGCCAATGAGCTATGAAACCCTGGACACCCTGGGCCGCAGAATGGTCCAGAAGCTCAGGGAAGCGGCGGGGGCTCCCCAGAATGCCCCCGCTTACCTCTTCTGGGGACAAACTCCAGAGGAACTGTGGAAGGTCTTGCGGGATTTTGCCCAGAATGAAGCCCTTAGAGCAGGTATTCCGCCCGAAATCCTCTTCCCTCTACGCTCCGTAATCACAAGGGACAGGTACACCGTCATGGCTATCCTCTTCCACCGAGGGAAACTGCACCTAACGGGTGCCCGGGTTCAGGTGATGCCCACAGCAAAAGCATAGAAACCCCCCACTGAGGTCAGTGGGGGGAGTATGAGATTACCTTATGAGAGCCAGGGCTAGAGTTATGGTAAACGCTAGCCCCAGACCGGAAGCGAATATCACTCGCCCCCAGTTTATCACTGAGATTCACCTCCTTTCCTCTGAGATTGCCCGTATTATACCACGGTGTTAGAGTAATGGGGGAGGTAATCTCATGGTAGCGGTGCTGGATCGTGATACGGAGAAGGTGTACAGGCAGGGTTTGGCCTATGCGGGGGCGGGTCTTTTGCTGAAGGGGAAGGTGCGGGAGGGTTTTGCTCTTATCCTGGCTTCTCAGGCCCTTTATTCCCGTCAGCTTTCCGAGGTGATGGGGAAGCTGGACGAGGGGGATATTGACGAGGCCGTCTGGCTTGCTTTCGGCTACACCCATCACCCCACGCTGGAGAAGCGTCCCCCTTTACTGCCCCCTGAGGGAGGGTGGAAGCCCTTGTGGAGGCTTATGGCGAGGGAGAACCTTAACGGCAGGGAGGAGCCTGGGGCTACCCTGGTGGCCCTGGCCCACACTGCCCATCTGGGGGAGCTTACCGCCGTCCTGGTGACAGACGAGAGAAGGGGCTTTGCCAAGGCCCTGGAGGTGGCTAAGGCGATACTGGAGTACCGGCCCATGGCCTTCCGCTACGGGCTGCATCAGGTTTCCGGTGCGCTTCCCCAGACCAGGTGATGAAACCCATGCTAATCTCAACCTGACGGGGTGGCCTATGCTGGCGAAGCAGAATCTCAGGCTGTCTGAGGTGCATCTCATTCTTTCCCTTGCCCTTGTGGCGGCAACCTTGTTCGGCCTAACCGAAAAGGACCTCAAGCCCTTTTCCCCCTTAATGGCCCTTCTGGCCCTGGCCTACGGTCTGGCCTGGTCCTACCTTCGCTTTGGCCGCCCCCGGTTCTTCAAGACCGGGGCACGGGTGTTCGCCGCCATCGCCTTCGCCTTTTTCGCCCTGGCGGAAGCGGTCCTTCTCCTGAGCCTCTTCATGCGGTGGGACACCGTGGCCTTTGCCCTGGCCCTCGGTTTTCTCCCTCTTCTGGGTGCCCTCTGGACCACCCTACAGGTTTCGCCTGTGAACCAGGTGCCCGGGCAGACGGCCCTTGCGGGTGAGCGGGTGGTTCCCGTTTCCCAAGGCCGGGTGCACCTGGGGAGGAGCGGAGTGTCCCTTGAAGGGGTAGACTTCGCCGAGCTTTCCCGGAAGCTTCGGGAGCGGGTCATCGGCCAGGAGGAGGCCGTGGATGCCCTTATCCGGGGGCTCAAGCGGAAGGCGGCAGGCTTTGGACGCAAGGGTAAGCCCTTTTCCGCCATGCTTCTGGGACCTACGGGAACCGGCAAGACCGAGCTGGCTAAGGCGCTGGCGGAGAGCCTGGGGCGTCCCCTGGTGCGCTACGACATGAACGCCTTCGGCCAGGAGCATACCGCCGCCCTGCTGGTGGGGTCTCCGCCGGGGTATGTGGGTTCCGACAAGCCCGGCAGGCTTTACGAGGACCTCCTTCGGGCACCCGAAGCGGTGGTTCTGTTTGACGAGATGGAGAAGGCCCACCCCTTTGTTCTGGACCCCCTTTTGCAACTTCTGGACGAGGGGCGCTTCCAGGAGCTTTCCCAGGGGCTGGTGGTGCAGGCTTCGGATGCGGTTCTGCTCTTCACCACCAACCTTCTCACGGAAGTGCCCGAGGGGGCGGACCTCCGGGGCCTTCTGGTGGCCCGGGGTTTGAGGCCGGAGTTCGTGAACCGGGTGGATGAGGTGGTGGCCTTCCGTCCCTTTACCCGGGAGGTGCTTCTGGAGGTGGCGAGGCGGCATCTTCTGGGCTACCTGGAGGGGTGGAAGAGGGCGAGGGGTTTGGCTTTCCGCCTGGAAGTGGACGAGGCGGTGCTTCACCGCCTGGTGTCCCTGTGCGACCTGCGGTTTGGAGCCCGGGACCTGCAACGGGTGATAGAGGGTACCGTGGGGGATGCCCTGGCGGATGCTTATCTCCGCCGTGGGGGTAGGAAGTTTTCCCGTCTGAGGATTTACCTGGACGGGGACAACCTGGTGGCCGTTTTGGATGCTTTGCCCGTAGGGCAAACAGATTTGCGTAAGCAAGAAGACTGACTACCGCCTGAGCAGTTGCCCCGTGTTCCAAATGGTGCCCACCAGGTGCCCGTGTCCCCCGATGGTGAGGGCCAGGGCATAGGACAGCAGGGGGTCATCTGTAAGACGGTTCAGGAAAACCGTTTTCAGGGAGATGAGGCCCAGGTCCACCAGGGGCATGCCCCAGGGACCGAGGGTGAGAGCCCTGGCGTACAGAAGGTTCCCCTCCCGGTACCCCTTTTCCAGACCCTTCAGAGTGGTAGCCAGGTCCCCTAACAGCGCCATTCCGTAGTACACCAGGACCCAGGGCCACTCGTCCTTAAAAAGGGAGGGGTTTTCCAGCCCGAGTGCCAGGGTATATACCGTGAGAAGCCCTATCAGCAACCAGGGCATTGTTCAGGAAGCGGAGAGCCGTAGAAGGCTCCGCAGGTTGTTGCTTCCAGCCACCAGGTGAACCATCCCCAGGACAAAGGCGGCCTGGAAGAAACCCCAGGTAGCCCCCGTGAGGAGCAGTATCAGAAGGCTCATGAAAGGCAACCCCCAGATTCCCAGCCTCAGGAAAACCCGGGCCAGGGGGTTTTCTTCCCTGCCCCCCAGATCCAGGGCCTCGAGGGTGGTCCACAGGTCCAGCACCAAACCCCCGGCATACACGTAAAGACCCCACGGGTAAACGGGGAAGCCGAGGTGAACCCCGAGAACTCCCAGAAGGGCACCTATAAAGCCCAGACGCCACCACATGCTCTCAATGTAGCAACAGCTTCCCCTTGAAGGGAAGCTGTATGGGCAGGAAAACCGCTATTGCGGCACCTCCACTATACCACCCTGCCCGGTCCCTGTCCAAGGGGGAACATGATGGAAAAACATGTCATGCTATAATGACTTCCATGGGCAGGCCAAACGCTTTACACTGGGTTGCCGCTATTGCGGCGGCCCTCGGGCGGGACCCCAGGACGCCCGAGGAGGCTTTGGGGGTGCTGGGGGCCTTCCTCCGCTCTGACCCGGCGGAGAAGGCTCGGTTTCTTGAGGAAGCCCACGCCGCCTGGGTCAGGGGTGGGTGGGCAGTCAGGGGGGATAATACCCCCACCGCTGGGGTTGTCCTGGCGGCCTTGGAGGAGGCTACCCGGCGCTTGGCGGAGCGTTACGGGTGGAGGAAGGAAGCCCAGGGACCGGATGTTCGGCTTCCCCGGGAGATGGTGGACAAGCTGAGGGTGCTTCCCCAGGGAGTGGCCCGGAGGGGGGAGGAGGGCGTTTTCTTCGTGTCCCCCAACGGCCTTTCTGACAAGGCGGTTTGGGCAGCAGCCCTCCGTCTTGTGAAGGGGGAGCGAGTAGTTTTGGCCCCGGTGAGGGGCGTTTCGGAGAAGGTCCTCCTGGTTGCCAGGAGGAAGGTCCTGGAGAAGACCAAGAAACTTCTCCAGAAGCAGGAGGTGGTGAGGAGGCTCCCCTGGGGGGAAACCGTTAGGGTTCTTCCCGGGGATAGGTGGGAGGATTTAGATGCCCCCGAGCCGAGGATTTCTGCCGCCATCCGTGGGCTTCGGGAGGCTACCGAGGTTTTGCGGGAGGAACAGGAAGAGGAGATTGGCGTTCCCGGCGACTGGGTTCACCAGACCCGGGTCAATCCTTGGTTGATCAAGGTGTACCTCATCGCCAAGGGGGAAGCCCAAGGGGTGGAAGCCGCATACCTTCAGGATGAGGCTTTCCTTCGGGACCTCTATGGGGAGGTGAACATCTACAACCCCGGGGAACTGGCGGCTTTTCTGGGGGTGAAGTTGAGGGAAAGGGGGAAGGCAAGAGGGGGATGGGTTCTTATCTTGGAGCGACAGGCCAGGAAGTTCCCCCCTTCCTACAAGGATGTGCAGGAGAGGTTTACAAGGAAGGGTAGTAAGGGTTGGGTTTCCTGGGCAGGGCTTCCTTTGTTGGAGCCCCTGGTGGCCTACGAGGTGAATGCTCTGGGGTTTAAGGACCCCGAGGCGGCCTACCAGGATGGCCTCATGGAGGCCCTGGAGATCTGGGGCCGTTTGCAGAGGAAGTACGCTCAGGAGGTTAAGGAGGGCAAGGGGTTTAACCCCCTTCTCTTCCTGGTGCCCGAGCTTCGCAAGTTCCTTCTGGAGCTTCGGGCACAGGAGGTAGGGGTCTTCCGCCTTTCTCGGGCGGATGCCCAGAAGCTAAGGAAGTACTTCTACTTCCGGGAGAGGGAGGGGTTGGACCCCATAGAGGCAGGGAGAAAAGCCAGGCTTTCCCCGGAGCTTCTTTCCGCTCTTCAGGCAGAGGATGTTTCTGCGGATGCCCTGGTTGAACTGGGGGTTGAGCCCAGGGAGGAGGTGGACTATGACACCTTCCTCCTGAGGGTCAAGGTAAAGGAGCTTAAGGAGGAGATTGCCCGTTGGTGGGGTCCTAAAGGGGAGGCTTTCATTGAGGCCCTCATGGAGGGCCAAACTTCCTTGGGAGCCCAGTTAGAGGCTGGCCTCTCCAACGAGGAAGCAGAGGAAGTCCTTGACTTCCTTCGCTCTGAGTTGGAGGGCTGGGTAGAGTAAGCCAGTAACTTGTGCCCCCGCCTGACCGCAGGCAGGGGTTTCTGTTTTTGCGTTGGAGGTGGTAGCATGCAGACGGTAATGGAGGCTCTTTACCTGGAAGATGTCCTGGAGGAGATGACCAGGGACCTGAAGGCTACCGTGGGGGCACCTGAGGGTGTTCGCACCTACGCTCTTTGGGGTGTGGACCCCTTTGAGTTGGAAACCGCCCTTTACGACATGCTGAAGCACTTAGGGAGGGAGGAGCGGGATGTGCTTCGCTGGTACATCCCTGACCTGGTGGAAACCGTTTACCGGGAGGGCTACAACGTGCTCATCCTCCTGCCCACGGGGGAGGGGTTGCACGCCAAGGGGGGGAGTGTTCCCTTGGCGGGGGTGCCCGGTAACAGGGTGTTTGCCTGAGTCAGGTGATTTTGACCTCACCCACCACCCGGTGCAGGGACCAATCTCCTTTTTCTAGGGTGCGGCGTTCCGTGGGGCATCCCAGGGTTTCCACCACGTAGCTACGGCGGCTGTTGAGGCCCAGGAAGCGCACGGGGGAGAGGGGGGCATCTCCTTCCCTGGGTTCGGCCACCGCCAGTTCCCCGGGTTCGGGTTCTTCCCCTTCCCGGTACACCACGAAGCCTCCCCTGTGGGTCAGGGCACGGAGGTCCCTGGGGTCTACCTCCAGGCCCGGCAGGCCCAGGACCAGGTACTCTCCCGACCCCTTAAGGGGCACCTTCAGCAGGGGAACCGGGGGAACCCCGGGCATCTCCTCCGTGGTGAGCCCCGGCACCGCTACCCCGGTGGCCTGGGTGAACTCCTCGGGGGTCCAGCGCAGGGCCTTCATCAGGGCCAGAAGGCGCTGGTACGACACGTTCTCCAGGTTCACCAGCCCCTTCTCCAGCTTCCATACATACCCGTCCGATACATCCATCTCCCGGGCTACATCCGCCAGTGTCAACCCCAACTCCCGCCGCCGCCTGGCAATCGCACCCCCGGCCCGTTGCCGAATACCCTCTACCATGCTCTACACTTTACCATCTGGCAAGGCAGACATGGTTGAACATAAGAGAGGTGCTTCCCCATGATAAACCGGCAGGCCACCGGCATATCCCCCGGTAGAACCTCCCCCTTGCCATCCGACAAGGGTAAAGCCCCGGTAAATCCCGTTCTGCACGGCGTTCCCGTCTTACCCCTTATTTACCCCTTATTCCGCCGGAATGACCCCATATCTGCACCGTTTGTGGGGATGCTCACGGGGCATAGATGCCGTTCTGCTGCCACCTGTCAAAGTGAGCTGAGGGTGAAGTGGGGGTGGAATGTAAACCTTACAAGCGAGAGGTCGTAGGTTCAAGTCCTACGCCGCCCACCAGAAGCCCCGGGCTTGGCCCCGGGGCTTTTTCATCCCGCCCTTTCCCCCTGCTTCTGGCGGAGGAAGGCCAACACCCGCTCGGGGTCGGTGAGGGGGTTCACTCCCCGGAGCACCGCGGCCACCCGGCCCTCGAGGTCCAGGACCACGGTGTCCCGCCGGAGGAGGCCTAAAAAGCGCCCCACCCCGAAGGCCCGGGCCAGGGTGCCTTGGGGGTCTGGGATCATCCGGGGGCCTAGGCCGGCGCTAAAGCGGCACAGGAGGCCAGCTCCGTCTTGGCTTACCCCAAAGACCCGGGCTCCCAACTTCCCAAACTCCCCCATAAGGCTGGCGTAGCGCCAGGTCTGGAGGGTGCACCCGGGGCTGAAGGCCCTGGGGAAGAAGAACAGTACGGTCCAGCATCCCCGGAAGGAAACGGGGTTGCCCTCGCTGTCTTGAGCCTCGAGGACAGGCGCAACCTGGCCCACCAAGGGATCTTCCCTCATGGATAGCCTCCTATAGGTTCCACCCGGCCCCGGGTCTCCTTGGGGGTACGGGCCCCCACGGCGAAGAGGGCCACCCGAAGCTCCCAGAGGTAGTCCTCGATGAAGCGGGCCACCGCCTCCCCCCTCTCCAGGGCTGGCCTCAAGAGGGGCCGGGCCACGGCCACCAGGTCCGCCCCCAGGGCCAGGGCCTTGGCCGCGTCCGTGCCCGTGTAGACCCCCCCAGAGGCGATGAGGGGGATTTCGGGGAGGACGGCGCGCACCTCCTGGATGCCCTCTGCTGTGGGAAGGCCGATCTCGCAGAGCTCGGGGTGGCGCACCTCCCCGTAGCGCACCCACTCCTCCACCCGGGCCCAGCTGGTCCCCCCAGCCCCCGCCACCTCCAGCCCCGCCAGGGGAAGGCCCTTCACCTGGAGGGCCACCTCCCGCCCTAGGCCGTGGCCCACCTCCTTGAGGAGGACGGGGAAGGGGAGGGGGAGGACTGCGGAAAGCCGCTCCAAAAGGCCCCGAAAGTCCGTGTCCCCCTTTTGCACCGCTTCCTGGAGGGGGTTTAGGTGGAATACGAGCCCGTCCGCCTCGAGGAGCTCCACCAACCGGATGAGGTCCTCTCGCCCGTAGCGGCGAAGCTGGGCCAGGCCCAGGTTGGCTAGGAGGAGGGTCCTTGGGGCCAGGGGGCGCACCCGGAAGGAGGGGAGGGCCGAGGGGTCTTCCAGGACGATGCGCCCCGAGCCCAGGACCATACCCACACCCAGGGCCTCGGCAGCCTCCGCCAGGGCGCGATTGATCCGTCCTCCCAGCTCCACCCCCCCGGTCATGGCCCCGATGAGGAAGGGGGCCCTTAGGGTCTTGCCCAGGAAGGGGGTGGTGAGGTCCACCTCGGAAAGGGCTAGGCCCGGAAGGGCCTGGTAGCGGAGTCGGTAGCGCTCCAGGCCGGTGGTGGTCCTCTGGTAGGCCACCTCCCCCTCCAGGCAAGCCTGGAGGTGCTTCCGCTTCCTCTCCGCGGTGCTCACGTGAAGGCCCCCTTGGGTTTTTTGAAAAAGCCCAGGTCCTCGGCGATGAGGCGCGCGGTCATCTTGCCAGACATCATCACGCTGGGAAGCCCCGCCCCCGGCTGGTAGCTCGCCCCCACCAGGTAGAGCCCCTTGACGTCCTCCGAGCGGTTATGGGGCCTGAGGCTTGCCGTCTGCCACAAGACAGGCTCCGGGCCAAAGGCGTTCCCCAGGTGGCTATTCAGGGTCCACTGGAAGTAGTCCGGGGTGATGAAGTGGGTGTAGACCAACCGTTCCCGAAGCCCAGGCAGATACCCCGCCTCCTCCAGGTAGCCCAGGGCCCGCTCCAGGTACTCGGGCCCAAGCTCTTTCCAGTCCAGGCCGCTTCCGTTGTGGGGCACGGGCACCAGGGTGTAGGCCGCGTGGTGGCCCGGGGGGGCTAAGGAGGGGTCGGTGAGGGTGGGGAGGTGGAGGTAGTGGGCCATGTCCGGGGGGAGGACCTTGCGCTGGAAGATGTCCTTGAGGAGCTCCTCGTAGCGCTCGGAGAGGAGGACGTTGTGATGCCTGAGGCGCTTCCCCTCATCCCCTTCTGCCCGGAAGCCGAAGTAGGCCACGAAGAGGCTCATGGAAAGCCGGGTGCGCTTAAGGCGCAGGTCGCTGTGCCAGAAGCGGTCCTCCGGGGCCAGAAGCTCGGCGTAGGTGTGGAGGTAGTCCGCGTTGGAGACCACCAGGTCTGCCTTCAGGACCTCCCCGTCCTCCGAGACCACCCCCTGCACCCGCCCCCCCCGCACCAGGATGCGGCGCACCGGTGTTCGGAGCCGGATCTCCCCCCCAAGCTCCCCGAGCTTCCGGATGAGGCCCTGCACTAGGGCCCCTGTGCCCCCTAGGGCGAAGTGGACCCCCCAGTTCCGCTCCACGAAGTGGATCATGGCGTAGATGGCGGGCACCGAGAGGGGGTTCCCCCCGATGAGGAGGCTTTCAAAGGAGAAGACCCGGCGCATCTTGGGGTTTTGGAAGTACTTCTTCACGAAGGAGAAGAGGGGGCGCACCGCGTCCAGCCGCAGGAGGTCCGGGGCCGCCCGGAGGAGGTCCAGGAGGCTTCCAAAGTGGGTGAAGCCCAGTTCCAGGAAGCCCCGCTGGAAGATCCTCCGGGCGGCCTCCTCAAAGCGGAGGTAGCCCGCTTCGTCCTCCGGGGCCAGGCGGCGGATCTCCGAGAGGAGGTGGTCCCGGTCATCCTTGTAGTCAAAGTGGGTGCCGTCCGGGAAGTGGATGCGGTAGAAGGGGTCCAGAGGGACCAGCTTCACGTAGCGCTCCGTGTAGGGGAGACCCTCCCAGTCTGGGAAGTCCGGGTAGAGCCGGGGTTCCCCTGGCCCCGTGGCGAAGAGGTCTTCCAGGAGGGAAGGGACGGTGATCACCGTGGGTCCCATGTCAAAGGTGAAGCCCTCCGCCCGGTGCACCCGGGCCCGCCCCCCGGGGTCGGGGAGCTTCTCCAGGACCAGCACATCGAGGCCCATGGCCGCAAGCCGGATGGCCGCGGAAAGCCCCCCGATGCCGCTGCCGATGACGATGGCCCGCATATGGGCCAAAGTCTACCTTCTGGCTTGAGGGCAACCTGGCCCTAGGCTACACCCAGCGCACCGCCTCCACCCCCCGTACCCCGGCGATGGCCTGAAGGAGGGCTTCCCGCTCCCCGTCCTGGATGGGGAGCCGGAGGCGGATCCTGGCTTTAGGCCCGAGGATCCGGGTTTCCGAGCCCAAAGCGCTTTTTCCCGCCTCGGCCACCACCTGCATCACGTCCCGTAGGAGGCCGGTGCGGTCCTGGGCCAGGACCTCGAGGGTGGCCACCTTTCCCCCCACCCCCTCCCAGTAGGCCCCGATGACCCGGTCTGCCTCTGGGCCCTGGAGGATGCGGCGCAGGTTGGGGCAGTCCGCCCGGTGGACCGTCACCCCCCGCCCCCGGGTGACGAAGCCCAGAATGCCATCCCCCTTCATGGGCTCGCAGCAGGAGGCCAGGCGGATGGGGGCCTGGAGGTCCTGCTCCAGGCGGATGCCCCACTCGTTCTTGGGGGTGGGCTTGGGCCTTTCGGGCTTGGCCACGGCCTTGGGGTAGAGGAGCTCGGCCACCGCCTTGGGGGTGATGCGGTTCAGGGCCAGGGCCAGGTAGAGCTCCTCCGGGGAAGGGAGAAGGCCCAGGCGCTTGGCGGCCTCCTCCAGCTGGCTGTCCGTGGGTTTCGGGAGGCCCCGGCGCTTCAGGTAGCGCTCCAGGAGGGCCTGGCCCTTCTCCAGGGTTTCCTGGCGTTCCAGGGCGCGGAAGTACTGGCGGATCTTGCTCTTGGCGCTCCGGGTCTTGGCGAACTCCAGCCAGCCCTTGGAGGGGTGGGCGTTTTTGGCGGTGAGGATCTCCACCATCTCCCCGTTCTGGAGCTCGTAGGAGAGGGGGACGATGCGCCCATTGACCTTGGCCCCCACCATGTGGTGGCCCACCTCAGTGTGGATGTGGTAGGCGAAGTCCACCGGGGTGGCCCCCTTGGGCAGGTTGATGATCCGCCCCTTGGGGGTGAAGACGAAGACCCGCCCCCCCAGGAGGTCCCGGGTCACCGCCTCCACGAACTCCCGGGAGCTGCTGAACTCCTGCTGCCACTCCTGGATGCTCTTAAGCCAGGAGACCCGCCGCTTCACCTCCTCGGGGTCGGTGAGGCCCTCCTTGTAGAGCCAGTGGGCGGCGATGCCGTACTCCGCCACCTTGTGCATCTCCCGGGTGCGGATCTGCACCTCCAGGGGAAGCCCCTCCAGGGCGATGACCGTGGTGTGGAGGCTCTGGTAGCCGTTCGGCTTGGGCACGGCGATGTAGTCCTTAACCCGCCCTGGGATGGGCTGCCATAGGGCGTGGACCAGGCCCAGGACGTGGTAGCAGACCTGCTTTTCCCTTAGGCTTCGGGCCTCCTCCGTGGGGCTCGGCTTGGGGTCCAGGATGACTCGCACCGCCAGGAGGTCGTAGATCTGCTCCAGGGCCTTCCCCTCCCGCTCCATTTTCTTCCAGATGGAGTAGAGGTGCTTGGGGCGGCCCGTGACCTCAAAGCCTTGGATCTGGGCCTGGAGGAGCTCGTCCTTTTCCAGGGCCTCCTTCAGACGGGCCATGGCCCTTTCCACCAGCCTTTCGCGGGCCTCCTGGCCCTCCTTGAGTCTTGCCAGGAGGGCTTGATAGGCCTCGGGGTGGAGGTAGCGGAAGGAGAGGTCCTCCAGCTCCCACTTGATCTGGCCCATGCCCAGGCGGTGGGCCAGGGGGGCGTAGATCTCCAGGGTTTCCTGGGCGATGCGCCGCTGCTTTTCGGGGGGCATGTGCGCCAGGGTGCGGAGGTTATGCAGGCGGTCGGCCAGCTTCACGATGATGATGCGCACGTCCTCCGCCATGGCGATGAACATCTGGCGGAGGTCCTCCGCGCGGCGCTCCTCGCCCTCGAGGTTGGCCATCTTGTAGAGCTTGCTGACCTTGGTCTCCCCCTCCACGATGCGCCGCACCCCAGGGCCGAAGCGCCGTTCCAGCTCCTCCGGGGCCACCCCAGAATCCTCCACCACGTCGTGGAGGAGGCCGGCCATGACCGTCTCCGCGTCCATGCGCAAGGAGGCCAGGATCTCGGCCACCGCCACCGGGTGGGTGATGTAGGGCTCCCCGCTCCTTCGCTTCTGGCCCGCGTGGGCCTCCAGGGCGAAGCGGTAGGCGGCCTCCACCCAGGCTACCTCCCCCTCCGAGAGGTAGGCCAGATGGGGTTGGAGTTGGGACCAAAGCTCGTCTTCTAAGGCCACCACCCTCCAGTGTAGCATCTAGGCGAGAAGGCCAAGCTCCTGTAGGAAGGCGGAAAGGGCGCTTCGCTCCAGAAGGGCCGCCAAGGTTTTCCCCTCCTTCCTGGCCAGGACCAGGGCCTTGGGCCCCAGCAGGACTACCGCCGCCTTCCGATCCCACTTGGCCGCTGCGTCCAGGAGGTCCAGAGCCTTTTGGAAGGACTCCAGGGGCGGCCGGGGAAGGGGCAGGGGGCCTTCCTCCAGGAAGCCTAGGGCCTCCACCCCGGGAAGGTGCAGGGGCTTGAGGGGGTCCTCCCCGGCCTCGGCCAGGGCTCCGAAGAGGGCCTCGAGGTCCGCGCTTCCGATCTCCTTGAGCACCGCCTGGGCCGCCTCCTTCTCCCGCTCGGCCTCCTTAAGGAGCCTTTCCGCCTCCTCCAGGGCCCGCTCCACCTCCAGGATCCCCTGGGGGCCAAGCCGGCCAAGTCGTTCCCAGGCAGCCTCCAGGAACTCCGCCAGGGGTTTAAGCCGATGGGTGGTCTCGCTCTTCAGGTCCTGGACCCGGGCGTGGCCCCTGAGGAAGGCGGCCAGGCGGGTGGTGAGCTCGGAGCGCCGGGCCTCCAGCTTGCGCTTTAGGGCCCCGAGGGCCCGGGCGATGGGGGTGGGGTCGGGGAGGGGCTTGGCCTTTTCCTCGGCGATGGCCTTCCGCACCGCCTCCCCCCCAAAGCCCCGGAAGCGCTCCGCCAAGGCCTCGAGGCGGGCAAGCTCCTCCAAAGCCCTCTGCCGCCTCTCTGCCCTGGCCTCCGCCAGGCGCTTCCTGAAGCCCTCCAGGTCGGGCAGGTGGCCTTGGGCCACCCCGGCCATCAGGGCCTCCCAGGCCTCCCCAAGCCCCAGGGCCCGGGCCTCCTCCTCCAGGGCCCTCAGGGTCCCTTCCGCCTCCCCGAGCTTGGCCTTTAGGGCCGCCTCCTCGCCCTCCTTCCTCAAAAGCTCCGCATAGCGGGCCCTAAGGGCGGGGAGGGCCTCGCCCAGGTGCTCCTCCGGGGTGGCCCCGAGCTCCTCCAAAAGGGGCCTAAAGGCCTCCCCCTTGGCGGCAAGCTCCCGAAGGAGGGCCTCCTTCTCCTCCCTTAGGCGCCCCGCCTCCTCCTCCAGGGCCTTGAGGCTTTCCTCCAGGGGGAGGAGGTCCGGGAAGCCCCCTTCCCTCAGGGTCTCCTCCGCCAGCCTTAAGGCGGCCTCCAGGGGGGCCTTGGCCTCCTGGGGGAGGGGGAGGCGCCTTAGGGCCTCTTCCAGCTGGATGAGGCGGGCCCGCCTTTCCGCTTTCAGGTTGGCCTCCGCCTCCTTGAAGGCCTCCTCCAGGGTCTTAAGCTTCTCACCCACAGGGGTGCCCGCCTCCAGGAGGGCCTGGACCTCGGCGAGAAGGGGGCTTACGGTGCTCCGCTCCAGGAGGGGGGCGTAGCGGGCCAGGAGGTCTTGGAACCTCCGCTTTTCCTCCTCCACCACCAGGGCTTGGATGCGCTCCGCCGCTTCCTCGGGGAGGGCCTCGAGGTCAACGACCAGCTCCCCCTCTAGCTCCGAGGCGTCCTCCACGGTGACGTACACCTCGGGCTCGGCCTCCTCCGTCTGGAAGACGATCTCCGGCAGAGTGGGGGCGCGGACGGCGCTGGACTCCAGAAGCTTCCTGAGCTCCAGGGCCAGGGCCCTGGCCCGCTCTACCTCCCCTTGGGCCAGGGTGCCCTCCCCATGGGCCTGGCGGATGGTGGCCACCAGGCTTTCCAGGCGGCGGACCTTGGCCCCCCCGAGGTGCCGCACCCTTTCCAGGGTCTCCTCCAGGTGGGCCAGGTCCCGGGCTTGGCGGAGGAGGGCCTCCTCCAGCTTTTCCTCCAAGGCCTCTAAAAGCCTAAGCCCTTCGGCCAAGAGGGCAGGGTCCTCCCCCTGGCGCAGGCGGCTGTAGAGGGCCCGAAGCCTGGCCACCTCCGGCCAGTCCAGGTAGAGCTGGAAGCGCTTTAGCCCCTCCTCCAAGGCCTTGAGCCCCTCCGGGTTCCTAAGGCGCCTTAAGGCCTCCTCCACCACCCGCCGGGCCTCCTCGGGCCTAAGCCTCGCCTGTAGCTCCCGGAAAAAGGGCCCCTTCAGGAGGGCCTCCCCATCCTCGGGGGTAAGTTCCCTTCGGGTTTTGCCGAGCCGCTTGAGGCCTTCCTCCAGGACCACCTGGGCCCTCTGGCCCAGATGGGGCTGGACCGCCTCCAGGATGACCTGGTGGACCTCGGGCATCCCCTAGACTATACCCCTTTTTCCAGCCTAAGGGGCTCCCCTAGGTAAAGCTTCAGGTGGGGGTAGGGGATCTCTATCCCTTCCCGGTCCAGGCGGTTTTTGATGCGGCGGCGGAACTCCCGGGCCACCGCCCACTGCCGAGCGGGCTTGGTGCTGAAAAGCACCCGGATGACCACCGCGGAGTCCGCCAGGTTCTGCACCCCCAAAACCTCGGGGGCCCCCGTGAAGGCCTCCTGCCACTCGGGGTCTTGGTGGAACCGCTCCACCTCGTCCCGGAAGACCCCAAGAACCCGGTCCAGGTCCTCCTTGTAGGCCACGCCCACGTCCACCACTGCCCGGCTCCACTCCTGGGTGAGGACGGTGACCTGCTGCACCTGTGAGTTGGGGATGAGGTGAACCCGGCCCTCCAGGTCCCGAAGCACGGTGAGGCGCAGGTTGAACCGCTCCACCTGCCCCCCCACCCCGTTGATCTGGACGATGTCCCCCACCCCGTACTGGTCTTCCAGGAGGATGAAGAAGCCGTTGATAAAGTCCTGGATGAGCTTCTGCGCGGCGAAGCTGAGGGCGAGCCCCGCCACCCCCGCCCCTGCCAGGAGGGCGGTGATGTTCAGGCCCAGGTTGGAGAGGAGGAAAAGCCCCCCCACCACCAGGACCACCCCCTTGAGGGAGGACTCGGCCACGGCCCGGAGGGTTTTCCGCCGCACCGCTTCCCGTGTGAGTTCCGTCCCCTCCGGTTCCGGCAGGCGGCTTAGGAGAAGGGGGAGGAGGCGGTAGCCCAGGTGGGTGAGGGCCAGGACCCCAAGGGCGGAAAGCCCCCGCCCCCCGAGCCACCCCACCAGGGCACCCCCCCAGGTGCGGAGGGGCTCGTAGGGGAGGCTTAGGGCGTGGGCCAGGTACGCCGTGCCCGCCAGGGCCAGCCCCCCCCACCACCCCCAGGCCAGGAGGCGGAGAAAGGCGTCGTCCCGCTCCCCGGGGATGGCCCGCCCTAGGGCAGCGAGGAGGCGGCCCCCCCACCGGCCAAGGAGCAGGACCACGGCCAGGCTCACCAGCACGTGGAGCGTGGCCATCATGGGGTAGAGTATACCGGCCGTATAGTAGAGGCATGGAGCGCCACGCGCCGCAGCCCACCTACACCCTCGAGGGCTGGCAGGTCCTCCACGATTTCCGCACCCTGGACTTTGCCACCTGGCTCGCCGCGCCCCAGGCCGAGCGGAAGGCGGCCTGGGAGGAGCTAAAGGGCCTCCTTGGGGCCTGGCGGGCTCTGGAGGAGCGGGGCCTCGGCCTTTCCCGGGTGTACCAGGTGCTGACCCACAAGGCGGACCTCCTCTTCCTCCACTTCCGCGAGGGCCTGGACGACCTTTTGGAAGCGGAGGAAAGGCTCAATAAAAGCCGCCTCGCCCGCTACCTGCGCCCGGCTTACGGCTTTTACTCTGTGGTGGAGCTAGGGAGCCAGACGGGGCCTTTGGACCCCGAGGCCCCCTACGTCAAGCCCCGCCTCCGCCCCCGGGTGCCCGAAGGGGGGTATGTCTGCTTTTACCCCATGAACAAGCGCCGCCAGGGTACGGACAACTGGTATATGCTCCCCGCACAGGAAAGGGCCGAGCTCATGAAGGCCCACGGGGAGACGGGAAGGAAGTACCAGGGCAAGGTCTTGCAGGTCATCAGCGGGGCCCAGGGCCTGGACGACTGGGAGTGGGGGGTGGACCTCTTCAGCGAGGACCCCATCCAGTTCAAGAAGATCGTCTACGAGATGCGCTTTGACGAGGTCTCCGCCCGGTACGGGGAGTTTGGGCCCTTCTATGTGGGCCGCCACCTCTTCCCAGAGGCCCTGGCCCGCTTCCTGGGGGTGTGATGTACTGGAACCTGACCCTTTACCGCCTCCTCCCCGAGTTCCGCCGCCTCGAGGCCGAGGCCCAGGAGCACCTCAAGGACGAGCTCGCCGCCCTCTTGGAGCGCTGGGTGGGGCGGGAGGGGCTTTCCGTGTATAGCCTGGTGGGCTTCTCCAGCGAGGCGGACCTCCTCCTTTTCCAAAAGGCGGAGGACCCCAAGGCCTTTGCCCTCTTCCAGAAGGAGCTCCACCGCACCCGCATGCTGGGCTTCCTCGCGCCGGAAGGGCGGTACCTGGACCGGGGAGAGGGAGGCCCCAAAGGGGAAGCCCTCCTCCTCCCCTGGGGTCTGGAGGAGACGCCCCTTGGCCTAAGGGTTTTCCGGGGGGAGGTTTTGGCCCTGGTGGAGGGCCCTTTGGCCCAGCTCTTTCCCCTCCTCCTCCGGGAGGGGGGGTACCTGGGCCAAAGGAAGCCGCCCCGGGAGGCCCTGGACGAGCTCTAAGCGCCTCCTTAGGGGGCCTCAAAAGGGAGTCTCAGCAAGCTTTTCCTTGAGCCCCAGGGGGCGTTTCGGCCGTCAGGGCCCTTAGCGGCTTGCCCAAAGGGTGAGGAGGAGGAAAACCGCGGTCCCAAGGCTCACGGTGAGGAGAGCTGCCCGCCGGGTTCTGGGCATGAGGAGGCCCAGGAGGAGCCCGGTGAGGCTCACCAGGGCCAGGAAGAGGGCGGAGAGGTCCAGGACCCAGCGCCAGGCCCCCGGGGTGTCCCGGCCCTTGTGGAGGTCGTTCAGGACGCCCACCAGCCCCACCTCGGTGACGCTTAGGCGGTAGGCCCCGCTTTGGAGGTCCACCTGGGCGTCCGCGGCGTAGCCCGGGGCGCGGAAGGAAAGCCAGGCCTCCCCCCCGCTTGCCCCATGCTCCGTCACCCGGCCCTTGAGGCCCAGGGCCCTCAGGTCCTCCGCCAGGCGGAGCCAGTCCACCTCGCCCTGGGGGGCGTAGGGCCCCGGGAGGGTGCCCTGGAGGCGGCGGGTCCTGCCCTCCCCGAACCATTCCGGGTGGTTCAGGGTGAGGCCGGTGAGGGCGAAGAAAAGGAGGGCCAGGAGGGCGAGGAGGGAGAGGTAGAGGTGTAGGGTCCGGGCAAGGTGGTAAAGCCGTGCCCGGACCAGCAGGGCCCTAGGCCTTGCGGTAGTCAAGGCTGACCTCCGAAAGCTCCCCCTTAAGGGTGTAGGCCCTTTTGAAGGGCTTGGCGCCGATCTCCACCGCTTCCCGGAAAAGCTCGTAGGGCCCGTGCTCCCGGGCGTACTCCACGCAGACGAAGTACCGGCCTTGGGACACGACCCGCCCTCCCTCGTCCTTCCCGTCCCAGACCACCCGGTACCGCCCGGGGGGGCGGGTGGGGCCGGAGAGGGTGCGCATCCTTTCTGGGGTGCTTTCTAGGAAGTAGCGGCGGAGCTCGTTCCACCACCTTTCGCCCTTCCCCGGCATGAGGAAAAGGGCCAGGGTGCGCACCAGGTTGCCCCGCTCATCCTCCACGTAGCAGGCCACATAGGGGGCCCGGTAGCGGAACCCCCCGCCCTCGTAGGCGAAGGCCACCTCCAGCTCCATGCCCTGGGGCCAGGGGGCCCCCTGGGCCCGGGCAAGGCCCAGGGCCGTCATCCCCCCCACCACCCGGCGAAGGAACGACCTGCGGCTGTAGTAGCGCTTCAGCATGCTTCCCTCCTTATGGGCCGGCCTTGGGGCCTTCCCGGGTGAAGAGCACCCCTTGCGCCCCGAAGGCCCTCAGGATGGGCCAGGCCTCCTCCTTGAGGACGAAAAGGGCCTTGGCCAAGGCCTCAGCCAGGAGGGCGCTTCCCGCCAGGACCGAGGCCTGGAGCCCCTCCGCGGGCCTTCCCGTTCGGGGGTCCAGAAGGTGGGCCCCCCGGTGGCGGACCCCGCTGGTGGCCACCCCCCCTTGCCCCAGGCGGAGGGCGTGGGGGGCGGGCGCGTTGTCGGGGCCCAAGGGGCTTTCCAGGGCCACCAAGGCCTCCCCGGGGCCCAGGCGGGCCAGGTCGCCCCCTAGGTTCACCAAAACGGCCTTGGCCCCCAGGGCCAGGGCCCTGGCCGCGGCCCGGTCGGCGATGTGGCCCTTGGCCAGGCCGTCCAGGTCTATGGGGGCGAAGAGCTCCACCCGCTCCCCTACCAGGCGGTAGGGCACCCCCCCGTGGCGGGGGGCGGGGTGGAAGGCCCCCTGGGTGGCCTCCATGAGCCTTAGGGCCTCTTCCAGCAGGAAGCGCATCTCGGGGCTTACCGGCCCTCCGCCCGCCGCCAGGAGCCGGGTGAGCTCGCTTTCCCGGTGGCGGCTGAAGAGGCCTTCCAGCCGGGCGATATCCTCCTGGATGCCCTTAAGGGCCCGCCGGGCCGCCCAAGGGGGGGCGAGGAGCTGGACCTCCAGGTAGCTTCCCAGCACCCCTTCCCATCTGGCCCCGTACCGGCCCATGCCCTAAAGGGTAGGGGTGGGCGGTTAGGGGAGCGTTAGGTGGGGTGCTTAACCGCCCGCTAACCCCCTTGGGCGCATACTGGGGGCATGCGCATCCTCCTTTTGGAGGACGAACCCCACCTGGGCCGGGCCCTGGAGCGGGCCCTTGCCGCCCAGGGCTGGAGCGTGGTCTGGGCCCAGGGCCTCGAGGCCGCCCGGGAAGCCTTCCTCGAGGCCGAGCCCGACCTCATGGTCCTGGACGTGCGCCTTCCTGGGGACGAGGATGGGGGCTTCCGCTTCGCCGAGGAGGTGCGGAGGGCGGGCTACAAGGGGGCCATCCTCTTCCTCACCGCCCGGGATACCCTGGCCGATAGGGTCTACGGCCTGGACCTAGGGGGGGACGACTACCTGGTGAAGCCCTTTGCCCTGGAGGAGTTCCTGGCCCGGGTGCGGGCCCTCCTCCGCCGTCTGGCGGAGGTTAAGGCGGGGCGGCTTTGCCTTGGCCCTTTGCGGGTGGACCTTTCGGGGCGGGGGGTGTACCTGGGGGGCCAGCGGGTGGACCTCTCCCCTCGGGAGTTTGCCCTTTTGGAGCTCTTTGCCCTGCATCCAGGGCGGCTTTTCGCCCCGGAAGAGGTGGCGGAGCGGGTTTTTGGGGATGGGGCGAAGGTGGGGGCGGTGAAGGTTTACATCCACTACCTCCGGCAGAAGCTGGGCCCAGAGGTGATCCGCACCGTCCCCGGGGGGTACCGGTTTGGGTATGACCCTTAGGGGAAGGCTGGCCCTCTTCCTCCTCCTGGCGGTGGGGGGTGCCCTCCTGGCCCAGGGGGTGCTGAGCTACGCGGCCTTCAAGCGCCTGGTGGAGCAGGATATGGACCGTTCCCTTTTCCTCTACCTCGAGGCCCTGACCGAGGGGCGCCGCCCCCCAAGGGGGGAGTTCGCCTTCCGGCTCCTTGCGGACCACGAGGAGAAAAGCCCCAACTTCCCCGACCTTCCCCCCCTCCCGCCGGGCCGTTACTGGCGGGAAGGGTGGCGGGTGGTGGTCCTCGCCCTGCCTGGGGGCACCGTGACCCTGGCCCGCTACGATCCCGGGGCGGCCTTCGCCCTAAGCCGCTTCCGCCTGGCCCTCTTGGGGTCCGGGTTCTTCCTCACCCTCCTCGCCGCCCTTCTCGCCTACCGCCTGGCGGGAAGCGCCCTAAGGCCCCTGGCCCGCCTCACGGAGGTGGCCCAGCGGGTGGCCGAGGCCCAGGACCTGACCCAGCGGGTGGAGGTGCGGGGTGGGGGAGAGATGGGGGCTTTGGCCCAGAGCTTCAACCACATGCTGGATCGCCTCCAGGCTTTTTGGGAAAGGGAAAGGCGCTTCACCCGGGATGCGGCCCATGAGCTCAGAACCCCGGTGGCCGCGGCCTTGGCCCAGGTGGAGGGGGCGGTGGCCGGTTACCTTCCCAAGGAGGAGGCCCTTGAGGCCGCCCGGGCGGAGCTTTTGCGCATGAAACGCCTGGTGGAAGCCCTCCTCCTCCTGGCCCGGGAGGGGCGGGTGGAGCGGGTGGACCTGGACCTGGCCCGCCTGGCCCAGGAGGAGGCCCTGCGCTTTGGGGCGGCCTACGAGGGCCCGGAACGCTTCCCCTACCGGGGGGACCCCCTCCTCCTGGCCCAGGCCTTGAGGAACCTCCTCCAGAACGCCTTCCTCCACGGGGAGGGGCGGGGGGTGCGGGTGCGGGTGGGGACGGAGGGGGCAAGGGTCTTCCTGGAGGTGGCGGACGAGGGGCCGGGGCTTCCCGAAGGGGCCTTCCTCGAGGCCGGCCGCCCCTTCTTCCGCGCCTCCCAAAAGCCCGGGGAGGGCCTTGGCCTTTCCGTGGCCAAAAAGGTGGCCGAGGCCCATGGGGGGCGGCTGGTCCTCCGCCCCAACCGCCCCACGGGCCTGCGGGTGCGCCTGGAGCTGGCCTGGGAGGAAGGTGGGGAAGGCCACCCTCTGCCTTCCCCCTTAGGGTAGGCTTTGGACCATGTACGAGGTGGTCCTCACCCTCCATAACTTCCTGCGCTGGGCGGTCCTCTTCTTTGGCCTCTGGGCCGTGGCTCAGCCCCAGCCCCGGCCGGCGGCCTTGTTCGCCCATGCCCTCACTCTTCAGGTGGTCTTGGGCCTCCTCCTGGCCTTTGTAAGCCCCCTTTTCCAAGGGGCCTTGGCGGCCCTAGGGGAGGTGATGCGCGCTGGGGGCGAGCCCCGCTACTTCGTGGCCGAGCACTGGGTGGGGGGCCTTCTGGCCCTGGGC
This sequence comes from Thermus sp., assembly GCF_037444525.1. Lineage (GTDB taxonomy): Bacteria > Deinococcota > Deinococci > Deinococcales > Thermaceae > Thermus. The sequence goes on along the minus strand of NZ_JBBIMD010000025.1, from coordinate 7,187 downwards.
CTGGCCCACGCCGGGCTGGCCCGGGCGCGCAAAGGGGGCTCTCCCCGTCTCTTCTTTGCCCTAAGCCTCCTCGTGCTCCTCCTTTCCATCCCCTGGTTCCGGCCCCTCCTCCGCCTCTAGGTAGGCCACCGCCGCATACCCCACCACCCGCCCCCGCTCCCCCTTGGCCTCGGCGCTGGTGGCATAGGCCAGGAGCCTGGGCCGCCACCCTAGGCCCCGGGCCAGGGCGGTGAGGCTCGCCCAGGGGAGGCGGCCGCAGGCTTCGCTTTCGGCCAGGGCCGGGGGGTCTAAGGCCAGGGCCTTTTCCAGGGTTTTCCCGTCCCGCGCCCGGGCCACGGGCTCGGGGTGGTAGTGGGAGAGGTCGCTGCTGGCCACCACCAGGTCCCTGGACTCAAGTTCCGCCAGCAGGGCCCCGGCCACCTCCAGGGGGTCCACCTCCCCGAAGAGGAGGGGGAGGATAGGGGTCTTGGGGAGGACCACCTGGAGGAAGGGGAGGAGGACCTCGAGGCTGTGCTCCTGCCGGAAAGGCTCCTCCAGGGCCCGGAAGGGGTGGCCCCGGGCGAGGAGCCTCCTTCCCCCTTCCAGGTCCACGGGGGTTTCCCCCAAGGGGGTGCGCCAGGCCCGGTAGGGGTGGAAGGCCACCCCCAGGAAGGGCACGAAGTGGCTGGGGCCCAGGAGGAGGACTCTCCGGGCCCGCCCCTTCCAGGTGGAAAGGGCCCGGAAGGCTTCTGCCGCCACCCGGCCGGAGTAGAGGTAGCCCGCGTGGGGGGCCAGGGCCCCCCGGACCCCCGGAAGGGGAGGCGTGCGGGCTGCTTGCAGAAGGCCCTCCACCTCCCGCCGGAGGGCGCCCTCCTCCCGGGGGTAGAAGACCCCCGCCGCCGCCTCCTGCCTCACCAGGCCCATATCCCGGGGATCCTCCGGCCGCACCCCGGGCACACCCCGGGGTCTGTCCACAGGGCCTCCACCCGGTAGCCCCGCCGCCTCAGGAGGAGGCGGCCGCAGTCCGGGCAGCGGGTGGAACTCCGCTCCTCGTCCAGGATGTTGCCTAGATAGACGAAGCGTACCCCCTCTTCCTTGGCGATCTCGTAGGCCTTAAGCAGGGTTTCCCGCCGGGTGGGGGTGAGGTGGGGCATGCGGTAGTCCGGGTGGGCGGCGGTGAGGTGCCAGGGGATCTCCGGCGAAAGCCCTTTGAGGAAGCGGGCCATGGCGCGAAGCTCCCCTTCCTCCGTGTTGTACCCCTCCAGGAGGAGGGTGGTCACTTCCACCCAGACCCCCTGGGCCACCAGGTGCTCGAGGCTCTCCAGCACGGGTTTCAGCCGGGCCCCGCAGATCTCCCGGTAGAAGACCTCGCGGAAGCCCTTGAGGTCCACATTGGCTGCGTCCAGGTAGGGGCGGATGTAGGCCCAAGCCTCCTTCGTCTCAAAACCGCTGGTCACAAAGACGGTCTTCATTCCCCGTTCCTTGGCGAGAAGGGCCGTGTCTCGGGCGTACTCTATGAAGACCGCGGGCTCGTTGTAGGTGAAGGCGAGGAGCCTCACCCCCAAGGCCTCCGCGGCGGCCACCACCCGTTCTGGGGGGAAGTCCTCCCCCAGGTAGGCCCCCGCGCCCCCTTCGCCGAGGGGGAAGTCCCGGAACTGGCTGATGGTCCAGTTCTGGCAGAAGGCGCAGAAGAGGTTGCACCCCACGGTGCCCAAGGAGAGGATCCCCTCCCCGGGGTGGAAGTGGAAGAGGGGCTTCTTCTCCACGGGGTCCACGTGGAGGGCCGCTGCCTTGCCGTAGGTGGCCAGGTAAAGCCGCCCCCCCAGGTTCCGGCGCACCCCGCACTTCCCCGCGCCCCCCTGGGGGATGGCGCAGTAGTGGGCGCAGGCCCGGCACTGGACGAAGCCCTTAGGCAGGGGACGGACCAGATCGGCTTCCCTTAAGGCCGCGGTCATTCCATAGCCTTCACCCCCGATTGTAGCGCGCTACACTAAGCTTCGTGAAGCCCTTTCCCCCAGAAAAGGAGGAGGACTTCGCCCCCTTCTTTCCCGCGGAGGTCCTCCGGCGGGGCCTGGCCTACGCCCGCGAGGGGCGGGTCCTAAGGGTCTACCGGCTGGGGGAAAGGCTCTTTGGGGAGGTCCGGGGCTCGGCGGAGGCCCCCTACCGGGTGGAGGTGGGCCCTGGGCTTGGGGGAAGCTGCACCTGCCCCTACCCGGACTTTCCCTGCAAGCACGCGGCGGCCCTCCTCTACGCCTATCTGGACCGGGGAGGTAAGGACCTCAAGGAGGCCCTGGAGGCCCTTCCCCCCGAGGAGGCCAAGGCCCTCCTCTTGGCTCTCGCTGCCCTGCCCCGGGTGGGCGGCCTTCTCCTGGAGGCTCTTTTTCCCGAAAGGGCCCTGGAGGAGGAGGCCAAGGAGCTGAAGGCCGCCTTCCGCCTGGGCCTGTGGCCCGAGGAGGCCCTCGAGGCCCTCCTGGTGAAGCTTCCCCGGGTGGGGGAGGCAAGCCCCCTGCTGGCGGTGCTGGAGGCCCTCCTGGAGGCCCCACAGGACCCCGGGCCCTACCTGGGCCCGGTCCTGGCCCGCTACCGGGCCCTCGGGGGCCCCTTAAGGCCCCTCCTCGCCCTCCTCCTCCGCCACCCCTTCCCCGAGCTGGTGCGGACCTTTTTGGAGATGGCCCGGGCGCGCCCCGAGGAGGCCCTGCCCCTCCTCGCGGGGAAGGACCCCTGGAGGGAGGCCCTGCGGCGGGAGCTCCTCTTCGCTTTAGGGCAGGCGGAGGAGGCCTTAAGCCTCATGAGGGCTCGCCTCGAGGCCCCCGAGGACTACCTGGCCCTGGTGGACCGCCTCCTCGCCCTGGGGCGGGAGGAAGAGGCCCTGCGCTACGCGGAGGAGGCCCTGGAGTGGTTCGGCAAGGACCCTAGGCTCTTCCCCCTGGCCGACCTCCTGGCAAGCCGGAGGGGCCTTCCCCAAGACCTCCTCCGCCGCTTTGCCCTGCGCCCAAGCCTCTCCGACTACGCCGCCCTAAGGGTCCTCCTCGGCCCCCGCTTTAGGGAGGAAAGGCCCGCCCTCCTCAAGGCGGTAAAAGACCCCGCCCTTCTCGCCTGGATCCATCTCCTGGAGGAGGACTGGAAGGCCTTGGACCGCCTTCTGAAGCGGGCCCCCCTCGAGGCCTACCCCGCCCTGGCCGAAGCCCTGGAGGAAAGGCTTCCCGGGGAAGCCCTAAGGCTGTACCTGGACGCTGCCCGGGCCTTGGTGGAGGAGGGGGGAAGGGCCCGCTACCGGGAGGTTGCCCGCCTCCTCAAGCGGGCCAGGGCCCTGGATGGGAAGCGGGTGGAGGCCTTCCTCAAGAACCTAAGGGCCCTTTACCCCAGGCGGCGGGCCCTTTGGGAGGAGTTGGCTTCCCTCTCATCCTCCTAGGGGAGAATGGAGGCGTGGACCGTTTTCCCTGGGTGGAGGTCTTCCGGGGGCTTGCCATCTTGGAGGTGGTCCTCCACCACCTCCTGGGCCGGTTCCTCCGGGAGGTGCCCCCCGAAACCCCCCTGTGGTTTGGGACCCTGGTTCTGAACCGCACCCTGCACTTCGCCGTGCCCGCCTTCCTCTTCATGACCACGGTGGTCCTGGGGGTGGCCCTGGGGCGGGGGATGGCCCTGGGCCGCTACTTCCGTAACCGCGTCCTGAGGCTCCTTTGGCCCTACCTCCTTTGGAGCGGGGCCTACCTCCTCTTCCGCTTTTGGGACCTTGGGGTTTTCCAGCCGGAACGGATCCCCCACCAGCTCCTTTGGGGCAAGGCCTACTTCCACCTCTACTTCCTGGTGGTGGCCCTGGAACTGGCCCTGGTCCTGCCCCTCCTGGCCCCCGTGGTGCGCAGGAAGCCCCATGGCCTTTGGTTTCTCCTCTTGGGGGTCGGCCTTACCCTTCTGGTGTACCTCGCCAACCGCCACCTCTATCGCCTGCCCTACCCCGCCAGCACCCTCTTGTGGCACATCCCCGCGGTGGTCCTGGGCCTCCATGTGGCAAGCCGCATAGAAAGGCTTCCCCGCCTCCTCCGCTTCTGGCCTCTAGCCCTCCTCCTGGCCCTAGTGGGGCTTGGGGGCTACCTCCCCCTGGCCCTGGAGGCCTTCCGGGGGCGCCCCGTGAACACCTTCCACTACCAGGCCCTCCACTGGCTCTACACCACGGCCATGGCCTTCCTCCTCCTGGCCCTGGCCCACCGCCTGGCCCAAGGCCCCCTCAAGGCCCCCTTGGCCTTTTTGGGGCGCTACTCCCTGCAGATCTACCTCCTCCATCCCATGGTGATCCGGCTTCTGGAGAAGAACCCCACCTTCCCGGAGCCCTTGGGCCTCAAGGTGGCCTTTCTCGTCTACCTCCTCCTTGCCCTCTTCCTTCCCCTCGCCCTGGCCCACCTCCTCTACCGGGCCCGCCTTTCCCTGCCGCTTTTTGGGCGATGAGGGGCCTGTGGCTTCTCCTCCTTTTGGGGCTTTTGGCCCTGGGCACCCTGGCCCCGCCCAAGGTGCGCCTCGAGGCCGGTGGGGTGGCCTACACCCGGCAGGGGGTGGGGCTCTTCGCCGAGCTCTGCCACCCAGGGGGCACCCCTAAGGGGGCCATCGTGCTGGTGCCTGGGGGCTTCGGCCCCCCCAACCCCACCATGGCCCAGCGGTGCCGGGCCTGGGCGGAGCGGGGTTTCCTGGGGGTGGTACCCCACCTCCGGGGCCGGGGTCGGAGCGGGGGGCAGATCACGGGCTGCCTGGAGGAGGCGGAGGACCTGGCCCACCTGGCTCGCCTCCTCCCCGCTTTAGGGGCGAGGCGCCACGCCTATGCGGGCTACTCCCTGGGCGCCTGCGTGGCCCTGAAGGCCGCGGCCCTGGAAGGGGGAAGCGCGGGGGTGGTCTTCGCCATCGGCCCGGTGGATTTTGAGGAGCAGGCGGCGATCCTGAGGCGGACCCGGCCCGAAGCCCTCGCCCGCTGGCAGAGGACCTTGGGGGAGGACCTGGCCCGCCAAAGCCCCCTGCCCTACGCATCCCGCCTCCAGGCCCCCCTCCTCATCCTCCAGGCGGGGAACGACCCCCTGATCCCCCCCACCCAAGCCTGCCGCCTCAGGGATGCCCGGGAGGCCATGGGCCGGAGGGTCCACCAGGTGGCCCTCACCCGGGAGGGCGCCCCCTGGATGGGCCCCCTCATCAAGGGCCGGGCCTGCGTAAGGCCCACAGGGTTCGGCCCCCGCGGGGAAGACCACCTGGTCCTCTTTCCCGACCTGCACCACGCGGTCATCCCCGCCATGGAGGCCTTGGCGGAGCGGTTCCTCCTTCATTGGCTACGCCCTTGACACCCGGGGGTCCTTTGGGCATAGTGTAGGGTGCGGCCAGTCCTGGAGGGTTGGCCGAGCGGTTGAAGGCGGCGGTCTTGAAAACCGCTGTGGGCCGAAGGGCCCACCGGGGGTTCGAATCCCTCACCCTCCGCCAACGGCTTGGAGAGGTGGCCGAGTGGTCTAAGGCGGCACCCTGCTAAGGTGTTGCACCGGGAAAACCGGTGCCGCGGGTTCGAATCCCGCCCTCTCCGCCAAAGGGGCCTGGCCCATGGGCCAGGCCCTTTCCCGTATGCCAAGGCTTCCCCTACCCCCCTTACGCCCCTGCCGCCTCCTCCGGCGGAGGAACCGCTTCCTGGTGGAGGCAGACGTGGGGCCTTTGCACCTTCCCAACTCCGGGCGCATGGCAGAACTCCTCCGCCCCGGCACCCCCGGCCACTACCTCCCCCGGCCCACCCCAAGGACCCTGGGCCGCCTGGTCCTGGTGGAGGCGGAAGGGGTCCTGGTGGGGGTGGACGCTGCGCTGGCCAACCGCCTCCTGGAACTTCTCCTAAAGGAAGGCGCCCTTGGCCCCCTCGAGGCCCTGTGGCGGGAGGTGGCCGTGGGGGGCGAGAGGCTGGACTTTCGCGCGCGGATTGGGGGGCAGGAGGCCTTCTTGGAGGCCAAGAACTGCAACCGGGTGGAGGAGGGCCTGGCCCTCTTCCCCGATGCCCCCACCCCCCGGGGGGCCCGCCACCTTCGCCTCCTCGCCACCTTGGCCCGGGCGGGGCATCCAGCCTTCGCCGTGTGGTTTGTCCAGCACCCCCTGGCCCAGGCCTTTGCCTTGGACCCGGAGGACCGAGCCCTGGTGGAGGCGGCGGAGGAGGCCCAGGCCAGTGGGGTGAGGCTCTTAGCCTACCGGGTGCGCCCTACCCTGGAGGCTTTGGAGGTGGAGGCGGGGCTTCCTTGGGCTACCCCCCAAGGAGGATCTGGAAGGCCACCATGAGAGCTGCGGAGAGGGTGAGGGCCGTGGCCACCCCTTCAGCCGTGGCCTCCTTGAGGGCCTCGGGGAGGATTTCGGCCACGGCCATCCAGATCATGGCCCCCGCGGCGAAGCCCAGGCCCACGGGCAAGGCCGGACGGAAGGCCTCCACGAAGAGGAAGGCGGGCACGGCCATGAGGGGCTGGGGCAGGCTGGAGAATACGCTCCAGAAGGCGGCCATGAGGGTGCTTACCCCTCGAGGCACCAGGACCAGGCTGATGGCAAGCCCCTCCGGGATGTTGTGCAGGGCGATGGCCAAGGTGATGAAGACCCCCAAGGCCTCCCCCCCGCCGAAGGACACCCCCACCCCCACCCCCTCCGCGAAGGAGTGGAGGGTCATGATGCCCACCATCATGAGGGCCTTGCGGGCATCCAAGCCCGAAAGCTCCCCGAAGGACACCTCCTGCCCCTTGAGGTAGCGGTGGCTTAAGAGGATGAAGGCGAGGCCCAGGAGGACCCCCAAAAGGGTGCGGCCGAGGCCATAGCCCACCCCCTCGTAGATAAGGCCGAAGCTGGCGGAGAGCATAAGCCCCGCGGCGGCGGCATTGGCCAGGCCCAGGTGGACTTGGACCACGGAACGGGTGAAGAGGAAGGGCAGGGCCCCAAGCCCGGTGGCCACCGCGGTGAGAAGGGCGTAGAGGAAGACCGTCCATGGGGATATGGAGAAGCCGTCCATGGCCCTTATCTTAATGCAAGTAGTTATCACTTGTAAATGATCCTTCCCGGGTCTGTTGCCGAAGAAGGGCGTCGGCCCCCACCTCGCCCGGACGACCGGGGATGTGGTAAAAAGGGGGGGAATGCTTGGCGAGCGCGGGGTTCTGGAAGGCAACCTGGCGGAGTTCCCCTTTGCCTCCTTGGTAGGAGCGTTGATGAGCGCGGAGCGCACGGGG
>NZ_JBBIMD010000024.1:0-32624 GCF_037444525.1 Thermus sp. | reverse complement strand
CCCCCTTGGGCTTAAGGCCTCGCTCGGCAAGGAAGGGCAGGAGCCAGAAGCGGGGGCTTGCCAGGATGAGGGTGTTGCCCACGTCAAAGAGCACCGCCCGGACCATGGCTGGAGCTTACCCCTTTTTAACCGGCTTCTAACCCCCTTGTGCTACGGTTTTCATAGTAAAGGAGGAACATATGCGCGCGTGGACGGTGGCGCTAGGGGTGTTCCTGTACACCTTGGTCCTGGCCCAGGCCTTTGAGGTGGCCTCGGGGGAGGCCCGCTACCGGGTGCGGGAGGAGCTTCTGGGGGTGGGTATAACCGACGCCGTGGGCACCACCAAGGCGGTGACGGGGCGGGTGGTCCTAAGGGGCATGGAGGCCCAGGGGGAGTTCGTGGTGGACCTGAGGGAGCTTAGGAGCGACCAGGCCCGGCGGGACAACTACCTGCGCCAAAACACCCTCCAGACGGACCGCTTCCCCACCGCCACCTTCTGCCCCAAGCGGGTGGAGGGCCTGCCCAACCCCCTGCCCCGCCAGGGGCGGTATCCCGTGAAGGTGGTGGGGGACCTCACCCTCCGGGACGTGACGGAGGAGGTGGTCTGGGAGGGGGAGGCGGTGTTTGGGCAGGAGGTGCGGGTTACCCTAAAGACGAAGTTCCCCTTTGAGCGCTTCCGCCTGGTCCAGCCCCGGGTGCCCGTGGTCCTAGGGGTGGAAAACCGCATCCGCCTCGAGGTGGAGCTTGCGCTGAGGCGGCTATGAACCGGCGCGCCCTTCTCAAGGCCTTCGCCCTGGCCCTTTCGGGCCGGGTCCTGGCCCAGCCGGCCTGCACCCCCACCCCAGCCCTGGCCCAGGGGCCCTACTACCTGGCCCAGGTGCCCAGGAGGCGGGACCTGAGGGAAGGGGAGGGAGTTCCCCTCCGCCTTCTCCTCAGGGTGCAGGACCGCGCCTGCCGCCCCCTTGTGGGGGTGCGGGTGGACCTCTGGCACGCCGACCCCTTTGGGCGGTACTCAGGGTTCAACACCCCCGGGGTGGCCTTCCGGGGGTACGAGCTTGCTGGCCCCCAAGGGGAGGTGGAGTTCCTCACCCACTTCCCCGGCTGGTACCCAGGGCGCACCCCCCACCTCCACCTGCGGGTGGAAGGGAGGGGGCGGGTCTTGGTGACCCAGCTCTTCTTCCCGGAGGAGGTCATAGAGGCGGTCTATGCCCGCCCCCCCTACCGCACCCGGGGCCTGCCCAACGTGCGTAACCGCCAGGACGGCTTGTTCCGTGCGGACCTCCTTTTGGACCCCAAGCCGGAAGGGGAGGGGTATGGGGCGGTTTTCTCCCTTACACTTTGAGCTTGCGAGCGTTAACGCCTTGCCCCTAGGGGCCTAGGGCTAAGCTAGAGGTGTGAACCCCACCCTGGAGCTTCTGGACCCCTTAAACCCCTTGCGGCGGAGGGTGGCCCTGGTGCTTCTGCCCTTGGGGGTCCTCTTGGCCCTGGTGGCCCTTTGGGCTTCCTCCAGGCAGGGGGTTCTGGACCCGGTGGACCGCTTGTTTCTGCCTTCCTTGGCCGTGGGGTTCGGGGGCTTGGCCCTGGCCCTCCTCCTTTGGCCCAACGCGGCCACCTGGGTTCTGCCCACGGCCCATGCCCTGGTGGCCCTCTACCTCCTTGGCACCCTGGGCTACCAGCTCCTCCTGGTGCCCAACCCCCAGGGCCTTTCCCCTGCCAGCTTCTGGTTCCCCTTCGTGTACTTCTCCAGCTTCCTCTTCTTCCCTAGCCCCCGGGCCGTGCGCCTGGCGGTGATCTACCTCCTCACCGCCTTCCTCCTGGCTCTTCTTGGAGGGACAAGGGGGCACTTCCAGCCCGTGCACGCCAACGCCTTGGTCCAGTTCTTCGGCTCCAATCTGGCCTACGTCCTCCTCCTCTACATGCTGGTGCGGATCAAGGGGGGCTACCTCGAGGCCCAGCTGGACGCCTACCGGGACTTCCTCACCGGCCTGCGCAACCGGCGCTACGCGGAGCTTATCCTGGAACGGGAGCTCGCCCGGGTCCAGCGTTACGGCCGTGCCTTGACCCTCATGTTCCTGGATCTGGACGATTTCAAGAAGGTAAACGACACCTTCGGGCACCATTTGGGGGACGAGGTGCTTAGGGCTGTGGCCCGGGTTTTGGAGGGGGAGTGCCGGGTGAGCGACCGAGCGATGCGCCTGGGAGGAGAGGAGTTTGCCGTCCTCCTCCCGGAGACGGGCCTGGCCCAGGCCCTGCCCCTGGCGGAGCGCGTGAGGCAGGCGGTGCGGGCCCTAAGGGTACCCCCTGCGCCTGAGCTTTCCGTGAGCATCGGCGTGGTCCAGGCGGCCCCCACCGACTCCCCCCTTTCCCTCCTCAAGCGGGCGGACGAGGCCATGTACCGGGCCAAGAAGAAGGGCAAGAACCGGGTGGAGTTGGCCTAAAAACGCCCCACCGGAGCCCAGGCTCCGGTGGGGACCCAAAGGGAGGCTAGAGTCCGGCCTCCCGTCTCAGGACCTCCACCCGGTCCGTCTCCTCCCAAGGGAAGCCCACCCGGCCGAAGTGGCCGTAGGCGGAGGTGGGGGTGTAGATGGGCCTAAGGAGGTCTAGCTCTTCAATGATGGCCTGGGGCCTCGGGTCAAAGACCTTGGCGGCGATCTCGGTGATCTTCTCGTCGGGGAGAACCCCCGTGCCGAAGGTCTCCACCCTTAAGGAGACGGGCCGGGCCTTGCCGATGGCATACGCCAGTTCCACCAGCGCCCTCCTGGCAAGCCCCGCCGCCACCAGGTTCTTGGCCATGTAGCGGGCGTAGTAGCTGGCGGAGCGGTCCACCTTGGTGGGGTCCTTGCCGCTGAAGGCCCCGCCCCCGTGGGGCACCGCCCCCCCGTAGGTGTCCACGATGATCTTGCGCCCCGTGAGGCCGGTGTCCGCGTGAGGCCCACCCAGGATGAACCGGCCCGAAGGGTTGATGAGGTATTCCGTCTCCCCCTCCTTCAGGTACTCCGGCGGGATGGCCTGGCGCACCACCTCGCGGATGAGGTCCTCCCGGAGCTGGTCCTGCTCCACCTCGGGGGAGTGCTGGGCCGAGACCACCACGGTCTTCACGTAGAGGGGCCGGTCCCCCTCGTAGACCACGGTGACCTGGGCCTTGCCGTCCGGGCGGAGGTAGGGGAGGAGGCCCGTCTTGCGCACCTCCGCCAGGCGCATGGTGAGGCGGTGGGCCAGGGTGATGGGGAGGGGCATGAGCTCGGGGGTTTCGTCGGTGGCGTAGCCGAACATGAGGCCCTGGTCCCCCGCGCCCACCCGGTCCAGGGGATCGGTGGACTTCAGGACCCGCCACTCGTAGGAGAGGTTGATCCCGCCCGCGATGTCCGGGGACTGCTCGTCGATGGCGGTGAGCACGGCGCAGGTGTCCGCGTCAAACCCGTACTTGGCCCGGGTGTAGCCCACCTCCCGCACCGTCTTGCGCACCAACCCGGGGATGTCCACGTACCCCTCCGTGGTGATCTCCCCCGCCACGAAGACCAGTCCCGTGGTGACCAGGGTCTCGGCCGCCACCCGGGCCTTCTTGTCCTGGGCGATGAGGGCGTCCAGGATGGCATCGGAGACCCGGTCCGCCAGCTTGTCCGGGTGCCCTTCGGTAACGGATTCAGACGTGACCAGCCTCAACTTGCGCACCTCCCAAGCGCCCCCCTGGGGGCAACTCCGCCAGTATAGCATGCCCCCTCGGGTATGATGCCCCCTTGTGAGGGACGCGCGGAGGCCCATCGGCGTGTTTGACTCCGGGGTGGGGGGGCTTACGGTGCTCAAGGCCTTAAGGGAACGCCTTCCCCGGGAGGACTTCCTTTACTTTGGGGACACCGCCCGGGTGCCCTACGGGGGCAAGCCCCTTTCCATGGTGCGCCGCTTTGCCTGGGAGATCGCGGGCTTCCTCCTCAGGGAGGGGGTGAAGGCCATCGTGGTGGCCTGTAACACCGCTTCTTCCGCGGCCCTTCCCGACCTTGCGGAGGACCTTTCCGTGCCCGTCTTTGGGGTGCTGGAGCCCGCGGCGGAGGAGGCCCGCCCCTACGCCAAGGTGGGCCTCATCGGCACCCAGGCCACGGTGGGGAGCGGGGCCTACGAGCGGTATGTGAGCCTTTCCTGGAAAAAGGCCTGCCCCCTCTTCGTCCCCCTGGTGGAGGAGGGGCTTTGGGAGGACCCTGTGGCCTTGCTGGTGGCCCGGCACTACCTGGAGGAGGCCCCTCCTGGCCTCGAGGCCCTCATCCTGGGTTGCACCCACTACCCCTTCCTGAAGCCTGTGATCGGGCAAGTCCTCCCGAGGGTGCGGCTCATAGACTCCGCGGAGGCCACCGCCAAGAGGGTGGCCCAGGCCCTGGAGGCGGAGGGGCTTTTGAACCCGGAAGGCGGGGGGCGGGTGGTGCATTACGTTACCGGGGACCCCGAGGCCTACCGCGGCTTGGCCCAGAGGCTTGGGGAGGAGGTCTTGGAGGTGCGGCGGGTGGGCCTCGAGGAGTTATAAAGGGGTATGTCCAAGAAGCCCATCATTGACCAGCTCCACCACGAGGACGCCTGGCGGCTTTTCCGCATCATGGCGGAGTTCGTGGAAGGGTTTGAGGTCCTTTCCGAGATAGAGGTCCCCTTGGTTTCCGTCTTCGGCTCCGCCCGCTTTTCCGAGGGCCACCCTGCTTACGAGCTGGGCTACCGCCTGGGCCGGGCCTTGGCCCAGGCGGGCTACGGGGTGGTGACGGGGGGTGGGCCCGGGGTCATGGAGGCGGTGAACCGGGGGGCTTGCGAGGCTGGGGGGGTGAGCGTAGGGCTGAACATAGATCTACCCCAGGAGCAAAAGCCCAACCCCTACCAGACCCACGCCCTGCACCTCCGCTACTTCTTTGTGCGTAAGGTCCTCTTTGTCCGCTACGCCAAGGGGTTCGTCTTCCTCCCCGGGGGCTTCGGTACTCTGGACGAGCTTTCCGAGGTCCTGGTCCTCATCCAAACGGAGAAGGTCCATCCCTTCCCCGTCTTCGTGCTGGACCGGGCCTACTGGGAGGGGTTTCTCCGCTGGATGGCCTTTTTGGCAGAGGCAGGGGCCATTCTCCCCGAGGACCTCGGCCTCCTCACCCCCTTGGACACCCCGGAGGAGGTGGTGGCGGCCCTGAAAGGTCGTTAGCCCAAAGGCTTCCGGACTTGGGGGGCTGGCGGTAGGATGGAAGCGCCGGCCGGTAAGGGTTGCCCATCCGGTGGAGGGCCAATGCCGGGTCTACCCCTGAACCAGCTCCTAAAGTTGCCCTCCCTTTCCCGAGCCCGCCTTTTGGCGGGGGATGGGGAGCGGATCGTGACCTGGGTGCATGTGGTGGACCTTCCCGAGCCCGCGCCCTGGGTGCGGCAGGGGCAGCTCCTCCTATCCACAGGGTACGCCTGGCCCCGGGAGGTGGAGGCCCTCAGGCGCTTTGCCGCGGAACTGGCGGCGGTGGAGCCTGCTGGGGTGGTCCTGGCGGTGCCCCAGTTTTTTGAGCGGTTTCCCCAAGCCGCTCTGGAGGTCCTGGCTGAGGCGAGGGTGGCGGTCCTGGAGCTTCCCTGGGAGGTGCCCTTTGCTCAGGTCACGGAGGAGGTGCTGAGGCGGCTTCTTGCCCGTCAGCTGGAGGTGCAGGAACGAGTCCAGGCTTTGAACCGGGCCCTGATGGCTGCCCTCTTGGAACGGGAGGATCTGGTCTCCTTCCTCGCCCACCTTTCGCGCCTTTTGGGCCGAGAGGTGCGCTGGGCTGAGGTGCCGGAAGGGGCGGGGGTACCCGTGCTCTTGGGCCGGGAACGGGTGGGATACCTGGTTCCCGCGGGACCCCTGGAAGAAGCCGAGGCGCGGGCTCTGGAGAACGCCGCCCTGATGGCGGGGCTCATCCTAGCCCACCAGAAGGCTTTGGCCGAGCGGGAGGCCCGCCTGGGTTACGCTTTTTTGGATGCTCTTCTGGAGGGGAGGCGGGAAGCCCTTACCCCGGAGCGGGCCCGAGCCTTTGGTCTGGACCTGGACCGGCGCTGCCGGCCGGGAGTGGCTCTCCTGCCCCTGAGCCTCCCGCTTTCGGAGTCTGCCTTTCAGGAGCGGGAGCGGGCCCTGGGGGAGGTTCGGAGCCTGCTTAGGGGGAAGGGGGTGGGTGCGGTGCTTTCCGTGAACCTGAACCAGGTGCGCTTCCTCCTGCCCGAGGAGCTGGACCCCGAGGCCTTCGCCCAGGCCTTGGGCCGGCCCTGGCCCCTGTACTTTTCCCGGGCCTACGCCCCGTTGGATCTGGCCCGGGCCTTGGAGGAGGTAGAGCGGCTTTCTGCCTTCACCGCTCCAGGGGTGTACCGGTACGAGGCCCACCTGGTCCCCCGCTTCCTCCTCGGGGACCTCGAGGCCCGGCAGGAGCTCTTGAACCTCTTAAAGCCCCTTCGGCCGGGGGAGCGGGAAGCGCTTCTCGCTTGGGTGCGAGCGGGGTTTTCCTACCAGGAGGCCGCCCGGGCCCTGGAGGTTCACCTGAACACCCTCCGCTACCGCCTTCGGCGGGTGGAGGAGCGGCTTGGGCTTTCCTTGAATAGCCCCGAGGACCGCTTCCTTTTGGAACTCGCCGCCCGGGTTTGGTTATTGGAGAACAAATAGCCTCGATAGATTTTGTTTCCCAAAAACATTGGAGGGCCCGGTTCTCCGGCGTATCCTCGGACCTCAAAGGAGGCAAAGTGGCCCTCATGGAGTCGCGGAACCAGGCGCTTTGGCAGGCCAGGGAGCGGTTTGTACCCCGGTGGGTAGCCCAAGCCCACCCCATCTTCGTGGTTCGGGCCCAGGGGGCCCGCCTTTGGGACGTAGACGGTCGGGAGTACCTGGACTTCGCCGGGGGCATCGGGGTCATGAACGTGGGTCACGGTCACCCCCGGGTCCTGCAGGCGGTAAGGGCCCAGTTGGAGCGCTTCACGCACGTGTGTTTCCAGGTGACTCCTTACGAGGCCTATGTCCGTATGGCGGAGCGGCTGACCCTTCTGGCCCCGGGCGGTTTCCCAAAAAAAACCTTGTTTCTCACCACGGGGGCGGAGGCGGTGGAGAACGCGGTGAAGATCGCCCGGGCTTACACGAACCGGCCGGCGGTGGTGGCCCTCACCCACAGCTTCCACGGCCGCACCCTCCTCGGGATGGCCCTCACGGGCAAGGCCTCCTACTACAAGCAGAACTTCGGCCCCTTTGCCCCTGAGGTCTACCATGCCTCCGCCCCTTACCCCTACCGGGGGGTTTCCGAAGCCCAGGCCTTGGAGGGTCTGGAGGAGCTTTTCCACACGCAGGTGGATCCGGAGCGGGTAGCGGCCGTGATCCTCGAGCCCATCCTGGGCGAAGGGGGGTTCATCCCCCTGTCTCCGGGGTATCTGCAGGCGGTGCGCAGGCTTACCGAGGCCTACGGCATCCTCCTGGTGGCGGACGAGATCCAATCTGGATTCGGCCGGACGGGAAGGATGTGGGCTGTGGAGCATAGCGGGGTGGTCCCGGACCTCCTCACCTTCGCCAAGAGCGTGGCTGCAGGGCTTCCCCTCTCGGGAGTGGTGGGGCGGAGCGAGGTCATGGACGCCCCCCACGTGGGCGGAGTGGGGAGCACCTACGGAGGGAACCCCTTGGCGGCAGCGGCGGCTCTGGAGGCCTTAAGGATCCTCGAGGCCCCGGGCTTCCTGGAAAGGGCCAGGGCCATAGAGGCCAAGGTGCGGGAGGTGTTTGAGCCCTTGAAGGCCGAGGTGCCCGCCCTTGGGGATGTGCGGGGCGTCGGGGCGATGATGGCCCTGGAGTTCGTGAAGGATCCCGTGAGCAAGGAGCCCTGGCCCGAGTTCGTTCTGGAGCTGGTGCGCCGGAATGCGGAGAGGGGGGTCATCACCATCCGGGCCGGCCTTTACTCCAACGCCCTCCGCTTCCTGCCCCCCTTGGACATCCCGCTGGACATGTTGGAGGAGGCCTTACAGGTGGTGGGGGAGAACATCCGGGAGGTGTATGCCGCCCTTGCCTGAACCCCTTTTGCTCTCCGAGGATGGGCGCTTTGCCGTGGTGCGCTCCGAGCCCTGGATGGCGGAGGCGCTGGAGGAGATCCAGGAGAAGAGCTTTCCCACCCTTTCCCGGGAGGAGCGCATGACCCAGGAGCACTACCTCTCCCACATGCGCGTCTTTCCCGAGGGCCAGCATGCGGCGGTAGAGGTGGCCACGGGGAAGGTGGTGGCCTGCTCCACGGACTTCCGCACCCGGGTGGATTTTCACCATTACCAGCACCGCTACATTGAGGTGGTGGCGGGCAACTGGCTCACCAACCACGATCCGGAAGGGGACTGGCTTTACGGGGCGGACATCGGTGTTCTCCCCGAGTATCGGGGCCTAGGGCTTTCCCGGCTTTTGTACCAAGCCCGGCAGAACCTGGTGCGCCGTCTTCGGCTTAAGGGCCATGTGGCGGGGAGCATGCCCAAGGGCTACCATCGCCACGCCCACCAGATGCCCATAGAGGAGTACGTGCACCGGGTGGTGCGGGGGGAGCTCGCCGATCCCGTACTCTCCGTGCAGCTCAAGCGGGGGTACCGGGTCTACGGCATCATCCCCGACTACCTGGAAGACCCCTCCTGCCTCAACTACGGGGTTTTCGTGGTTTGGCGAAACCCGGAGGTGGGGTGGTGAGGCGGGTAGCGGGCCGGGTGTATGTCCCCGACGCCCAGGGGCGGTACCGCTCCTATCGGGCCCTTTGGGTGAAGGAGGGGCGGGTGGCGGGCCTCGAGCCCGGCCGGGGAGAGGGGGAGGCGGTTCTTCCTGGTTTTCACGATGCCCACGTACACATCTGGAAGATAGGCCAGCTCCTCACCGATCTCTTAGACCTCCGGGGGGTGAGGTCCCTAAAGACCCTAAGGCGGCTTTTGGAAGAGCGGGACCGCCTTCTTCCTCCCGGGGCCTGGCTTCTCGGGCGGGGGTGGAACGAGGCCCTTCTGGGCGCCTGGCCCACTCGGGCCTTCCTGGACGAGGTCCTTCCCCACCGCCCCGTGGTCCTCACCCGTACCTGCGCCCACATCCACGTGGCCAATACCCAGGCCTTCCAGAGGGCGGGCCTCGGCCCCGACACCCCAAGCCCCCCAGGGGGCGAGGTGCGGTATGGGGAGGGGCTCCTTTTGGAGCGGGCCTATGGCCTCCTGGAGCGGGCCATGCCCCGGCGCACGGTGGAGGACTACCAGCGCTACATCCTAGCGGGGGCGGGGCACCTTCTCCGCCACGGGATCACCTCCGCCCTGGAGGCAGGGGCCGATCCCCTTCTCCTGGAGGCCTACCGGCGCCTGGACCAGGAGGGCCGTTTGCCCTTAAGGGTGAGCGTTTTGGCCGTGGTGCGGCCCGATGGAGAGGAGACCACCTACCCGCTCCCTGAACCCTACCGTTCCGAGCGCCTGGTGGTGGCCGGGGTAAAGTTCTTCGCGGACGGAGGCCTTTCCGGGGCCTCCGCGGCGGTGAGCCGGCCTTACCGGGAAGTGGGGGGAAAGGGGGTGCTGAGGCTTTCCGCGGAGGAGCTTTTTGAGCTGGCCCTGCCCGCTCACGAAAAGGGCTTTTTCGTGGCCACCCACGCCATCGGGGACGTGGCCATCCTCGAGATCCTAAGAGCCTACCACCGCCTTTACCAGGCCCGGCCCCTTCCCGTTCGCCACCGCCTGGAGCATTTCGGCCTGCCCGGCCCTAAGGCCCTGGGCCTGGCCCGGGCCTTGGGGGTTTGGGTCGTCCCCCAACCCATCTTTTTGGAGGAGCTGAGGGAGAACTTCCTCCGCTACCTTCCCGAGGAATTCCTTCCCCAGTGTTACCCCCTGGCCCGCATGGCGCAGGCAGGGCTTTTCCTGGCCTTCTCCTCCGATGCCCCAGTGGTGCAGGAGGTGAGCCCGCTAAAAGGGGCCCGGGCTGCAGGGCGGCCCTTGGTGGGGAAGGGGCTTCCTTTTCTGCGGGCCCTTTTTTACTACACTCGGCCTGAGGCCAGCGGTCTACCCCCCGCCTGGCTTTGGCCGGGTCAGAGGGCGGACCTGGTGGTTTATGATCGGGACCCTTTCCGTTATCCGGAAGAGGCCCAGGTAATATACGTGGAGGTGGATGGTGCGGCGGTCTTTACGGCTTAACCTAAAGGAGAAAAAGGCCTTTTGGCAGGAGGTTCCCCCGGAGGAGGCTGCGTTTGGGGGGCGGTACCGGACAGGGAGGATCCTCATGGAACAGGAGGTCTACCGCGTTGACCCCCTGGGCCCGGAAAACCCCCTGGTCTTTGCCGTGGGGCCCTTGGCGGGGACCAGCTTCTCCAACGCCAACCGCACCAGCGTGGGCACCCGGAGCCCCCTCACCCTAGGGATCAAGGAGGCCAACGGCGGGGGTACCTTCGGCTACGCCCTGGGCCAGCTGGGCCTTTCCTACCTGGTCCTCGAGGGCCAGGCCCCCGAGTGGACCGTTCTGCGCCTCACCAAGGAGGGGGAGGTCTTCTTTGAGCCCGCGGAGGGGCTTTTGGGGCTGGGGAACTACGAGGCCGCGAGGAAGCTTTTTTCCGCCTACGGCCAGAGGATCGCTTTCGCCCTTCTGGGCCCCGTGGGGGAGTACGGGGGGCTTCTTTCGGGCATCGCCTTCAGCGACATAGACGGGCGCCCTTCCCGCCTGGCCGCCCGGGGCGGGGTGGGGGCGGTGATGGCCTCCAAGCGGGTGAAGGCCATCGTGGTGGAGGTGGTGGGCCGCCCCCTGGTCCAGGACAAGCCCAAGGTGGCGGAAACCCTAAAGCGCTACGCGGGCCTCCTGCGCCAAGACCCCCTGGCCATGCAGTTTTACAACGCCATCGGCACTATGGGGATGGCGGACTTCCAAAACGCCTTTGGGGGGCTTCCCGTGCGCAACTTCCGCGAGGGGCGCCTGGCCCCGCCGGAGGCCTTCCGCATGGGGGGCCAGTACATCGCCCCCCTCAACAAGGCCCGGGGGGGCCGGCACACCCACGCCTGCATGCCGGGGTGCGTGATCCAGTGCTCCAACGTCATCGTGGACGAAAAGGGAGAGGAGATCGTCTCCCCCTTGGAGTACGAGACCATCGGGCTTCTCGGCACCAACTGCGGCCTAAATGACCCCGACCAGGTGGCCCACCTGAACCGCCTGGCCAACGACCTGGGCATCGACACCATTGAGGCGGGGGCCACCCTGGCCCTCCTCCTGGAGAAGGGGGAGGCCCCGTGGGGGGACTACGCCTTCTTAAGAATTAAGCTGGAAGCCCTCTACGTTTCCGCGGAGGAGGCCCGCTTCCTGGCCCAGGGCACGGCCCGGGTGGGGGAGGCCTTGGGGCTTAGGCGGGTGCCGGTGATCAAGCGCCAGGCCATCTCCGCCTACGACCCCCGGGTGGTGGAGGCCACGGGGATCACCATGATGGTCACCGCCCAAGGGGCGGACCACACCGCGGGGAACGCCCCCCGCCTCGAGACCCGGGCCATGCCGGTGGGGGAGATCCTGGAGGCCAGCTACCAGGCCCAGGTAAACGCCGCGGCCAACGATAGCCTGGGGCTTTGCGTCTTTGGGGGCAGCGTCACCAACAAGAACCAGGACCTGGTGCAGGAGGCCATCCTGGGGGTCTTGGGGGTGGAGCTTCCGCCCGACTACTGGACCTGGCTGGGGGCGGAGGTGCTCAGGCTGGAGCACCGCTTCAACCACCTTTCGGGCTTCACCCACGAGGACGACCGCCTGCCTGCCTTCTTCTACGAGGAGCCCCTGCCCCCCAAGGGCTACACCGCCCGCTTCCTTCCGGAGGACCTGGGACCCCTTTACGAGAGGCTTCACTAGGCCTTCAGGACCACCACCGTGACCCCGTGCCCCCCCTCCGAAGGGGGGGCGTCGGCGAAGCTTTCCACCCGCTTGTCCCGCCTTAGGGCCTCGCGGATGGCGTTCCTCAAGGCTCCGGTGCCCTTGCCGTGGAGAAGGCGGAGGGTGGAAAGGCCGAGGGCCCTGGCCTCCTCCAAGGCGTGGTCCACCTCCAAAAGGGCCTCCTCCACCGTGAGGCCCCTGAGGTCCACCTCCTTCACCTCCCGCTTGGGCTTGAGGGTAAGGGCCTTGGGCGGGGCCTCCTCCTTGAGGGGCTTGAGCTCCTCCGCCCTCAACCGGAGCTTGAGGGGCCCCACCTGCACCAACGCCTCCTCCCCTTGGACCTCCACCACCCGCCCCCGCTGCCCTAAAGAGGGGACTTCCACGGGGCTTCCCGGGGCCAGGCCGGGCGGGGGCGAGGGGGCTTCCCGCTTGGGGAGGTAGCGGGCCCTTAGGGCCATGACCTCCTTAAGGGCATCCCGCTTGCCCTCGGTGCGGGCCTTTTCCCTTAGGGCCTTGAGCTCGGCCTCGAGGCGCCTAAGCCTTTCCGCGGCCTCCTCCTCTAAAGCCCTAAGCCGCTCCTTTCGCTCCTCCTCCCAAAGGGCCTCCTTCCGGGCAAGCGCTGCTCTTAAGCCCTCCGCCTCGGCCCTTAGGGCCTCTAGGGCCTTCCTCTCCCGTTCCAGGCCGAGCCTTTCTTCCTCCAGGGCCTCCAAAAGGCCTTCTAGACGGCCTGCTTCGGGGAGGAGGGCCTCGGCCCGGGCCAGGACCTCCTCAGGAAGGCCTAGCCTTCTTGCGATGGCGAAGGCGTAGCTCCGCCCTGGCACCCCGAGGAGGAGGCGGTAGGTGGGGCGGAGGGTCTTCAGGTCAAACTGCATGGAGGCGTTCAGGATCCCCTCCCGCCCTTGAGCGAAGGCCTTTAAGGGAGAGAGGTGGGTGGTGACCGCCCCCTTCACCCTGAGGGCCAGGAGGCGCTCCAGGATGGCCTGGGCCAAGGCGGCCCCCTCCTCGGGGTCGGTGCCGCTCCCGAGCTCATCTATGAGGACGAGGCTTCGCGCCGTGGCCCCTTCCAGGGCCTCCTTGATGCGCACCAGGTGCCCCGCAAAGGTGGAGAGGCTCTCCTGCAGGGACTGCTCGTCCCCGATGTCGGCAAAGAGGCGGTCGGGCCACTCCAGGGTGGCCTCCTTGGCGGCCACGAAGAGCCCGGCCTGGGCCATGACCACCGCCAGGCCCAGGGTCTTCAAGAGGGCTGTCTTCCCCCCCATGTTGGGCCCGGAGATGAGGAGGAGGCGGTGGGCCTCGTCCAGGCGGAGGTCGTTGGGGACAGGGTTTTGGATGAGGGGGTGGAAGGCCTCCTTGAGGGCGTACCCCTCCCCGAACCGGGGGGGCCTAAGCCCCAGGTCCCGGGCCAGGGCGGCCTGGGCCTGGAGAAGGTCCAGGAGGGCCAGGGCTTCCAGGGTCCCCTCAAGGCCCTGGTCCTCGGCAAGAAGGGCGGTGAGCTCGGAGAGGATGCGGGCCACCTCCTCCTCCTCCTGGAGGCGGAGGCTTTGCAGACGGTTGTTGAGCCGCACCACGGCGAAGGGCTCCACGAAGAGGGTGGCCCCGGACTCGGACTCGTCCAGGAGGATGCCGGGCACCTTGTGGGCCATCCCGGCCCGCACGGGGATGCAGTACCGCTCCCGCCTTAGGGTGATGAAGCGCTCCCCGATGGCCTCCTTATGGGCGTCCATGATGGCGTAGAGCCGGTCCAGGATCTGCTGGCGAAGGGGGATGAGCTCCCGGCGGATGGCCTTAAGGCGGGGGCTCGCCTCGTCCCTTACCCGCCCCTCCTCGTCTATGGCCCCCCGTATCCGCTTGGTGAAGCGGCTGTGGTCCCCGATGCCCCGGGCCACCTCTCCCAGGCCCTTTAGCCCTTGAAGCTCTTCCCTTAGGGCCTCGGCCTCCTCCAGGGCCTCCGCCGCCAGGAGCAGTTCCTTACCGGAAAGCCTCCCTCCCCCTAGGGCCTTCCGGTGGGCGTCCCTCAAGCCCCCCGCGTCGGGGAGGCGGTAGGGGTAGGCCAGGGCTTCTCCGGTGAGGCGGTGGCGGCGCTCGGCCTCCTCCCGGGCGAGGGGAAGGAGGGCCAGGGCCTTTTCCCGGCCCAAGGGGGTCTTGGCCCTCTCCGCCAGGAGGGCCAAGACCTTGGGGAACTCCAGGACCTCGAGGACGTCCCGCACAAAGGGGCAGTATAGCCCAGGGGGCTAGTCCTCGAGGTAGGTGTAGCCCTGGAGCTCCCTAGCGTACCGCTCCAGGAAGGCCCCCTTGGCCGCGGGGGAGAGCCGGCTTTGCCGCACCAGCCGCTCCACCCCCAGGGCCAGCTCTCTCGCGGTGAAGCCCATCTTCTCAATGACCTTCTCCGCCGTCTCCCCCGGCACGAAGCGCTCAATGGCAAACCCCTCCTCCCCCACCGTCACGTGGGCCTCCCCCACCTGGCCGAAGAGGTTGTGGTTGGAGCCCAGCACGTCCTGGTAGGCCCCCACCAGGAAGACCCCGAGGTAGTAGGGTTCCCCTGGGCGCACGGCGTGGACGGGGAGGGTGTGGCGCACGTCGTGCAGGTCAATGAAGCGGTCTATCTTCCCGTCGGAATCGCAGGAGATGTCCACCAGGGTGGCCCTGCGGGTGGGCCTTTCGTCCAGGCGGGAAAGGGGCACGATGGGGAAGAGCTGGTGGATGGCCCAGGCGTCGGGGAGGCTTTGGAAGATGGAGAAGTTGCAGACCAACTTGTCTGCTAGGAGCTTTTCCAAATCCTCCAGCTCGTCCGGAGTGTAGGGGAGTTCCTGGGCCAGGACGTAGACCCGGCGGGCGATGTGGTAGAAGATCTCCTCCGCCAGGGCCCGGTCCCTTAAGGAGACGAGGCCCAGGTCGTAGAGGGTCTGGAGGGTTTCCTTGTCGGAGAAGGCGTCGTGGTAGACCTCGCGGAAGTTCTTGGCGTTAAGCCCCTGAAGCCCCTCCCAAAGCTCCTGCACCAGGGGGTGGGCGTCCTCTGGCGGCGGGCTTGGGCGCGCCTCCCCGGGGGGGGTGATGACGTCCGTGACCTCCAGGACCAGGACGCTGTGGTAGGCGGTCACCGCCCGCCCGGACTCCGTGACCAGGGTGGGGTGGGGTTCCCCCGCGGCCTCCACCACCTCCTTGGTCACGTAGACCAGGTCCTCCGCGTACTCGGGGAGGGTGTAGTTGGCGGAGGCGTAGAAGTTGGTCTTGGAGCCGTCGTAGTCCACCGCAAGCCCCCCGCCCAGGTTCAGGTAGCGCACGGGAGCCCCAAGCTTCCTCAGCTGGACGTAGGTCTGGGCCGCCTCCCGCACCGCGGCCTTGATCTTGCGGATGTCCGTGACCTGGCTGCCGATGTGGGCATGGACCATGACCAGGCTGTGGAGGAGGCCCTTTTCCTTCAGGATCTCCACCGCCTTCAGGATCTCCGGCGTGGTGAGGCCAAACTTGGCGTTTTCCCCGCCGCTACTTTCCCACTGCCCTGCCCCCTTGGCCTTGAGCTTGTAGCGGATGCCGATCTGGGGCTCCACTCCAAGCTCCCCGGAAAGCCGCACCACCCGGGCGAGCTCCGCGAACTTCTCCAGGGTGACCACCACGTTCCGGCCCAGCTTCCGCCCCATGAGGGCCAGGCGGATGAAATCGTCGTCCTTGAAGCCGTTGGTGGTGATGAGGGCCTTTTCGGAAAGGTCCTGGGCCAGGATGAGGGTGAGCTCGGCCTTGCTCCCCGCCTCGAGGCCGTGGTGATAGGGCCTCCCGGCGCGGGCGATGGTCTCCAGGACGAGCCGCCTTTGGTTCACCTTCACCGGGTAGACCCCCTGGTAGCCCCCCCCATAGCCGTACTTCTCCATGGCGCTCCGGAAGGCCTCGTTGAGCTCCCGCACCCGGGCCTCCAGGATCTGGGGGAAGCGGAGGAGCATGGGGAGGGGCCGCCCCTCGTCCCTAAGGGCCTCCACGATCTCCAAAAGGCTCGCCACCGGGCCCTTGGGGCCTAGGGGGGTTACCTCCAGCTTCCCTTCCTCGCCCACCCGGAAAAACCCCGCCCCCCAGTGGGGGACCAGGTAGATCTCCTCCGCCTCTTTGGGGGAAAAACGCTTGGCCGCCTTCAATCCGGGTCAACCTCCGCTATGAGTGTAGGCCCGGGGGGCGGGTTTGTGAAGTAGGCAAACCCCTCCCCCTCCTCCGGCACCCTTGTCGGGTCCAGGAGGTAGAGGAAAGGCCCCCCTTCCTCGTTCACCAGGGCGTAGCCCCGCTTGCGGATGGGCTCCTGGAGGGCCCTTGGGGCCTGGAAGGCGATGGGAACCCGTCCCAACTCCCCCTGCACCTCCTCCAAGAGGTCCAGCCAGGCCAGAAAGGCTTCGGGCTCCACCTGGGGCACGAGGAGGTGCACCGCCCCCCTCTTTTCCCCAAAGGCCCGGAAGCGGCGGAGAAAGCGCCTCAAAACCCGCCTCTCCTCCCCCGAGGGGCGGAAGGTGAGGTGCTTGTGGCCATGGACGCTGAAGCGGAAGCCCGGGGGGGCCAGGGCCCTAAGCCGGGCGATGGTCCTCGGGTCCCCCACACGGTGCCACCAGGAGAGCTCCACCGTGGGGAAGGCCTTCCGGTAGGCCCTGAACCCTCTAGGGTAGCCCCGGTAGCCTCGGAGGCCCACCAGGACCATCAGGCCCCTTCCCCCCAGGCCTCGAGGAAGGCCAGGCCCACCCGGGCCATGAGGGGGGTGATGGTGTGCCCCGCCCCCTCCTCCACGAACCGGGCCAGGCGGCCTTCGGGGTAGTGGGGCCTCAAGGCCTCCACCGTCTTTTCCATGCGCTCCAGGGGGACGATGAGGTCCTTGGTGCCGTGAAGGTGGAGGAGGGGCACCCCCCCGTAGGCCGCACCCCTCAGAGCGGGAGGAGTCTCGTAAAGGGCCTGCACCCTCGGGTCCTCCAGCACCTGCCCTTGGGGGAGCTTCATGGGGAAGCCGCTTCCGATGAAGGCGAGGGCCGCCCTAGGCCGGAAGCCCTCCGAGAGGAGGAGGTGGACCACGAAGGCCCCAAGGCTTCCCCCTGCCAGGTAGAGGGGGAGGCCAAAGCGCGTTCCCGCTTCCTCCGCCACCCTGAGGGCCTCTTCCTTGAACCCCAGGGCCACCTGGTAGACTTCCTCCACGTAGCGGGGGCTTTTGGCCGAGGGGGGTGGGCCCACCCTTTCCCCGTGCCTTGGGGCGTCAAAGGCGAGAAGGGCGAAGCCCCGTTCCGCGTAGCCGGGAAGGAGGCCAAGGATATGCTCCTTAGACCCTTGAAGGCCGTGGAGGACGAGGAGGAGGGCCTTGGGGTCATCGGGGCGCTTGAGGAGGGCGGGGAGGCCCACCAGGTGGAGGCGTTCTTCCCTCATGTGAAGAGGCTCGAGACCGACTCCCCCCGGTGGATGCGCCAGATGGCCTCGGCAAAGAGGGGGGCCACGGTGAGGGTCTTGAGCTTGGGGCCTTCCTTGGAGGGGCAGGTGTCCGTGGCCGCCACCTCCTTCACGGGGCTCTTGGCGATGCGCTCCAGGGCCGGGCCCACGTAGACTCCGTGGGTGGCGGCAGCGTAGACCTCCTTGGCCCCCGCCTGCAGGAGGGCCTCCACCGCTTCCACCAGGCTCCCCGCGGTGGAGATCTCATCGTCCACGATGAGGGCCGTTTTCCCCTTCACCTCCCCCACCAGCATCCGCACCCGGACCTCCGTGTCCGAGACCCGCTCCTTGTCAATGAAGGCCAGGGGGAGACGGAGCCTGCGGGCCAGGGAGCTTGCCCGCTTGAGGTCCCCCGCATCCGGGGCCACCACCACCGCGTTTTCCAGGTCCACGCGGGTGGCGAAATGGTTGGCGATGACCGGCTCGGCGGAAAGGTGGTCCACGGGGATCTTGAAGAAGCCGTGGACCTGGGGGGAGTGGAGGGTCATGGTGAGGACCCGGTCGGCCCCCGCGGTCTGGAGGAGGTCGGCGATGAGCCGGGCGGTGATGGAGATCCGGGGGGCGTCCTTCTTGTCGCTGCGGGCGTAGGAGAAGTAGGGGATCACCGCGGTGACCCGGGCGGCGCTGGCCCCCTTGGCCGCGTCCACCATCATGAGGAGCTCCATTAGGTGGTCCTGCACCGGGGGGGTGAGGGACTGGACGATGAAGACGTCCCCTTCCCTTAGGCTTTCCTCAAAGCGCACGAAGAGGTTGTCGTTGGCGAAGCGCAGCGTGGTGCTCTTCCCCAAGGGCAGGCCCAAGGCGTCGGCGATGGCCTGGGCCAGGGGGCGGTTGGACTGACCGGAAAAGATCAGGAGGGGGCGGTCCATGCCGCCCACCAGGATAGCACGCCCCTGGGGGGTAAGTGCCTTTGCTGAGAAGGTCCTGCAGGGCTTTGGACGCGCGGAACCCCTTTTCTGGGGCCCGAAAGCCTCGGTGGGGTACTCAAAGGGGGGTGATGGCCTCCTGGAGGGGGGTGGTGACCTCGGGGCCCTCGGGGTGGAGGTAGACGTTCACCTCCGTGCGCACCCCGAAGTCCGGCAGGTACACCCCGGGCTCCACGGTAAAGGCCAGCCCCGGCACCAGGGGGCGGAAGTCGTGGGTCTCGAGGTCGTCCAGGTGGGGCCCGGCGCCGTGGACCTCTCGGCCTAGGTTATGCCCCGTGCGGTGGCGAATATAGGCCCCGTAGCCCGCCTCCTCCAGGACCTTCCGGGCCACCCGGTCCACCTCAAACCCCTTGGGATGCTCCCCCCTCCGGTAGGCCTGGGCCACAAAGCGGATGGCCTCGTCCCGGGCCCGCGCCACCGCGGCGAAGGCCCGGTGGGCGGCCTCGGCCACCCCAAGCCCCGCCATCCAGGTGAGGTCCGCATAGACCCCCCCGGGCTCCTTGGCCCAGAGGTCCAATAGGACCACCTCCCCCACTTCTAGCCGCGCCGCCCCAGGTTCGTGGTGGGGGTTAGCGGCGTTCCGCCCAAAGGCCACCATGGGGGGGTGGTCAAAGGTGAGGCCCAGGGCCAGGAGGGTTTCCGCCATGGTCCCCTGGACTTCCTTCTCCGTAACCTGAGGGTTTTCCCGGAGGAGGCGTAGCGCCCGGTCCCGGGCCTGGAGGAGCCCCTTCACGGCCCGGCGGTGGCGTTTCAGGGCCTCCTCGTCCCAGGTCTGGAAAAGGAGGAGGAGGGGCCAGGAGGAGACCGCTTCCACCCCCAGGGCGCGGAGGAGGTCCAGGGTACCCCCGTCCACCCGGGAGAGGTAGGGGATGGCCC
Organism: Thermus sp.; assembly: GCF_037444525.1. Taxonomy (GTDB): domain Bacteria; phylum Deinococcota; class Deinococci; order Deinococcales; family Thermaceae; genus Thermus. Next base: position 13,586 of record NZ_JBBIMD010000024.1, on the reverse strand, counting down.
CGCCGGGTACGTACTCCAGGGCCACCCGCCTTTTCCCTCCCAAAAGCCCCTCTAATCCCTCCGCAAACCCCCGCCAGGTGTGGTAGACCCTCCGCCCTCCGGGCAAAGAAGGGAAGAGGCTTTCCTCTATGGCGTGGCAGAGCAGGGTGGGGGTCCCTTCCCGGGGAATGAGGTAGGCGAAGCGGCGGGTGAGGTGGAGCCCCTCGAGGCCTAGGGCCTCGAGGGCCAAGGGGTTCCCCTGGCCGAAGCTATAGAGGAGCCACCCGTCCAGGCGCTCTTCCCGCAGGGCTTCCTGCACCTTGGCGATGTCCATGGCTCCATCCTATTCCTCCGTGAGCCACCTCACCCTTGCCTACCCTTTCCCTGATAATGTGGGGGGTAAGGAGGCGGGTATGGTCCAAGAAACTGTGCTGAGCATCACCCCTCAGGCGGCGGCGAAGGCCAAGGAGATCCTGGCCCGCTACGGCAAGGAGCACGCGGCCATCCGGGTGTACATCAAATCCGGCGGGTGCTCCGGCTTCCAGTACGGGATGGCGGTGGACGAGAGGGAGCTGGAGGGGGATACCTTCGTGGAGATGCACGGGGTGCGCCTGGTGGTGGACCCCATGTCCCTCCCCTACCTGGTGGGCTCGGAGATCGACTGGGTGGAAAGCCTCATGGGGGGCGGCTTTACTGTAAACAACCCTAACGCGGCGAGCACCTGTGGCTGCGGCCACTCCTTCCGCACCAAAGACCAGGAGGGAGAGGCCAGAACCTGCGGCCACTAGAGGAGGCGAGGGGGGCTTAAGCCCCCTTTAGCCTTTTCTCTTTTTGACCCACCAGGGGAGCAGCCTATAATAAGGGCGGCCACTAAGGAGTGCCGAGTGCCGCGAAAGGAGGCAATATGACGAAGGCAGGTAAGCTGGTTGTACTCGGTCTAACGGCTCTGGGCCTGGCCCTGGCCGGTCCCCAGGACAACAGCCTGGTCGTTGGGGCTTCCCAGGAGCCCAGGGTCCTGGCCGGGGACTTCCTCAGCGTCATCAGCAACCAGGCCATCAAGTCGGAGATTGAGGGGTACCTCTTTGCCCCCTTCATCGGCTTTAACGCGGACAGCCAGAACTTCCCCGTCCTGGCCACGGAGGTGCCCACCCAGTAGAACGGGCGCCTCCGGGTGACGGACATTGGCGGGGGCAAGAAGCGGCTGGAGATGGACCTCACCATCCGCCCCGACGCCCGCTGGTCCGACGGCCGCCCCATCACCACCGAGGACGTGCAGTTCTACTTTGAGGTGGGTAAGGCCAAGGGCATGCCTGTCCTCAACCCCGACTACTGGGAGCGGGTCAACCTGCGGGTGAAGGACGCCCGCAACTTCACCGTGATCTTTGAGCCCGCTTACTACTACGACACCTATGGCTCCCCCATGGGCTATGCGCCCAAGCACATCATGGGGCCCGAATGGGAGAAGGTGAAGGCCGCAGCCCGCAACCTGGACCCCGACAAGGACGCGGAGAAGCTCAACGAGCTCTACCGGAACTTCTTCCTCAAGTTCTCCACGCCCCAGGCCCTGAACCGGGGGGCCATGGTCTACTCCGGGGCCTTCAAGCTCCGCCGCTGGGTGCCGGGGAACTCCATCGAGATGCACCGGAACCCCAACTTCCCCATCAAGCCCGAGGGCGGGGAGAACAAGTACGTCCAGAAGGTGGTCTACCGCTTCATCCAGAACACCAACTCCCTCCTGGTGGCGGTGATCGGCGGTTCCATTGACGCCACCTCCAGCGTTTCCCTCACCTTTGACCAGGGCCGCAGCCGCCAGCTTACCTCCCGTGCTCCTGGCCGCTTTGACATCTGGTTCGTGCCCGGGGCCATCTGGGAGCACATCGACATCAACAAGTTTGAGAGCTGCCAGACCGTGCGGGATCTGGGCCTGAACGACGTACGCACCCGGCAGGCCCTCCTCCATGCCCTGAACCGGGAAGGTCTGGTGAAGGCCTTCTTCGACGGCCTCCAGCCCGTGGCCCACACCTGGATCGCCCCCGTCAACCCCCTCTACAACCCCACTGTGAAGAAGTACGAGTTTGACCTCAAGAAGGCGGAGGCCCTTCTCGCGCAGATGGGCTGGCGCAAGGGGCCAGACGGCATCCTCCAGCGCACGGTGGGCGGCCGGACGGTGCGCTTTGAGATTGAGTACGTGACCACCGCGGGCAACGCCATCCGCGAGCGCACCCAGCAGTTCTTCGCCGAGGACCTGAAGAAGATCGGCATCGCCGTTAAGATCAACAGCGCCCCGAGCTCCGTGGTCTTCTCCGACGACTACATCCAGCGGGCGGTGGACTGCAAGTGGACCGGGATGTTTGAGTTCGCCTGGGTCTCCAGCCTGGCCGAGGATGGTTCCCTCTTCCAGTACAAGAACCTGAACACTGGGGCCATCATGGTGCCCACCAAGGACAACAACTACCAGGGCCAGAACATCGGCGGCTGGCGCAACGATGAGTTTGACCGCCTCACCAGCCAGGCCGTGCTGGAGTTTGACCCCGAGAAGCGGAAGCAGCTCTTTGCCCGGGCCCAGGAGATCTGGGCTGAGGAGCTTCCCGCTCTGCCCCTTTACTTCCGCGCCAACCCCTACGTGGTGCGCAAGGGCCTCGTGAACTACGTGGCCAGCGCCTACGCGGGCGGGTTCGGTTACCCCGGCTGGAACGCCTGGGAGATCGGCTGGGAGAGCCGCGGCGCCGTGAAGAAATGGGACCAGGCGAAGTACGCCCTTTCCACCAAGTAGCCTGGGTGGTATAGTGGGGCCCGCTGGGGAGAACCCCAGCGGGCTTTTTCGCGCCCCAAGCGGGCTTTTAGGTCCACAAATGAGGAGGTAAAACGGTGTTCGCCTACACGGTGCGAAGGCTTTTACAGATGGTGCCCCTGCTCCTTGCGGCCAGCGTGGTCATCTACGCCCTCCTTGCCCTGCAGCCGGGGGACCCCCTGGAGGAGCTCAGGCGGCAGAACCCCCGCATCACCGCGGAGCAGTTTGAAGCCTTGAAGCGGGCTTACGGCCTGGACTAACCCCTCCACATCCGCTACTTCAAGTGGCTTTCCCGGGCGGTGCGGGGCGATCTGGGCTACAGCCGCACCTACGTGATCCCGGCGGCGGAGCACATCTTCGTCCAACGCCTGCCCAAGACCCTGGTCCTCTCAGGGCTCGCCCTCACCTTGGCCCTCCTCGTGGCCATCCCCGTGGGGGTGTTCTCCGCGGTGCGCCAGTACTCCCTGGCGGACTACGCCATCACCTTCCTTTCCTTCGTGGGCTTCTCCATGCCCGTCTTCTTCCTGGGGATCCTCCTCCTTTACCTCTTCGCCATCGTCCTCCCCGAGCGCGTCCCTGGCTTCCCCAAGTTCCCCACCGAGGGCGTGCCCCCCGTCCTTTGGGAGGACGTCTGCTCCGGGGCGGTGAGCGTTTGGGCTTTCCTGGGCCAGTGGGCCTGGCACCTGATCCTGCCGGTGCTGACCCTTTCCGCCCTGCAGATGGCCGAGTGGACCCGGTTCATGCGGGCTTCCCTCCTGGAGGTCCTCTCCCAGGACTACATCCGCACCGCCCGGGCCAAGGGGCTTTCCGAGCGGGTGGTGCTCTACAAGCACGCCCTCCGCAACGCCCTCATCCCCATCGTGACCTTGGTGGGCCTGGCCATCCCCGGGGTTTTGGGCGGGGCCACCATCACCGAGACCATCTTCAGCTACCCCGGGATGGGGCGGGCCATCTTTGACGCCCTGGTGGAGAAGGACTACAACGTGGCCATGGCCGCCCTGGCCTTCTTAGCCCTCATGACCGCCCTTTTCAACCTACTGGCCGACCTGGCCTATGCGGTGGTGGACCCCCGCATCCGCTACAGTTAGGAGGAACCCATGGCGACACAAGCGGTAACCCCCAAGCCGCGCACGTTCCTAAGCCTTTTCTGGCGGCGCCTCAGGCGGCACAAGATGGCCATGGCGGGCCTCATCGTCATCGCGCTCCTTATCCTCATGGCCATCTTCGCCCCCTGGATCGCCCCCTACGACCCCACAGCCCAACCCACCGGGGAGGACGTGGGCCAGTACTACTTCAACCCCCCTTCCCGGGAGCACCCCCTGGGTACGGACGACCTGGGGCGGGATGTCCTTTCCCGCATCATCTACGGTTCCCGCATCTCCCTTCTAGTGGGCTTCGCCGTAGCCTTTTCCAGCGTGATCCTGGGTACGGTCATGGGGACCCTGGCGGGCTACTTCGCGGGCCGCCCCCTTAGGTTTTACCTGGGTCCCTTGCGCCGGGAGAAGGAGGGGTTCTACCCCCTTTCCTTCGCCCTTTGGCGGGTCTTCTCCTGGTTCCTCTACTATGGGGCGCTCTACCTGGCTCTTTCCATCGCCTGGGCCCTGGCCGAGGACGGGATCCGGGCGGGGGCCCTGGGGAGTTACCTGGGGTTTGGCCTGGTGCTCGCTCTGGTCCTCTTTGCGGGGTGGTACGGACTTAAGGGCCAGATCCGCCTGGACCTGGACGTGGCCATCAGCCGCCTCATAGACTTCATGCTTACCATCCCCACCCTGCCCCTTCTTTTGGTGCTTTCCGCCCTCCTCCGGGACCCCGGGGTGAAGGTGGGCCAGTGGGCGCAAGGGGTGTTTGGGGATGCGGCCAGCGTGTTCATCATCATCACCATCCTGGTCCTCTTTGGCTGGCTGGGCACCGCCCGGCTGGTGCGGGGGAACATCCTCTCCTTAAGGGAGCAGGACTACGCCACCGCCGCCCAGGCCCTCGGGGCCACGGACGCCCGGATCATGTTCCGCCACCTGGTGCCCAACACCCTGGCCCCCCTCATCGTCCAGGCCACCTTGCAGATCGGTGGGGCCATCCTGGTGGAGGCTGCCCTTTCTTTCCTGGGCTTCGGCATCCAGCCTCCCGTGGCCACCTGGGGGAACATGCTCACCAACGCCCAGGAGTACATCTTCACCGCCCCCTGGCTTGCCCTGCCCCCAGGGTTCATGATCGTCATCACCGTGCTGGCCTTTAACTACCTGGGGGACGGTCTGCGGGATGCCCTGGATCCCCGAAGCCGGCTCTGAGACCCCAAACAGCTGGGGGCTTAAGGTCGTACCTGGCCTCCACGAAGTAAAGCCCTTGCGGAGGGGCGCTTGGTCCGGCCAGGCGCCTCTCTCCCGTTTCCAGGATGGCCCTTAGGCTCTCCTTGGGCCTCTTCCCAAGGCCGATCTCCACCAGGGTGCCCACCATGCCCCTAACCTGGCCCCTTAGGAAGCTATGCCCCCGGAAGTAGAGGTGCACCTCCGGCCCAACCTCACCCTCCAGGTGCTCCAGCCGGGCCTCGTACAGTTCCCTTTCCCCCTGGCGCACCTCCTCCTTGGCGAAGCCCAGGAAGTTGTGCCGGCCCAGGAGGAGGGGGAGGGCCTCCTCCATGGCCTTTAGGTCCAAGGGGCCCTTGAGCCACCAGGCCCGCTGGCGGAGGAGGGGGGAGGGGTGGGGCCTTAGGAGGAGGCGGTAGAGGTAGGTGCGGCTCTTCGCGTCCCGCCGGGCGTGGAAGGTGAGGGGCACCTCCCGGGCGGAGAGGGCCTTAAGGTCCTCGGGGAGGAGGCGGTTTAGGGCTTCGGGGATTTTCTCGGTGGGGATCCGTCCGGGAAGGTCAAAATGGAAGGGCATGGCCAGGGCGTGCACGCCTGCGTCTGTCCGCCCCGCGGCCACGGCCTTGGGGAGGGCCCCAATGGCGGGGAGGGCCCTTTCCAGCTCCCCCTGCACCGTGCGCAGGCCTGCCCGCTGCCGCTGAAGCCCCGCGAACCCGCTGCCATCGTACTCCACCAAGAGGAGGATCCGCCGCACGCCCTCCAATCTACGCCCTTTGGATGGCCCTGGGGGCCTCCCCTTCCAGGACCACCCCGAACCCCTCCACCCTAACCCCCACCTCGTCCCCCTCCCGGTAGGGGCAGCCCGGGGCTTCCTGCACCAGAACCTCCCGCTCGGGGAGGCGCACCCGGTAGGTGAGGTCGTGCCCCTTGAAGGCCCGGGCCGTCACCGCCCCCCGCGCCCCCTCCCCCGGGGGGACAAGGCGCAGGGCCTCAGGGCGTATGGAGAGGAGGACGGCTCCCTGGGCGGGCTCCAGGAGGGGCACCTTCCCCAAGCAGGTTTCCGCATACCGCCCCCGGGCCTCCCCCGGAAGGAGGTTGGTCCGCCCCAGAAACTGGGCCACGAAGGGGGTTTTGGGGCGCAGGTAGACCTCCTCGGGGGTGCCCACCTGCTCCAGCCTGCCGGCCCGCATGAGCCCCAGGCGGTCGGCGAAGGAGAGGGCCTCCTCCTGGTCGTGGGTGACCAGGAGGGCGGCGGTGCCCGTCTCCTTGAGGATCCGGCGCACCTCTTCCCGGGTGCTCTCCCTAAGCCCCGCGTCCAGGCTGGAGAAGGGCTCGTCCAGGAGGACGAGCTTGGGCCTTGGGGCCAGGGCACGGGCCAGGGCCACCCGCTGCTGCTGGCCCCCAGAGAGCTCGTGGGGCCTCCGGTCCTTGAAGAGGGTCATCCCCACCCGGTCCAGGGCCTTTAGGGCCTTTTCCAGGCGGTCTTTCCCCTTAAGGCCGAAGGCCACGTTCCCGAGGGCGGTGAGGTGGGGGAAGAGGGCGTAGTCCTGGAAGACGAAGCCGATGCCCCTTTTCTCCGGAGGGAGGTGGGTGATCTCCCGCCCCTCCAGGAGGACCCGCCCCCTTTCGGGGGCCTCGAGGCCCGCCACCACCCGCAACAGGGTGGTCTTCCCGCACCCCGAGGGCCCGAGAAGGGCCAGGATCTCCCCCGGGTAGAGGACCAGGTCCACCCCTTTCAGGACCTCCAGCTCTCCGTAGCGCTTGGCGATGCCCTCCAGTTCTAGTAACGGCGTTCGCTCCAAAGCAACACCCCCACGAAGGCCGCGGAGAGGAGGAGGATGAGGAGGGCGAAAGGTGCGGCCTCAGCGAACATGGCTTCCTGAGTGTAGCTGAAAACCCGGGTGGAAAGGGTGCTGTAGCCCATGGGGGTGAGGAGCAGGGTGATGGGAAGCTCCTTCACCGCCCCGATGAAGGCCAAGGCCCCCGCAGCCACCGACCCCCGCCATAGGAGGGGGAAGGTGACCCGGAAAAAGGCCCGCACTGGGGTTTCCCCCAGGGTCCTTGCGGCCTCTTCCAGCCGCTTGGGTACCTGGTAAAGCGCCCCCCGCACGGGGCCTAAGGCCTCCGCCAGGAAGTGGAAGGCCAGGACCAGGATCAGGAGGGGGAGGGTGCCGTAGAGGAAGGGGACTGCGCGCAGGCTGAAGAAGATCCAGGCCAGGGCGAAGGCCAAGGGGGGGATGGTGTAGCCCAGGTAGGCCAGGCGCTCCAGGGCTTGGGAGGCCGGGGAGGGCTGGCGCACCCGCAGGTAGGCGATGGGGAGGGCCATCCCCACCGCCAGGAAGGCGGCGGGCAGGGCCAGGAGGGCGGAGTGCCAGAAGGCCTCCTGGAGACCGGCGAGGCCCCCGGAAGGGAAGCGGCTTGCCAGGTGAAAGAGGGCGAAGAGGGGGAAGAGGAGGGCGAGGACCAGGGGAAGGAGGAGGGCGGCGTAGGCCAAGGGCCGGAGGGCCCCTAGGGCAAGGGGCCGCCCCCTACTTCCCAGGCCCTTCCCCGAGCGGGCCAAGTGGAGCCGCCTTAGAAGAGCTCCTTCCAAGAGGAGAAGCCCACCCGTGAGGAGGAGGAGGAAGAGGGCGAGCCAAGCCGCGTAAATCCGGTCAAAGGCCGCATTGTACTGGAGGTAGATGGCGTAGGAGAAGGTCTCATAGCGGAGGAGGCTTACGGTGCCGAAGTCCCCCACCACGTGCAGGGCCACCACCAAGGTCCCGGAGAGGAAGGCGGGGAGGAGCTGGGGCAGGGTCACCTGAAGGAAGGCCCGCACAGGGGTCTTGCCCAGGGTGCGGGCCGCCTCCTCCAGGCCGGGGTCCAGGCCCAAAAAGGCCGCCCGCAAGGCCAGGAAGAGGTAGGGGTAGGTGGTGAAGCCCAGGACCAGGACCGCCCCCCAGTACCCCTCGAGGCGGGGCAGGGGGAGCACCCCTCCAGGCCCCGTGGCCGCAAGGAGCACGTAGGCCCCCACATACCCCGGCACGGCCAGGGGCAGGGCCAGTAGGGTGGCCCAGAGGCGCTTTCCCCTGAGGTCGGTCCGGGTGGTGAGGAAGGCCAAGGGGAGGGCGAGCAGGGTGGCGAGGAGGAGGACCCCGAGGAGGAGGGCCAGGGTGTTCAGGAAAAGCTCCAGGTTCTTAGGCCTGAGGAGGATCTCCCTTAGGGCCTCCGGCTCCGCCTCCAGGGCCCTCAGGAGGAGGTAAACGAGGGGCAGCACCACCCCGCCCCCCGTGAGGAGGGCGGGGAGAAGGAAGGGCAAAAGCCCCGGGAGCTGGTTTTTGGCGCGGGCCAGGGTCATCCCGGGGCCACCCCCTTTAGAGCACCCCGAGCTCCCTTAGGAGCTTCAGGGCCCGGTCCAGGTCCAGCTTCTCAACGTCCAGCTTTGGGGTCTTCTTGAGGGCCTCCTCCAGGGAAAGGAGCCTGGGGTCCGGCACCACGCCCTTCACCAAGGGGTATTCCCCGACGTTGCCCACGAAGTACTGCTGGGCCTTGGGGGAGAGGAGGTAGGTGAGGAAGCGGGTGGCCGCGGGGAGGTTCTTGCTGGTCTTAAGGATCCCCGCCCCCGTCACCAGGGCCAGGTTGCCCGCGTCCCCGTCCTTGAAGTGATGCACCCCGAGCTGGTAGCCCGCTCGTTGGAACCGGAGGACATAGTAGTGGTTGGTGGAGCCTAGGTCCACCTCCCCCGCGCGGATGGCGTCCAGCATGGCGGGGTTGGAGGCGTAGCCCTTGGGGGAGAGGGCCTTCATCTCCTGGAGCCACCGGCGGGTGGCCTCCTCCCCGTGGAAGAGGATCATCCCCGCCACCATATCCTGGAAGCTGGAGTAGGTGGGGGTCCAGCCCACCTTAAGCCCCTTTTCCCGGGCGAAGCGAGGGAGATCCAGGATGCTCTGGGGCAGTTCCTCTGCCTTCACCTTCTGGGGGTTATAGGCCAGGACCCGCAGGCGCAGGGTCACGGGCACCCAGGCCTTGGAAGCCGGCACGAAACCCAGGGGCATCTTCAGGAGGCTTTCCCCCAAGGGCCTTAGGAGCCCCCGCTCCGCTGCTTGGCCCAAGGTGCCCGAGGTGTTGGCCCAGAAGACGTCTGCAGGGGAGCGGCCCCCTTCCTCCTGAAGGGTGGCCAGGATCTGGGGGTCGGTTCCGTAGCGCACCTGGACCCGGATGCCCGCGTCCGCTTCAAACTGCTTGATCAGGGGCTCCACCAGGCTCTGCCCCCGTCCGCTGTAAACCGTAAGGGTCTGCTGGGCCATCCCGAGGCCAAGGGCCGCTAAGGCGATGAGGGGTAACGCTCGCTTCACCGGTTCACCTCCTTAAGGAGGGCGCCCTCCGCCCCCAAGTCTAGGGGGGTGGGGGCATAATGTCAAGTATTCCGCTCGGATTTTTAGCATTTAGAAGTGATAATCGCTTGCAACCAGGGGAGGAAGCCTGGGAGGTCCCCCGGTGGGGGTGGGGCCGGGCTGGTGTAGACCAGGGGCACGGGGTTTCGCGTGTGGTGGGGGTGCCAGGGCTCCTCCGCGTTGCCGTGGTCGGAGACCAGGACGAGCTCCCCGCCTGCTTCCAGGAAGCTTTCCACGAAGGCTCCAAGCTCCTGAAAGCGCTGAGGGAGGGTTTCTGGGGCCCGGTGGGCCGCCAGGTCCAGGGCCCAGTACTCCAGCACCACCAGGGGGAACGCTTGGGCCAGGCGGGCCGCCTTCCTCCCTTCCCCCCTAGGGTCCTCCCAGAAGCCGGGGGAGAGGGCCAGGGGGTGGCCTAGGGGGAGGAGGGGAAGCCCCGCCAGGTGGGCGGCGAGGGCGAAGGCGGAAAGACGGAGGCGCCTGGGGGAGAGGGCCTGTTCCAGGTACGCCTCCCGGTAACCGTTGGCGTGGAGGACGGGAAATCCTTGCGCCCTGGCCCAGGCGTAGAGGCTTTGCCGGAGGAGGGGCCTCAGGCTTGGGGCGGGGTAGGGCCCCTGGTGCCGCCCCAGCAGCCCGGCCGCGTTGACCCCCGTGAGGAGGGCGGTCTGCCCGGTGCCCGACTGGGGCAGGCCTTCCACCCCCAAGGTGGCGTCCAGGGGGCTGGGCCGGAGGGCGAGGAGGAGGGGGAAGGACTCCTCCAGGGTCCCGCCCAGGCCCAGGCCGTCCACGAAGAGGAGGAGCACCTCCCTATCCTACAGGGCGGTAAACTGGGTTCATGCGGGGATACGGCCTCTGGATAGCCCTTCCCCTTCTCCTCGTGTGGGGGGTGGCCCTTTTCCTTTACCCCACCCTTCCTGAGCCCCTGCCCGTCCACTGGAACCTAGAGGGGGAGCCCGACCGCTTTGGGAGCCGCCTCGAGGCCCTCTTCCTCCTCCCCCTGATCATGACCTTCCTCCTCCCCCTCCACGCCCTCTTGCCGCGGCTGGACCCCAAAAGGCCCCAGGGCCTCGAGGGGCTTATGGTGGGCCTGGCCTGGTTTTTCCTGGCCCTCCATCTGGCCCTCGTGGGGGTCTATGCGGGCTGGTGGGCGGAGCCTCCCCTTTTCCGCGTGGCAGGGCTTTTCTTCCTTTTCCTAGCTTTTTACCTCCCAAGGATCCCCCCCAACTACTTCGCCGGGGTGCGCACCCCCTGGACCCTGGAGGACCCTGAGGTTTGGCGGAAGGTCCACCGGGCCGCGGCCTGGGGGTTTGGGGCCTTGGGAGGGGCGATGCTTTTCCTCCCCTCAAGGGGCTTAGGGGTTCTGGCCTTCCTCGGGCTTCTCCTTGGGGTTTCCCTTTTCCTCATCGTCTACTCCTACGGCCTTTGGAAACGTAAGGCCGGCCAGGATTCGGGCGGGGAGGGTTTTTTAGAGTAAAAGCCGGAGGTCCATATGCCCGTACGGAAAGCGAGCGCGGTATGGGAAGGCGGGTTGCGCACCGGTAAGGGGGTTATGCGGCTAGGAAGCCAAGCCTTTGAGGGGCCCTACTCCTTCCCCTCCCGGTTTGAGGAAGGGGCGGGGACGAATCCAGAGGAGCTCATCGCCGCGGCCCACGCGGGCTGCTTCTCTATGGCCCTCTCCGCCGCGCTGGAGGGGGCGGGCTACCCCCCCAAGCGGGTTTCCACCGAAGCCCGGGTCCACCTGGAGACCGTGGAGGGCCGGCCTACCCTTGCCCGCATAGAGCTGGTCACAGAGGCTGAGGTGCCGGGGATTTCTCCAGAGGAGTTCCTGCGCCTTGCGGAGGAGGCCAAGGCGGGCTGCCCTGTGTCCCGGGCCCTGGCCGGGGTGGGGGAGGTCCGCCTCGAGGCCCGCCTCCTCTAATCCCCCTTAAGGAGCAGGCGGCCACAGGTGGGGCAGCGCACCACCTGCCCCTGGACCACCTTCTGCGCCACGTGGGTGGGCAGGACCACGTTGCACCCCTCGCAGCGGAAAGCGTTCCCCTGCCTTCGCATGCGCACGATGCCCGTGCCCTTCCGGGAGCGGCGGATGGCTTCGTACTCCTTGAGGAGGGCCTCGGGGATGCCCTGGGCCATGGCCCGCCTCTCTTCCTCCTTGAGGGCGATGGTCTCCTTAAGTCCCCCCACCCGCCGGGCGTTCTCCTCCAGGAGGGCCTCCAGGCGGGGCCGGAGCTGGGATAACTCCTCCTCCACCTGGGCGATCTCCCCCTCGAGGCTCTCCATGGCCTCCATGAGGGGAGTGGAGAGCTCCAGAAGCTCGCGGATGCGGTCCCGGATCTGCTGGATGCGGTTCTCGTACTGGGTCTGCTCCTTGGCGCTTTGGGCCTGGCGCTGCTCGGCCTCTGCCTGCTTCTCCTTGGCGGTGAGGTCCTCCAGGTCCAGGCTGTGGCGGTTGTACTCCTTTTGCAGTTCCGCCTGCCTCTCCAAAAGCCCGGCCAGGCGTTCCTCCAGGGCCTCCACCTGGCGCTTTACCGCAAGGAGCTCCTCGGGGAGGCTTTCCGCCTCCTCCCTCAGCCGGTCCAGCTCCAGGTCCTTTTCCTGAAGGCCGTAAAGGGCCCTAAGCGCCTCCACTTGCTCCGCCCCGTTCACGCCTCCCATTTTATCCCCGCCAGGAAGGGGTTGGCCTCCGCCTCGAGGCCCAGGGTGGTCTCCGGACCGTGCCCGGGGAGGATGCGCGTTTTGGGGGGCAGGGTTAAGAGCCGCTTCAGGGAGCGGAAGAGGGCCTTGGGGTTGGCCCCGGGGAGGTCGTAGCGGCCGATGCTTCCCCGGAAGAGGAGGTCCCCCGAAAGGGCGAGGGGAGGGTCGGGCCAGAGGAAGGCCACGTGGCCCGGGCTGTGCCCGGGCAGGTGCCAGACCGTGAAGCCGAAAAGCCGCATCCCCTCCTCCAGGGGCCTTGTGGGAAGGGGGGGCTTGGGGATGGAAACCCCCCAAAGGGCCGCGGCCTCCTGGGCCCGCTCGTAAAGGGGGAGGTCCAGGGGGTGGAGATAGACGGGGAGTTCCAGGGCCTCCACCAAGGGGCCCACCGCCCCCACATGGTCAAAGTGGGCATGGGTGAGGAGGATGGCCTTGGGGGTGAGCCCGAGCCCCTGGGCCAGGCCGAGGATCTGCCCCGGCTCGTCCCCGGGGTCTACCAGCACCGTCCCTTCCGGGGTTTCCACCAGGTAGGTGTTCTCCCCCAAGGGGCCCACGGTGAGGTGGTGGGTCCTCATGGCTCGGTGGGAAGGCCCTCCTGGAGCCACTCGTGCATGGAGCCCAGGTAGTTCCGCGCCCGCACCCCAAGGCTTCTCAAGATGAAGAAGGCCACCGCGCTCCGGGCTCCGGAGTGGCAGTAAACCCCCACCTCCTGGCCTGGGGTGAGGCCAAGCCGGTCCAGGAGCCCATCGGGGCTCAAGAAGAGCTCTAAGGGGGCGTTGCGGCTTCCGGGGATGCGTCCGCCCCGGGGGCAGCAGGGGGGGTGGACCAGGCCCCTAAACTCCTCTGGGCTACGCACGTCCAGAAGAAGGGGGTGCCGGGCCGCCTCGTCCGCGGTGAGGAGCCAGTCCCGCCGCAGGCGGGCCACAGTGTCCGTGCGCTTGGGGCTCACCTCCCCCTTTTCCGTGGCGTAGGGTTCCCAGCCTTCGGTCCAAAGCTCCACCTCCAGCCCCCCAAGGCCCAGGAAGAAGGCCGTCCGGCAGAGGCGGCTGGTGAGCCCTTCGTCGTAAAGGACCACAGGGCTTTTGAGCCCCAGGCTTTGGAAGAGCTCGGTGAGGCCCTCCTCCAGGGCCTTAAGCTCCGCCTCTTCCCGGAGGCGGAGCCGGGGGGCGGAGAGGTCCAGGTGCCGGGCCCCCGGCAGGTGGCCCTTGAGGTAGGCCCCCTTGGGCCGGGTGTCCACCAGCACCCCGTTCTTGGGCAGCTCCATGCCCTGATTATAGGGGGCGCAGGGGTAAGCGGGATGGGAGGAGGGTAGTTGACAAAAATGCGCTCATATGATATAAGCAAAAGTGGAGGTGATGAAGATGACCCTGGTTCGTCGGGACGGTCGTGAACTCACGCCCTTCCGCACCTGGGGTCCGTTCTCCCTCTTGGAGGAGGTGAATCGGCTCTTTGAGGAGACCTGGG
>NZ_JBBIMD010000023.1:0-33122 GCF_037444525.1 Thermus sp. | reverse complement strand
CTGGGTATGGGGGTCTTGGGTGTGTTCATAAGAACCAAAGACCCCCTTTCCTTTTGTCCTGTCAAGGTCTATGCAGGTGAATAACCGAAAGGGGGGATATCCTACCCCACCATGTAACGCTCCGTTGCTTGACAGCTTTTTTGAGGATGCTACCCTCAAAAACATGAGGGTGAATTATGTGCATACTGCGGGGACTATTTAGATTGTGGCTGTGCTTGATTCCGGTCATCCCCACCTTGCTGGCAGGCTGCACCCGTCCCGTACCAGAACCCGCCTTGCGGATCGAATTTTCTCCAGACCGTCTGCACCTTGTGCAGAGCGAGGCCAAAGAGGTTGCCATCACCCTGATGCGCCAGAACCTACCCGGATCGGTAGGGCTGGAATGGGTCGGCTCTTTACCGGAGGGCGTAACCGCTTCTTTGACACCCACCAGCACAACCGGCAACGCCGCCACCCTACGGATTGAGGCCTCGAGCAGCGCAGCCGTGGGCAGCTTTAACTTGCGGGTAAGGGCTGCCCAGGGATCCATAAGCACCACCAACGACCTACCCTTGCAGATAGAATCCAGCCAGCAACCCGACTTGCAGTTATTCCTGGACAACCCCACCCCCCACATCCGCCAGGGGCAGCATGCAGATCTTTTAGTTGACGTGTAGTTGACGTGCGGCGCACCAACCTCGAGGGCGTGGTGGTACTGGCCCTCGAGCAGCAGGACGGCCGTCCCCTGCCGCCTGGCCTGAGCGCGACCTTCAGCCCTGGCCAGCCCAGCACCACCGTCTCGATTCTACGGCTTGCAGCAGCCCCCACTGCTACCACCCTTCAGTATAGGCGGGCCCAGAGCCGGGGAATGTGAGGCCAGGGGTAATCCCCAGAGGGGGGCCTGGGAGAATGGGGGGCATGAAGGTGGCCCTGGTGAGCGGCGCAAGCCGCGGCATCGGTAAGGCGGTGGCGGAGGCCCTCCACCGGGAGGGGTACGCGGTGGGCCTTTTGGCCCGGGACGGGGAAAGGCTTAAGGCCCTGGCGGAGGCCTTGGGGGAAAGGGCGCTGCCCCTGGTGGGGGACGTGCGCCGGGAGGAGGACTGGGCCCGGGCAGTGGCGGCCCTAAGGGAGGCCTTCGGGGGATTGAACGTCCTGGTGAACAACGCCGGCATCGGGATCTTCAAGCCGGTGGCCGAGCTTTCCCCAGGGGAGCTCAAAGAGGTCCTGGAGGTCAACCTGGTGGGGCCCTTTCTGGGGCTCAAGGCGGCCCTGCCCCTCCTCAAGGAGAGGGAGGGAGTGGTGGTGAACATCGCAAGCCTCGCGGGGAAAAACCCCTTCAAGGGGGGCGCGGCCTACAACGCCAGCAAGTTCGGCCTCCTGGGGCTCATGGGAGCGGCCATGCTGGAGCTGAGGGAGGAGGGGGTGCGGGTGGTGAACATCCTCCCGGGCTCCGTGGACACCGGCTTCGCCGGGAACGCCCCGGGCCAGGCCTGGAAGCTTGCCCCCCAGGACGTGGCTGAGGCGGTCCTCTTCGCCCTAAGGCTCCCCCCCAGGGCCCTCCCCTCGGAGATAGAGCTCAGGCCCACCCGCCCCCAGGGGCGGTAGGCTAGGGGTATGGTGCCGCCCAAGCTCCAAGCCGCCTTGGACCTCATCAAGAGCCTCCCCAAGGAGCTCAAGACTCAGGTCCTCCTGGACTACGCCAAAAAGGTCCCGCCCCCACCCCCCGGGGTGGAGCTGGAAAGGGTCCACGAGTGCCAGACCCCCTTCTTCCTGCACGCGGAGGTGGAAGGGGGGAAGGTGAGGCTCTTCTTCCACGTGCCCGACGAGGCCCCCACGGTGAAGGCCTTCGCGGGGCTCCTCCTTGAGCTGGAGGGGGAAAGCCCGGAGGCCGTCCTCGCCATCCCCCCCGATTTCTACCGGGGGGCGGGGCTGGAGGAGCTCCTCACCCCCCTAAGGCTTAGGGGCCTCGAGGCGGCCCTAGGGAGGCTCAAGGCCCAGGTGCAAAGGGCCCTTGACGGCAAAGGGCCGGGCCCCTACACTGGGGCCTAACCGCGCCGGGGCGCGGCGAAAACCAGCCCGTTCTCTTATCCAGAGCGGTGGAGGGTACGGCCCTGTGAAACCGCGGCAACCTCCCGCCCCTTCCGTTCCATGGCCGGATCGGGGCGGGGCTGGTGCCAAGGCCGGCCCGGGCGGGGGAAACGCCCGGGGACGATAAGAGAAGGGGGAAAGCGCCACGCCCAACCCCTTCTTGGCGAGAGAGAACGGTCCCGCCGGGAAGGGGCTTTCGCATGGCCCCTTCCAAGCGCCCCAGGCCGGGTCTTGGAAAGGAGGCCAGAGGATGCGCTTTGAGACCCTACAGCTCCACGCAGGCTACGAGCCCGAACCCACCACCCTAAGCCGCCAGGTCCCCATCTACCCCACCACCAGCTACGTCTTCCAAAGCCCCGAGCACGCCGCGGACCTCTTCGCCCTGCGCGCCTTTGGGAACATCTACTCCCGCATCATGAACCCCACGGTGGAGGTGCTGGAAAAGCGCCTTGCGACCCTGGAAGGGGGAAAGGCCGCCTTGGCCACCGCAAGCGGCCACGCGGCCCAGTTCCTGGCCCTCACCACCCTGGCCCAGGCGGGGGACAACCTGGTCTCTAGCCCCAACCTCTACGGGGGAACCTTCAACCAGTTCAAGGTGGCCCTGAAGCGGCTTGGCATAGAGGTGCGCTTCACCTCCCGCGAGGAGCGCCCCGAGGAGTTCTTAGCCCTCACGGACGAAAGGACGCGGGCCTGGTGGGTGGAGTCTATCGGCAACCCCGCCCTCACCATCCCCGACCTCGAGGCCTTAGCCCAGGCGGCCCAGGAGGTGGGGGTGGCCCTCATGGTGGACAACACCTTCGGCATGGGGGGCTACCTCCTGAGGCCCCTGGAATGGGGGGCCGCCCTGGTCACCCACTCCCTCACCAAGTGGGTGGGGGGGCATGGGGCGGTCATCGCCGGCGCCATCGTGGACGGGGGGAACTTCCCCTGGGAGGGCGGCCGCTACCCCCTCCTCACCGAGCCCCAGCCTGGCTACCACGGCCTAAGGCTCACGGAGGCCTTTGGGGAGCTGGCCTTTATCGTGAAGGCCCGGGTGGACGGCCTCCGCGACCAGGGGCAGGCCCTGGGACCCTTTGAGGCCTGGGTGGTCCTCCTAGGGATGGAAACCCTCTCCTTGCGGGCGGAAAGGCACGTGGAAAACACCCTGGCCCTGGCGCACTGGCTCAGGGAGCACCCCCAGGTGGCGTGGGTGAACTACCCGGGCCTCCCCGACCACCCCCACCACGCCCGGGCGGTGAAGTACTTCCGGGGGAAGCCAGGGGCGGTCCTCACCTTCGGCCTCAAGGGGGGGTACGAGGCGGCCAAGGCCTTCATGGGGCGGCTTCGGCTCATCTCCCACCTGGCCAACGTGGGAGACACCCGCACCCTGGCCATCCACCCCGCCTCCACCACCCACTCCCAGCTCTCCGCCGAGGAGCAACGCCAAGCGGGGGTGGCCCCGGAGATGATCCGGCTTTCCGTGGGCCTCGAGCACATAGAGGACCTGAAGGCAGAGTTGAAGGAGGCCTTAGGATGAGCGAGATCGCCCTCGAGACCTGGGGAGAGCACGAGGCCCTCCTCTTAAAGCCCCCCCGCTCCCCCCTCTCCATCCCGCCCCCTATCCCCCGGACCGCGGTGCTCTTCCCCCGCCGGGAAGGGTTTTACACCGAGCTTGGGGGGTACCTGCCCGAGGTGCGCCTGCGGTTTGAGACCTACGGCCGGCTCAACGCCCGGCGGGACAACGCCGTCCTGGTCTTCCACGCCCTCACGGGCAGCGCCCACCTGGCGGGCACCTACGAGGAGAAGATCTTCAAGGCCCTTCCCCCTTTGGAGCAGGCCTTTGGAAGGGAAGGCTGGTGGGACGCCCTGGTGGGGCCGGGGCGCATCCTGGACCCCGCCCTCTACTACGTGATCTCCGCCAACCACCTGGGAAGCTGCTACGGCTCCACCGGCCCCCTCTCCCCGGACCCCCGCACGGGAAAGCCCTACGGCCGGGCCTTCCCGCCCCTCACCATAAGGGACCTAGCCCGGGCCCAGGCTAGGCTTTTGGACCACCTGGGGGTGGAACGGGCCACGGTCATCGGGGGAAGCCTTGGGGGGATGGTGGCCCTGGAGTTCGCCCTCATGTACCCGGAAAGGGTGAACAAGCTCGTGGTCCTCGCCGCCCCGCCCCGGCACGGCCCCTGGGCCCAGGCCTTCAACCACCTGGCCCGCCAGGCCATCCTCCAGGACCCGGGTTACTGGGCAGGCGAGGCGGCCCCCAAGGGGATGGCCCTGGCCCGGGGCATCGCCATGATGAGCTACCGGGCCCCCGAGGGCTTCGCCGCCCGCTGGAGCGAGGCCCCGGAGGCGGGCCCCTCCTATCTGGACTACCAGGGGGAAAAGTTCCTGAGGCGCTTCCACGCGGAAAGCTACCTGGTCCTCTCCCGGGCCATGGACACCCACGACGTGGGCCGGGGACGGGGGGGTGTGGAGGCTGCCTTAAAGCGCCTCCGGGAGATCCCAAGCCTCTTCGTGGGGATTGACACCGACCTCCTCTACCCCGCCTGGGAAGTGCGGGAAGCGGCGAAGCTTGCCGGGGCCCGCTACCGGGAGATCAGAAGCCCCCACGGGCACGACGCCTTCCTCATTGAAACCGACCAGGTGGAGGAAATCCTGGACGCCTTCCTGCCCTAAAGGGGCCTTCCCCCCACGAGCCGCTGCCTCGCCCGGCCCATAAGGAGGAGGAGGCCGTGTAGGATGGAAGCGGGGCGGGCAGGGCTTCCCGGCACGTAGACGTCCACCGGCAAAAGCCGGTCCACCCCCCCCAGGACCTCGGGGCTTTCCGCAAACACCTCCCCGGCGATGGCCTCGTTGCCCACCGCCACCACCCCCTTGGGTTCGGGAACCGCTTGGTAGGTGCGCAGGAGGGGGTCGGCCATGTTGCGGCTTACCGGGCCGGTGACCAAAAGGGCGTCCGCGTGGCGAGGGGAGGCCACCACTGAAAAGCCAAAGCGGCCCATGTCGTTAAAGGGGTTCCCCAAAAGGGCCACCTCGCTGTCGTCCAGGCCGGTGTTCCCCGCGGAGACCTCCCGGAAAGCTAAGGTGGGCAGGTGGAGCTCAGGGCGGGTAGGGGACGGGGGTCCAGGGTCCAAAAAGGCCTGGGCTGTGAGGTCCACCTGCTGCACCAGGTCTTCCCGCCGGGTCACGGCCACCTCGGCGGTCCGGATCTCCGCAATGGCCTCCGGATAGGCTAGCCGGCAACGCCCGCAGAGGACGCACCGGGCCAGGTCCAGCCGGAAAACGTCCTCCTCTTCCCCAAAGGCCCCGCTGGGGCAGAGGTCCAGAAGCCCCTGCCGCACCTCCGGGGCCAGACCCTCGGGGCGCAGAAGGGGCCAGCCGGGCGCCCAAGGGGGCAGGCGGTACAGGTCTTCCAAGGGTCGGGTGAGGAGACCGGTGGTCAAGGTCTTCCACAGGCTCATAGGTCGCACCCCGCGTAGGAAAGGTCAAAGGATTTGTTGCATAAGGGGAAGTCGGGAAGGCCCATCCCCCGCACGGCCAAGGCCAACCCCCGCCAGTTCTTGAAGCTGGGGTCCACCACCTCCGCTCGGGCCACCCGGCCATTGCGGAAACGAACCCAGTAGAAGAGCTCGCCCCGGGGGGCCTCCACCCGGGCCCAGGCCTCCCCTTCCCTCCCTTCCCCTTCCGTCCACACCGGCCCAGGGGGAAGCCGGAGAAGCTGCTTCTCTACGAGCTCCAGGCTGGCCAGGGCCTCCCGGGCGTAGACCCGAGCCCGGGCCAACACGTCCCCACCCTCCTCCACCACCAGGGGAAAGGGGGCGTAAGCGGGTTCGTCCTGGCGCAGGTCCCGGGGCACCCCGCTGGCCCGGGCCGCCGGGCCCACCATTCCCAGGAGGAGGGCCTGGGCCTGGGTCACCACGCCCACGTAGCGCATACGGTCCAGGACCATGGGGTCCTTCAAAAACCCAGGCAGGAGCCCCTGGAGCTCCCGGCGCCAACCCGCGATCCGGCGTTGGCTGGCCTCCGCTTCCCCTTGGGGCACGTCCCGCCACACCCCCCCAAGCCGCACCACCCCCCGGCCGTAGCGATGGCCGGTGAGGCGTTCCACCTCCCCCTGGAGGAGGGCCCGCACCCGGCCCACCTGGGTGGCAGCGTAGGTGTAGCCGATATCGGTAAAAAGCCCGGCCAGGTGGCCCAGGTGCTGAAAGGCCCGTTCCAGCTCCAGGTAGACGATCCGGAGGGCTTGGCCTCGAGGGGCCACCCCCCAGCCCAACGCCGCCTCTGCCGCCTGGGCAAAGGCCAGGGCATGGACCACCGGCTCGCTCCCCACCCGCTCCGCCAGGAGCAGGGCCTGGTCCCAGCGCCTGCCCTCAAAGAGGGCGAGCACCCCTCGGTGCTGGTAGCCCAGGCGGATTTCCAGGTGGAAGATCCGCTCCCCTAGAACATGGAAACGGAAGTGCCCAGGCTCAATGATGCCCGCGTGCACAGGGCCCACGGGCACCTGGTGAAGCCCCTCCACCTCGTCAAAGGGATAGGGGCGGCGGTGGTCCCGCAAGGGCTTCAGGGCCGGATGCCCCTCAGGCACCAGGCCGTGCCGTTCCCAAAGGTCGCGCTCAAACCACTCCAGGGCGGGAAACTCTGGGCTCAGGCTGGGAAAACCCCCCTGCGCAGGGTAGGCGAAGGCCTCCACCCTCCCACCCCGCTCCACCAGAAAGTGGAGCGTCCCTTCCTCGTACCACACCGCCACCGGCCGGCCTTCCCGCAAAGCCTCCCTTAAGGCTTCCACCGGAGCACCTCCGTCAGGGCTTGAACCCCTTCCACCGGGGGGAAGAGGCCCAAAACCAACACCGCCAAAAGGAGAAGGGCGGGGAAAAGCACCAACACCCGGGGCTTGGGCCTGCGCTTAAGCCCCCGCTCGGGGCCGAAGACCATGGCGCCCACCACCGGCAAAAGGCCCGCGAAGGCCAGGGCGAGCCCTGCCCCGTAAAGGAGGAAAAGGGGCCAGGAGGAAAAGCGCATGGCCTGGAACTCGGCCCAAAAGAGGGCAAAAGGGGGGAGTCCCGCCAAGGCCAGGAGGCTCAAGGCCCAAAGGTACCCAAGAGCCGGCCAGGTGCGGTAAAGCCCCCCCACCTGGGCCACAACTCGGGCATGGGTGGCCAAGAGGATGTTGCCCGCGGAAAGGAACGCCGCGGTCTTGGCCAAGGAGTGGAAGAGGGTGTGGAGGAGGGCCAGCCAGGGAAGCCCGAGCCCCAAGGCGTACACCGCAAGCCCCATGTGCTCCATGCTGGAGTAGGCCAGAAGGCGCTTGTACTCCGTCTGGGCGAAGAGGAAAAGGGCCGCCGCCAACAGGGAAGCGAGGCCGAAGGCCACAAGGAGCCCCCGAGCGAAGGGGCCTTGGCCAGCCGCCTCCATGAGGGCCGTGTAGCGCAGGAGGGCGTAGAAGGCCACGTTGAGCAGCACCCCCGAAAGCAAGGCAGAAACCGGACTCTTGGCCTCAGCGTGGGCATCGGGCAGCCAGGCCTGCATGGGGAAAAGACCCACCTTGGTTCCGAAACCGATGAGGAGGAAAGCGAAGGCCAACCTCAGCTGCTCCCCTGAGGCCTTGGGGGCCAGGGCCAGGGCCTCCCTCCAGTCCAGGGTAGTCCCCCCCAACAGGGAGTAGACCAGGATCACCCCAATCAGCCCTAGGGCAATGCCCACGCTCCCTAAGAGGAGATACTTCCAGGTGGCCTCCAGGGCTCGAGACCCCCCACCCAGGGCGATGAGCAGAGCCGAGGCCAGGGTGCTTCCTTCCACAAAAACCCAGAGAAGGCCCAGGTTGTAGGTGAGGTAGGCCCCGTGCAGGGCGAAGAGGAAAAGCCCACCCATGGCGAAGAAACGCCAGGCCTCCGGGTCCTTTTCCTCCTCAAAGTAAAAGCGGGCGTACAGGGCCACCAAGGCGTAAAGGGAATCCGTGAGGAGGAGGTAAAAAAGGCCCACGCCGTCCAGGCGGAAAGGGCCGTTGGCCCCACCCCACGAGAAAAGGGCCAGGACCAAGCTTAAGAGCGCACCCAAGGCGCTAAACCCCGCCAGAGGGGAGAGCCGACGCTCCCGAAGGGCCAAAAGGGTAGGGCCTAAGGGCAAAAGGAGCAGGACGTAGCTCACCCCTACCCCCTAAGCTCCCGCAAGCGAGCGGTGTCCAGGTGGCCAAAGGTCTGCTTGATGCGGAAGATAAGGATGCCGGCCAGGAAAACCGCCGCAAAGGCATCCAGGGCCACGCCAAACTCCACAAAGAGGGGCAGCCCGTGGCTTTCCGCCAGGGCTAGGAGAAAAACCCCGTTCTCCAGCGCCAAGAACCCCAAAACCTGCGTGATGGCCTTCTTGCGGGTAGCCATGGAAAGCATTCCCAAAAGGATAAGGGAAAAGGCCACGGGCACCGCCTCAGGAAGCCGCGCCTCCGGTAGGACAAAGGCCCTGCCCGCCCAAAACCCCAGACCCACCAACCCCCCACCCAGGAGGAGGGAGAGGGGAACGGAAAGGTAGGATTCCACCTCGTGGCTGACCTCGAGGCGGTCCAAAAGCCACAGGAGGTAGGCCGGGATAAGGATCCCCTTGATGAGGAAAAGGAGCACCCCCGCCCCGATAAAGACGGGGCGGCCCTCCGCCAGCACGAAGGCCAGGAGGGCCAGAAAGAGGTTCTGAAGGGCATAGAAGCGGATGAGGGCCCGCAGGCTCTTCCGCGCCACCATGAAAAACCCCGTGACCAGGATGAGCAAGACCAGTTCCGATGCTAGATCCATAGGTGCACCACCTTCCCCAAAAGGGCCAGAAGGCCCGCCAAGGTCCCGTAGCTCATGAGATCGGGTAGGCGTAGGTAGCGGAGCCTCACCCCGTAGGTCTCGAGGTAGGCCAAGGCAACAACCCCTAGGACGAAGGCCAGGGCCAAGGCCAACCCCAGGGGGAGGGGCAGGAGGAGGGCCATAAGCCCCAGGTAGAGGAGGAGCTTAACCCCCGCCGCAAGCTCGTACAGCGCAAGAAGGGGCCCCCCGTGGTCCAGGAGCTGGGCCTCGTGGATCATGGTGAGCTCCAGATGGGTGGTAGGGTCGTCCACGGGCATCCGGGCCCCCTCGGCCACCAGGGCTAGGGCCAGGGCTGCAAGGGCCAGGAGGTAGACCAACCCACTGGCCACCGTCCAGGGCTCCAGCTGGGCCAGGCTGAACCCCCCTTTCCAGGCCACCGCGGCCAAGGCCATAACGGTACCAGGTTCCACCAGAACCCCCACTAGGCTCTCCCGGTAGGCCCCCTGCCCGCCGAAAGCGCTCCCCGCGTCCAAAGCCGCGGCCAGCTGGAAAAAGCGCCCCAGGTTAAGGAAGTAGAGGAGAAGGAGGAAGTCCCCGGCAAAGCTCAAGGAAGGCCCCAGGGGAAAGAAAATGGCAGCCAGCAAAGTGGAGGCCAGAGCCAAGACCGGTCCCAAAAGGAAGACGGGGGAGGCCATTTGGGGAAGGATGTAGGCTTTTTGGAAAAGCTTGACCAGGTTCCGGTAATCGTAGAAGGGATCGGGGCCCACCCGGTTTTGCAACCGCGCCTTAAGCCACTTCAGCGTGCCCGTAAAAAGCGGGGCTAAGAGCAAAAAGAGCAGGGCGCTCACCGGCTCACCCCCAACACCAGAAGAAGGGCCAGGAACTGGAGGAGGAGGTAGAGATGCACGCTACCCGACTGCAGGCGGCGCACACCCCAAGCCAGGTGGGCGTACCCCCGGGCCCCCCAGGCCAGGGCCTGCTCCAGGAGGTCCGGAACCTCCAACCGGACTCGAGGCGCCGGCGGATATCCTCCCCGCCCGGGCATCTCCCAGGTCCGGAGGGGAGCGAAGGGGAAAAGGCGCAAAAGCTGCTCGCTGAACCCCAAGGCGTTGGGCTGCATGGCCGGCGTCAGGGGCTCGTACCCACAGTCCCAGGTCCGGTAGGCCCGCCAAGGCCGGGTGCGGAGCCATAGAAATCCCCCCCAGGCCAGAAGGCCCAGGGCGAGGACCAGGGGCCAAACGACAAACGGGGCCACCCCCAAGGGGCGCAAGAAGGGGCTAGGGAAAAGGGAAAGAAAAAGGAGCATCAGGGTGGGCACCCCTAAGCCCAGCCGCATCCCCAAAGGTTCCTCCTGGACCCCTCCGGCCTCTGGGCTCCGGGGAACCCCCAGAAAGGCCAGGCCGAAAAGGCGGAGGTAAAGCACCCCTGCCAAAGCCCCCACCAGGGCCAGGAGGCCCACCCCCAGAGCCAAAACCCCCTTGGTCTGCAAAAAGCCCAGGTACAAGAGCCATTCCCCCACAAACCCAGCCAACGGGGGCAGCCCCGCCCCCACCAAAACCCCGAGGAGGACCAAGGGGGCGGTCCGGGGCAGGCGGGCCCAAAGGCCCCCCAGGGCGTCTAGGTTGCGGCTTGGCAGCAAACCCGAGGCCAGGAAAAGGAGGCCCTTAAAAAGGGCGTGGGCCAGCTGGTGGTAAAAGAAGGCCCCTAAGAAGAGGGGGCTTTGGGTGAGGAAATACCCCCCCAGCGCCGCCAGGAGGAGGTTCAGGTTCTCCACACTGGAGTAGGCTAGGATGCCCTTAAAGTCACGCTCCGCGAGGCCCCGGACCAGGGCGTAGACCGCCCCCGAAAGCCCCAGGAGCACCAAGACCCAACCCACCCAGGAAGGTGGGGGGGCAAACCAAGCGGAAGAGCGATAAAGGCCGTACAGCCCGAGCTTTACCATTCCCCCGGAAAGGAGGGCAGAAAGGGGGCTTATGGCCACAGGGTGGGCCTTGGGAAGCCAAGGGTGCAGGGGGAAAAGCCCAGCCTTGGTGCCGAAACCCAAAAGAAGCCCCGCCCACACCAGGGTCAACGGGGCCTGGCCGTGGAAGAGAAAAGCCAGGAAAAGCCCCACCCCGGAAAGCCGGCTAGCCAGGAAGAAGGCCTGGCTTCCCTCTAAGGCCTCGGGGCCCTCCAAGGCGATGAGCAGGAAGCCCAAAAGGGCCACCCCCTCCCACAGGAAAAGAAAAGGGTAGCCCGGAGGGGCCAGCACCACCCCCACCAGCACGCCCATGAAGAGAGGAAAGAGGAAGGCCTCGAGACGGGCCCGGGGCCAAGGGTGGTGGGGCAGGTACGAGGCCAGGTAGGGCCCCAAGGCCACGTAGAGGCTTCCCAAGAGCCCCAGATAAAAGGCCTGCACGTCCCCCCTTAAGGCAAAGGCCCCTAACCCCCCCACCTGAAGGAGAAGCCCACTTCCCCCTAGCGTGTAGGGCAAGAGGGCAAGCCCAACCCGGGGGAACCAGGCCAAGGCGGCCTGTAGCCCCAGCAAGGAGAGGGCTAAGAAGCTCCATCCGCTCATCCCCCACTCCTCCTCAAAGCGTCCAAAAGCTCGGTCTGCGCCTGGAGCTGCTTTTCAAACACCCTCCGCCCCAGATCCAAAAAGGCGTAAACCTCCGGATCCCGCACGGCGTAGTACACCTGGGCCCCCTCCCGGCGGGCATCCACGAAGCCCCGCTGGCGCAGAACGGCCAGCTGTTGGGAAAGGGTAGACTGCTCCACAGCGAGAAGCTCCCGAAGCTCGGACACGCTCTTCTCCCCACCCCGCAGGGCATCCAGGATGGCTAAGCGAAGGGGATGGCCTAGGGCCTTGAAAAACTCGGCTTTGAACCGGTGAAGGGGCTCTAGGTTTTTAGTATTTTGCATATTCCAAACCTCTCATCAATAAAGATATGGGGTGGGTTCAGCCCTGTCAAGGGCTCCCCTTGCCCTTTGGCCTTCCCTCCCCCACCATGAGGGTATGGGACGCATCCGGGTGGGCACCGCCAGCTGGACGGACGAGACCCTCCTGGCCTCCGGCTGGTACCCCAAGGAGGTGGCCAAGGACCCGGAGGGGCGCCTCCGCTACTACGCCCAGCACTTTGACACCGTGGAGGTGGACAGCACCTTCTACGCCCTCCCCCGCCCCGAGGTGGTGGCCAAGTGGGCGGAGAGGACCCCGGAGGGCTTCACCTTCCACGTAAAGGCCTTTTCCGCCTTCACCGGGCACGGCCTCGAGGCCGAACGCCTCCCCAAGGACCTAAGGGCCCTCCTCCCCCAGCAGGAAGGCCACCTGAGCCAGAAGGAAGTCCCCGAGGAGGTGGTGGAGGAGGCCTGGGGGCGCTTCCTCCTGGCCCTGGAGCCCTTAAGACAGTCAGGAAAGCTTGGCTACCTCCACTTCGGCCTGCCCCCCTGGGTGGAGCCCAGGCCCCGGAGCTTCCGCTACCTGGAGCGCCTCGCAGAGCGGGCCCAGGGCTACTGGGTGGCGGTGGAGTTCCGCAACCCCAAGTGGTACACCGCCTGGGGCTTTGTGAAGCAGGAGCTCCTGCGCCTTGGCCTCATCCATGTGAGCGTGGACGCCCCACCCCACCCCGAGGCCCCCCCTAGGGTCTTAGAGCCCACCCACCCCGTGGCCGTACTCCGCTGCCACGGCCGGAACAAGGAAACCTGGAAAGGCCCCCACAAGAAGCCCTACGAGCGCTTCAACTGGCGCTACTCCGAGGAGGAGCTCCAGGACCTGGCCCAGGCGGCCAGGACCCTGGCGGAGCGGGCGGAGGTGGTCTATGTCATCTTCAACAACAATTACGGCACCCAAGGGGTGGAGGCGGGGCTGGGGTTGAAGAAGATTTTAGCCGCAGTCTAGGGCAAAAGTCCCTCCGGGAAGGTCCTAGGCTGGAAGCATGGAAGTAGGCATCCTCACCAAGCACACCTCGGGCCTTAGCGAGCGGGTGGCCAAGGAGCTTGGGCTATACCTTTGGGATCCATCTAAAGAAGGTCTGGAAGCGGCCCTAACCCGGCTTCTACCCCTCTACGACCGGGTGCTTCTCCTCCTGAGCCGCCCCCCTTTCGGGACTCACCTCCCTTTGGGGCAGGCCCTAGCCCGAAAACACCCCAACCGCCTCCTCCTCCACGCCACCCCCCTTTTCGGCCCCGGGCTCGCCGCCTTGGCCGAGCGGGCAGCGGAAGAGGCGGGCCAAAGGGAGCCTAGGGAGGTTCTGGCGGAGGTCTTGAGGACGGAACGGGAAGGGCAGCTCTTCCTGGCCACCCAGGAGGGGGAAAAGCTTAGGGCCCTAGGCTGGCTCCCCCCTGGGGGTGGGCTGGTGCTCAGCCTGGGGTTTTTCGCCCTTTTCACCCTAGAAGGGGAAACCCTGCGCCAGCCTCCCCTACCCGTGCCCAAGGGGCAGCTCCCCACCGCCCTGGCCCGCTTTTGGGGCGGGCGGTTCGGGGGAAAAAGGCCGCGGGTCAGGCTCTATCTAGGCCAGGAACTTTGGGAGGAGCGAAAGGCGTTTCAGGAAGCCCTGCAAGGGCTCAAGCCCGAACGGGGGGTTTTTGGACCCCTGCCTCAGGTTTGGGAAGAGGCCCTGGGCTCGAGGGCCCTCCTGGGCTTCGCCTACCCCCCGTAAACCTCCCAAAAAGCTTCGGCGGGGTACCGAGCCCGGGTAAAGTGGGAGCATGCGGCTTAAAGACAAGGTGGTGGTGGTCACCGGGGCGGGAAGCGGCTTGGGCCAGGCCCTCAGCCTGGAGCTCCTAAGGCGAGGGGCCAGGGTGGCGGCGGTGGACCTGAGGAAAGAGGGCCTGGAGGAAACCCAGGCCAAAGCGGGACCTCGGGCCCAGGGCCTGAGCCTCCACGCCCTAGACGTCACCCAGGAGGAGCGGGTCCGGACCCTGCCCGAAGAGGTCCTAAAGGCCCATGGCCAGGTGGACGGCCTCATCAACAACGCGGGGATCATCCAGCCCTTTAAGCGCTTCCAGGAGCTGGACCTTCCCAGCATGGAGCGGGTCTTCCGGGTGAACTTCTGGGGCACGGTGCACATGACCAAGGCCTTCCTGCCCCATCTCCTAAGGCGGCCCGAGGCCCACCTGGTGAACATCTCCAGCATGGGGGGCTTCCTGCCCGTGCCGGGGCAAGCGGTCTACGGGGCCTCCAAGGCCGCGGTGAAACTCCTCACGGAAGCCCTCTACGGGGAGCTTTTGGGCACCCCGGTGCGGGTCACCCTGGCCTTGCCGGGGGCCATGCGCACGGGGATCGCTCAGCACTCCGGGGTGGAGGTCAAGGGCACGGGAGCCAGCGGGCCCATCCTGGAACCCCAAAAGGCGGCCCAGATCCTCCTGGACGCGGTGGAAAGGGACCGGTTCCGGGTCCTCATGGGGCAAGATGCCTGGGCCATGGACCTCCTCTACCGCCTAAGCCCCTTAAGGGCGGTGCGGCTCATCCAGAGCCGGATGAAGGGGCTTCTCGGCTAAGTACCCCACCGAAGCGTTCGCTTCGGTGGGGGCCCCAGAAAAGACACTCCGTGCGCCTTTCCTAACAGCGGGGCGCTTAAAGGGCCAGGGCCAGGCCCTCCGCCCGGGGGTCGCTGGCCCCAAGGAGGGCTTCCCCTAGGCGGAAGGCCACCTGCCCCCGGCCGAAGGCCGCGGGCTCGAGCTCGTAGCGCACCCGGTGGCCGAGGTCCTTCAGGGAGAGGGCCACCGCCTGGGGCACCCCGGGCTCTAGGAGGACTTCCCCCGAAGGGGTCACCTGCCAGCGGGGCCGGTCCAGGGCGGCCTGGGGGTTGAGCCCGTGGGCCAGGGCCAGGACCACCTGCACGTGCCCCTGGGGCTGCATGAACCCCCCCATGACCCCAAAGGCCCCTAGGGGCTTCCCCTCCCGAAAAAGGAAGCCCGGGATGATGGTGTGAAAGGGGCGCTTGCCCGGGCCCACCCGGTTGGGGTGGTCCTCCTCCAGGGCAAAGCCCAGGCCCCGGTTGTGGAGGGCGATCCCCGTGCCCGGCACCAGGACCCCGGAGCCGAAGCCCTGGTAGTTAGACTGGATGAGGGAGACCACAAGCTCCCCGTCCGCCGCGGCCAGGTAGACCGTCCCCCCGGGCCTGAGGCCGGGCAGGGCCAGGGGAAGGGCCCTCTCCCCGATGAGCCTCCGCCGCTCGGCGGCGTAGGCCTCGGAGAGGAAGGCCTCCGGGGCCACCTCCATGTGGCGGGGGTCGGCCACGTGGCGGTAGGCGTCCGCCAGGGCCAGGCGCATGGCCTCAATCTGGAGGTGGTAGCCGAGGGGGTCGTCCAGGCGGAAGTCCAGGCCCTCGAGGATCCTAAGGGCGAGGAGGGCCGCCACCCCTTGGCCATTGGGGGGAAGCTCGTAAAGGGTGAGGCCCCGGTAGTCTGCGGAAAGGGGCGCCACCCAGAGGGGCTGGTGGGCCTTCAGGTCCTCCAGGGTGAGAAGCCCCCTGGTCTCGGCGCTGAAGCGGGCCAGGGCCTCGGCCAGGGGGCCCCGGTAGAGGCTTTCCCCAAAGCTTTCCCCGATCTCCCTAAGGGTCTTGGCGTGGAGGGGGCTTTGCCAAACTTCCCCCGCCCGGGGGGCGCGCCCCCCAGGGAAGAAGACCTCCTTGAAGGCCTGGAACTCCGGCCCCTCCAGGGGCAGGAAGACCTCCTCTGCCCGCCGCCAGGCCCGGGCGGTCTCGGGGCCCACGGGGAAGCCCTCCTCCGCGTGGCGGATGGCGGGAAGGAGGAGCTCGGGGAAAGGGAGCCTCCCGAAGCGCTCGTGCAGGGCCCGCCAACCCGAAACCGCCCCGGGCACGGTCACGGGAAGCCAGCCC
Source organism: Thermus sp. (assembly GCF_037444525.1). Taxonomy (GTDB): domain Bacteria; phylum Deinococcota; class Deinococci; order Deinococcales; family Thermaceae; genus Thermus. The sequence goes on along the minus strand of NZ_JBBIMD010000023.1, from coordinate 17,476 downwards.
CGCTCCGGCATCCGCCCCCCGGGAAGCCTTTCCGGCGTGAGGGCCAGGGGGCTTGCCCCCGAGGCGTTCAGGCCATGGAGCTTCCCGTCCAAGACGATGGCGAAGAGGTCCCCCCCGAGGCCGTTGGAGGTGGGCTCCACCACCGTGAGGCAGGCGGCCATGGCGATGGCGGCGTCCACCGCGTTGCCCCCTTTCAGGAGGATCTCGGCCCCGGCCATGGCCGCCAGGGGCTGGCTGGTGGCCACCACGCCCCGCCGCCCCAGGACCACGAAGCGCCGGGAGGGGTAGGGATAGTAGGTGAGGTCCATGGCCCCATTATCCCGGGCAGGTGCTAGGCTAAGCCCAATGGCCCGCCCACCCCTTTCCGAAGCCCAGGAGGACTACCTCAAACAGCTCCTCCTCCTGGAGGAGGCCTTCGGGGCCAACGTGCCCACGCAGGCCCTGGCGGAGCGGCTTGGGGTCAAGCCCCCCTCGGTCACGGAAATGCTGAAAAAGCTCAAGGCCTTGGGCCTGGTGGAGCACAGCCCATACCGGGGGGCGAGGCTCACGGAGGCCGGGCGCAAGGTGGCCCTGGAGGTCCTCCGCCACCACCGCCTCCTGGAAACCTACCTGCACCAGACCTTAGGCTACGGCTGGGAGGAGGTGCACGAGGAGGCGGAAAGGCTAGAGCACGTCATCTCCGAAGCCTTGGAGGAGCGGATCGCCGAGGCCTTAGGCCACCCCCCCTTTGACCCCCACGGGGACCCCATCCCCACCCCCGAGCTCATCCTCCCCGAGCGCCCCGCCCTCCCCTTGAGCGAGGCCCCCCTAGGAGAGGCCCGGGTGGTGCGGGCCCTAGCCCAGGACCCCGGCACCCTCAACCTCCTTGCCCACCTCCACCTGCGCCCTGGGGCCCGGCTAAAGGTGCTGGAGCGGGGCGCGGAGGGGGTGCGGGTGGAGGTGGAGGGGGAGGTTTTTCTCCTGCCCTTGGAGTTGGCGCAAGCGGTGGGGGTCACTTCCCAAAGCGAAACCGCCCGGCCTCAAAGCTAACCCCATGTCCAGCAAAGCGCCCACAACCTTCCAACACCAGGAAACCGAGGAGGGCCGCTACCCTTGGTGGAAGGTCTTCAGCCTCACCGGGGTGGACCTCTTCTCCTCCTTGGGGTACCAGCCCGGCATCGCCCTCTTGGTAGCGGGCCTCCTCTCACCCTTGGCCAACCTGGCCCTCTTCCTCTTCGCCCTCTTTGCGGTCTACCCTGTCTACCGCCGGGTGGCGGAGGAAAGCCCCCACGGGGAGGGGTCCATCGGCCTCCTCACCCACCTTCTTCCGGGCTGGCGGGGAAAGGTCTTGGTCCTCGTGGTCCTGGGCTTCATGGCCACGGACTTCATCCTCACCGTCACCCTCTCCAGCGCCGACGCCGCCGTCCACCTCATCGGCAACCCCCTGGCCCCCTCCTGGCTACAGGGGCACCAGGTGGGCCTCACCCTCCTCCTTATCGCCCTCTTGGGCTTCGTCTTCTACTTGGGCTTCCGGGAAGCCATCGCGCTGGCCGTACCCCTTTCCTTCGGCTACCTCTTCCTCAACACCCTGGTGCTGGGCGCCGCCCTAGCCCACCTGGAACTCGAGGCCCTGAAAGGCTGGTGGACGCGGCTCCTTCAGGTTTACCCCGCCCCTGAAGCCATGGTCTTCGCCACCCTCCTTGCCTTCCCTAAGCTGGCCTTGGGTATCTCAGGGTACGAAACGGGGGTGGCCGTCATGCCCCTCATCCGGGGGCGGCCGGAGGACGACCCACAAAGGTCCCTGGGGCGCATCCGCGAAACCCACACGCTCCTCCTCGCGGCGGCCCTGGTGATGGGGGGCTTCCTGGTGACGGCCGGCATGGCTACCACCCTCCTCATCCCTGAGGAGGCCTGGCGGAGCGAGGAGGTCTCGGGGCGGGCCATCAGCTACCTGGCCCACCGCTACCTGGGGGAAGACCTGGGCACGGTCTACGACCTAGTTTCCATCGCCATCCTCTGGTTCGCCGGGGCAAGCGCCATGGCTGGCCTCCTCACCATCGTCCCCCGCTATTTGCCCCGCTTCGGCATGGCCCCGGAGTGGGCCCGCCAACAACGCCTCCTGGTCGTCTTCTTCACCGGGATGGCCTTCACCGTCACCCTCCTTTTCCGGGCCAGCGTGGAGGCCCAGGCCGCGGCCTACGCCACCGGGGTCTTGGTGGTCATGACCTCCTCCGCCCTGGCGGTCTACCTCCTCGCCCGGCGCGAGGGCCAGAAGGAGCAGGGCCTTTACGGTGGGCTCGTCCTCCTCTTCCTCTATGTCCTGGTGGCCAACGTGGCGGAAAGGCCGGACGGAATCAAGATCGCGGCGTTTTTCATCGCCGCCACCCTTCTCGTCTCCTTCACCTCAAGGGCCTTACGCTCCTTTGAGCTTAGGGTAGAAACCTTCGTCCTGGATGAGGTGGCCGAGGAACTCGTCCGGCAGCTCCAGGCCCAGGCAGGCCCCCTGTACCTCATCGCTCACCACCCTAAGCCCAAGCCGGATTACGCCGCCAAGGAGAGGCGGGTGCGGGAGGTGGCCCATCTGCCTCCCCGGGAAGCCGTCTTCTTCGTGGAGGTCTACGTCCCAGACCCCTCGGAGTTCTCCACCCGGGCCAAGGTCTGGGGGATAAACCACCCCGACCACCGGGTCTTCCGCATCCTAGGGACCGCGGTCCCCAACACCCTGGCCGCCTTTCTCATCTACCTCAGAGACCGCACGGGCAAGGTGCCTCACATCTACTTTGAGTGGCCGGAGGAGGGACCCCTCCAGGCGGCTATAGGGTTCCTCCTGTTCGGTGAGGGGGACATCCCCACCCTGACCCAGGAGGTCCTACGCCGGGCCGAGCCCGACCCCCAAAAGCGTCCCCGGGTCCACGGGGGGGGCTAAGTACCCAGCCGACGCTCTCCCAGACGGAGCCCCCAAGAAAAGGGCTCAGCACGCCCTTCCCTGGGATCTCAAAGGCCCTTAGAGCCCGGCGTAGACCAGGGTCTTGAAGGCGAGCCAAAGCCGGTCCCCGTAGGAGGAGTGGAAGGCCCTTTGGGGTTCCAAGACGGAAAGGAGGTTTGGGGCCTGGGCCAGGAAGAGGGCGGTGAGCTCCAGGCTTGGGTCCACAAAGAAGTAGGTGCCGCCAAAACCCGCCCAGAAGAACTCCCCCGGGTTCCCCGGGGCCATCCCTGCCCCCAAGCGCACGGCCACCCCCAGGCCGAAGCCGTAGCCAGGCCCCGGGAGGTACTCAGGGCCGCGCTTAAGCCCCTCGGCGTAAAGGGGGCCCAGGTGGTCTTCCGTCATAAGGCGGGCCAGGGCCGGGTGGAGGAGGCCCTTCCCGGTGCGGAGGGCCTCGAGGAAGCGGAGGTAGTCCAGGGCCGTCCCCACGCCCCCCATCCCCCCAGCGAAGCGGGGCGGGGGGGCTTCCAGGGGGAGGAGGGCGATGCGCCGCCCCATCTCCGGGTCCTTGGGGAAGGGTTGGGCCAGGCGGGCGGGGTCTTTGGCCTGGAAGCCCGAGTCCCGCATCCCGAGGGGGGTAAAGACCCGCTCCTCCATGAGCTCGGCCAGGGTCTTCCCCGATAGGGCCTCCAGGAGATGGCCCAGGACGTCGGTGGAAAGCCCGTACTCAAAGGCCTCCCCGGGTTGGAAGCGAAGGGGCAGGGCGGAAAGCCTCTCCAAAAAGGCCTCCCGGGGGAGGTCAAAGCGGTCCACCCCGGCCTCGAGGTAGCGCCGCTTCACGGGGGAGGCAAAGAAGACCCCGTAGGTGAAGCCCGCGGTGTGGCGGAGGAGGTCGTAGACGAGAAGGGGGCTCTTTAAGGGCTCCAAGACCACCTCCTCCCCCACCTCCCGCCCCACCTCTAGCCGGGCAAAGGCCGGCAGGTACTTCTCCAGGGGGTCCCTCAAGGAAAGGGTCCCCTCCTCCACGAAGGTGAGGGCCAGGGCGGAGACCCAGGGCTTGGTCATGGAGTAGAGGCGGAAAAGGGCATCCTCCCGCATGGGAAGGCCCTTTTCCGGGTCCAGGTGGCCGAGGGCTCTAAGGTATAAGGGCTCGCCCCCCCGGGCCACCAGGGCCACGGCCCCAGGAAGCCTCCCCCCCTCCACCAGCCCTTCCAGCCAAGCGTCCAGCCGGGCGAAACCCATGCCCCACCCCTTAAGCGGGGGCCGCCCCGATGCTGCGGCCCCCGTCCACGAAGAGCACCTGCCCGGTGATGAAGCTGGACTCGTCCGAAACCAGGAAAAGCGCCGCCTGCGCCACCTCAATGGGCCTCCCCACCCGCCCCAGGGGCGTGGCCTGGATGGCCTTCTCCCGCACCTTCTCCGGCACCTTGGCCGTCATCCGCGTCTCAATAAACCCCGGCGCCAAGGCGTTCACCCGGATCCCGTACCGCCCAAGCTCCAAAGCCAACGTCCGCGTAAGCCCCACCACCCCCGCCTTGCTGGCCGCGTAGTTCGCCTGCCCCAGGTTCCCCAGGTACACCCGGCTCGCCGTAAGCACGATGCTCCCAGGGTTCCGCTCCCGCATGGCCTCGCTCGCCGCCTTGGCCACCAGGAAGCTCCCCGTAAGGTTCACCCTAAGGACCGCCTCCCAGTCCTCCAAGGGCATCTTCCAGTGAAAGTTGTCCCGGGTGATCCCCGCGTAGTGCACCACCCCGTCCAGCCCCCCCAGGGCCTCCAGGACCTTTCTGAAGCCCTCCTCCACCGAGGGGGGGTCAGCCACGTCCATGGGGATGGCCAGGGCCCCCGCCTCCTTCGCCGCCTCCCAAAGGGGGCCCTCCTCCAGATCGCAGGCCGCAAGCCTCGCCCCTTCCCTTGCAAAAAGCTCCAGGGTGGCCCGGCCGATGCCATGGGCCGCCCCCGTGATGAGCACCCGCTTGCCCTGAAGCCGCATCCTGCACCTCCCTGCGACCGAACGGTCGGTAGGCTCACCCTACCGCCGGGGAACGGCCCCCGTCAAGCCCTAAAGGGGCCAGGCCCAGTAGGGGGTTTCCACGAACTCCGGGGGGCCTTCCAGGTAGACCCTGAGCCCGGGGAGGACCAGGGTGCCCCCTTCCCAAGCGAAGTCCAGGGGGTCTATGGGAAGGGGGTAGTGGAGGACCTCCGCCCGGGGGAAGCCTAAGCGGAACCAGTCCAGGGGCTCAAGCCGCCCCACCAGGAGGTAGCGCGCCCTTTTGGGCCCGCTTTCCGTGTAAAGGGGGGTGGGGCGGCCAAGGTCCAGGAGGAGGGCCTTCCCCTTCACGTAAAGCCTGGCCCTATCCGTCCAGGTAGACATGGGGCCTCCCCTGGAGGCAGGCCACCCGCACCCCAGAACCGTAGAGGGCCTGGAGGAGGGGCTCCCTTAGGGCCTTTTCCGGGGGGCCCTCTAAGAGGAGCTGCCCCCCCTTTAGGAGGGCCACCCGGTCCGCCAGCGCCGCCTGGTTGGGGTCATGTAGGACGGAAAGGACCCCCACCCCCATCCCCTTGAGGCGCCGGAGGAGGGCGAGGAGGGCCCCCTGGTGCTCGAGGTCCAAGAAGGTGGTGGGCTCGTCCAAAAGGAGGTAGCGGGGCCTGGCCGCCAGGGCCCGGGCCAGGAGGACCCGCTGCTTCTCACCCCCCGAGAGGGTGGCAAGGGGGCGGTGGCGGAAGGGCAGGGCCCCGGTGACCTCCAGGGCACAGGCCACCGCCTTTTGGTCCTCCTCCCCCTCCCGGCCCCAAAGCCCGAGGTGGGGCAGCCGCCCAAGCCGCACCACCTCCTCCGCCACGAGCCCCTCGGGGTAGGGCCCGCCCTGGGGAAGGTAGCCCAAAAGCTGCCCCCGGGCGTAACTCCCGTAAGCGGAAAGGGGCCGCCCCTCCAGGAAGACCGCCCCCGCCTTGGGCCTGAGGAGGCCCGCCATCACCCTGAGGAGGGTGCTCTTGCCGGAGCCGTTGGGCCCTAGGAGGGCGAGCCACTCCCCAGGGCGGAGGGCTAGGCTCACCCCCTTCAGGGCGAAAGGCACCACGATCCCCCTGGCTTCAAGCCCACCCACGGCGCCTCCACATGAGGTAGAGGAAGAAGGGCCCCCCAAGGAGGGTGGTCACCACCCCCACCGGGAGCTCCGCGGGCCGGGTGAGGGTGCGGGCCAGGAGGTCGGCGAAGGCCAGGAGGACCGCCCCCCCCAGGGCGCTCGCCGGGAGGAGAAGCCGGTAATCCTCCCCAAGAAGGCGCCTTAGGGCGTGGGGGGCGATGAGGCCCACGAAGCCGATGATCCCCACCTGGGCCACGGCCGCGGCCACGAGAAGGCTTGCGGAGAGGAGGAGGATGGCCTTTAGGGCCTCGAGGGGGAGGCCTAGGCTGCGGGCGGTCTCCTCCCCAAGCTGCAAGGCGTTCAGGAAGCGCCCGAGGAGGAGGAGGGGCGGCAGGGCCAGGAGGAAGAAGAGGAAGAGGGCCCTCACCCCAGGCCAACCCAGAAAGGCCAGGTTGCCCAGGGTGTAGGCGAAGACCGCCCGCACCCGGTCCGCGTCCTGCATCATCAGGTAGGTGGTGGCCCCGGTGAGGACGCTTCCCACCACCACCCCCGCTAAGACCAGCTCCCCCGTGCGGGCCACCCCCCCCGCCAGGAGAAGGGTGAGGAGGGTGGCAACTAGGGCCCCCAGGAAGCCCATGAGGGTGGCGGAAAGGGGCAGGTGCTGGAACACCGCGTGCTGGGCAAAGGCCGGGGAAAGCCCCCCGAGAAGGGCGGCGAAGAGGGTCACCCCAAAGGCCGCCCCCGAGGCCGAGCCAATGAGGTAGGGGTCCGCCAGGGGATTGCGGAAAAGCCCCTGGAAGGCGGCCCCCGAAAGGCCCAAGGCGGCCCCCACCAGCATCCCCCCAAGGACCCGCGGCAGGCGGAGCTCGGTGACGATGGGGTTTTCCTCGAGGCCGAGGAGGGCCCTTAGGACCTCCAAGGGGGGAAGGGCCACCGCTCCCAGACCCACCCCTAGCACCAGGGCCAGGAAGAGGAGGAGGAAGAGCCAACCGAAGACCAGGCCCCGCCTAAGGGAAAGGGGGAGGCCCAGGACCATGGCCTACCTGCCGTGGAAGCAGTCCACGAGAAGCCGAAGCCCTTGGGCCACCCGGGGGCCGGGGCGGGAGAGGAGGCTGTCCTCCCCCCCAGTGAAGACGCAGATCCGCCCCGTCTGGACGGCCCGGATCCGGCTCCAGCCCGGCCGGGCACGGATGGTCTTTTCCGCCTCAGGGTAGGTGGCCGCGATGACCTCGGGGTTTTTCTCCACCACGAACTCGGGGGTGATCTTGGGGAAAAGCCCAAGCTCCTTGGGGACAATGTTCATCCCCCGGGCCTTGGCGATGAGGACCCCGATGAAGCTCTCCGGGCCCACGGTGTAGGGGGTGGGGTCAATCTCGTAGTAGACCCGGGGCCTTCCCTGGGCCTTGGCCGCCCGGGCCTCCTCCTGGTAGACCTCCTTCTGGATCTGGGCCACCAGCCGTTCCGCCTGGGCCTCGAGGCCAAGGAGCTTCCCCAGGGCGCGCACCGTCTTGAAGATGTCCTCGTAGGTCTCCGTGCGCACCGCGTACACGGTAAGCCCCGCCCGCTCCAGGGTCTCGTAAAGCCGGCCGTACTTGGAGACCAGGACCAGGTCCGGCTTCAGGGAAAGGATGAGCTCGGGGTTGGGGTTGTAAAGTCCCCCAGCTTTAGGGAGCCGCTTCACCCCTTCCGGCCAGTCGGAGTAGTCGTCCGTGGCCACCAGGCGGTCGCAGGCCCCCAGGGCGCACACCGTCTCCGTGACCGAAGGGAGCATGGCCACGATGCGCTTGGGTGGGGCCTTGAGGGTGACGGTGCGCCCGAGATCGTCCGTGACCGTGAGGGGAAACGCCCAGACCAGCGCCCAAAAGACCGCAAGGACCGCCAAAACCCTTTTCATGCCCAACCTCCTTCCGGCGCGCTAGGGCCAGGCCCGGGGGAGGCAGGGCAAAGCCCCTGCCGGGAGGCAGGGGCTAAAGGACAACTTAACCCCCACATCTCCCCCCATCCGCGTGAGGTGCCCCCCTGGGAAGGGGGGGCGGCCCTGGCAGGCATTCGGGCTTCCGGCCTGCGACGAAAAGCCTGACGATGGGCCGGTTACCGTTGCGGGACAGCGCCGGACTTGCACCGGACTTCCCCACTTTAAGCCTGGACTACGCGCCCAGGCACCAGGGCATACGGGACCTGGCTTTTGGGCCCTAGCGGGCCTTGGCCCTACCTTACGGCCTGCCCTCCCCCCTTGACAAGGGGCCGTGGGGGGTGGTTTAGTTAGTCCTGAGGCCGAACTAAGGGGGGCTTGAGGATGCGCAAGGGGGATACGCAGGAAATCCGCAGGTTAAACCGCAGGGCCATCCTGCAGAGCCTGCGGCAAGCCCCCGCCACCCGGGCCGACCTCGCCCGAAAAACCGGCCTGGCCAAGAGCGCGGTGAGCCGGCTGGTGGAAGAGCTTTTGGAAGAAGGGCTTTTGGAGGAGGGGGAGGCGCGCCCCGGGGAGCTTGGCCGGCCCGGGATCCTCCTTCACCTCAAGCCCCGGGCCCGCTACGCCCTAGGGGCAGAGCTTGGGGTGGAGGGCACCGTTTTGGTGGCCTTGGACTGGAGGGGAGAGGTGCTTTGGAGCCAGGAGTGGCCCCACCCCAAGGAAGAGGGGGTGGAAGCCCGCCTCGAGGCCCTCAAGCAGGCGGCCAGGCCCCGGGCGGAAGGGGCCTTGGGCCTGGGGGTCACCCTCCCCGGGGTGGTATCCGGCAGGAAGCTCCTCATGGCCCCCAACCTAGGCTGGCGCGACCTAGACCTTGCCCTAAGGGACTTCCCCATCCCCGTGGCCTTTGAAAACGACGCCAAGGCCTCGGCCCTCTCGGAGGTCTTCTTCCACGGTGAGGAGAACCTGGCCTACGTGGTCCTAAGCACGGGGCTTGGGGTGGGGGTGGTGGCGGAAGGCCGCCTCCTTAGGGGCACCCACGGGGCCGCGGGGGAGGTGGGGCACTGGATCGGCGGGGGCCGCGCCTCCTGTCGGTGCGGGCGCCAGGGATGCTTGGAAACCGAGCTCGGCCTCCAAGGCCTCCTGGCCCACCACCAAGCCCTAGGCGGGCAGGCGGAGGGCCTGGAGGGCCTCCTGGCCCTGGCGGAGGCGGGGGAGAAGGCGGCTTTGGAAGCCCTGACCCATCTTGGGGAGGCCTTAGGTCGCTTTATCGCCAACCTGGCCGTGGCCTACGACCCCGCCCGGGTGGTCATCGGGGGGCGGGCGGCGGAGCTCTTCCCCCATCTGGAAGCCCCCCTGCGGGCCGAGCTGGGAAAGGCGGCGTTCCTCCCGGCGCACCAGCACCTCCCCGTCTACCCCTCGGCCTACGGCCACCTGGCCCCGGCGGTGGGGGGCGCAAGCCTCTTTCTGGCCCGCTTTTTTGAGTTGGGCGGCCTGTGGGCGGAAAGCCCACGTCGCAATGGAGGTTCGTATGAGGAAGTGGCTTCTGGTTTTAGGGATGGCCTTGGGGCTTAGCGCCCTGGCCCAAACGGGCAAGCTGGAGATCTTCTCCTGGTGGGCGGGGGATGAAGGGCCGGCCCTCGAGGCCCTCATCCGGCTCTACAAGCAGAAGTACCCCGGGGTAGAGGTCATCAACGCCACCGTCACCGGCGGGGCTGGGGTCAACGCCAAGGCGGTGCTGAAGACCCGCATGCTGGGCGGCGACCCGCCGGATACCTTCCAGGTCCACGCGGGGCAGGAGCTCATCGGCACCTGGGTGGTGGCCAACCGCATGGAGGACCTCACCAGCCTTTTCCGCCAAGAAGGCTGGCTCCAGGCCTTCCCCAAGGGGCTCATTGACCTCCTCTCCTACAAGGGCGGCATCTGGAGCGTGCCGGTGAACATCCACCGCTCCAACGTCATGTGGTACATCCCGGCCAAGCTCCGGGAGTGGGGGGTCACCCCGCCCAGGACCTGGGCTGAGTTCCTGGCCACCTGCCAGGCCCTAAAGCGGAAGGGCCTCGAGGCGCCTTTGGCCCTGGGGGAGAACTGGACCCAGCAGCACCTCTGGGAGAGCGTGGCCCTGGCTATGCTGGGCCCCGAGGACTGGAACAACCTCTGGACGGGCAAGCTGAAGTTCACCGACCCCAAGGCGGTGGCGGTGTGGGAGACCTTCGGCAAGGTCCTGGACTGCGCCAACAAGGACGCGGCGGGGCTTTCCTGGCAGCAGGCGGTGGACCGGGTGGTCCAGGGGCAAGCGGCCTTTAACATCATGGGGGACTGGGCCGCGGGGTACATGGCCACCACCCTGAAGCTCCGCCCGGGCACGGACTTTGCCTGGGCCCCCTCCCCCGGCACCCAGGGGGTCTTCATGATGCTTTCCGACTCCTTTGGCCTGCCCAAGGGGGCCAAGAACCGCCAGAACGCCATCAACTGGCTGCGGCTTGCGGGCTCCAAGGAGGGGCAGGACACCTTCAACCCGCTTAAGGGCTCCATCGCCGCCCGCCTAGACTCCGACCCCGCCAAGTACAACGCCTACGGTCAGTCCGCCATAAAGGACTGGAAGTCCAACCGCATCGTGGGCTCCCTGGTCCACGGCGCGGTGGCCCCCGAAAGCTTCATGAGCCAGTTCGGCACGGTCATGGAAATCTACCTGCAGTCCAGGAACGCAAGGGCCGCGGCCAACGCCGCCCAGGCCATCGCCGACCAGGTGGGCCTCGGGCGCTAGGGGCTTGCTTTCCCCTGGGGGCCAAAGGGCCCCCAGGGGTATTCTGGGGGTAACGTGCGGGACCGGATCCTCGCTTTTTTGGTGCTTCTCCCTTCCTTGGTGCTGGTGGGGATCTTTGTCTACGGCTTCATCGGCCAGACCCTTTGGGTTTCCCTCACGGACTGGGGGAAGAACCCCGCCCAGGCCTTGGCCTTAAGGCCCGAGCTTAGGTTCGTGGGCCTCGAGAACTACCGGGAACTCTTCACAGGGTTCGTGGACGTGCGCTTCCGCCAAAGCGCGATCAACCTGGTCTTCTTCACCCTCTTCTTCATGGCGGGAAGCCTGGGCTTAGGGCTCCTTCTGGCCCTGGCCTTAGACCAGCGCCCCCGGGGGGAAGGGTTTTTCCGCACCGTCTTCCTCTTCCCCATGGCCCTCTCCTTCGTGGTCACGGGGACCATCTGGCGCTGGCTCCTCCAGCCCCAAGGGGGGGTAAACGTCCTGCCCACCCTGGTGGGCCTTCCCCCCTTCTCCTTTCCCTGGCTCACCACCCGGGCGCAGATCCTGGTCTTTGACTGGAACCGCCTGCCCTTCTACACCACCCTGGTGGTGGCCTTGGCCCTCCTCCTCGTAGCTTACGGGGCCTGGCGGAGGGGGGAGAGGCGAAGGCTCTTCTGGAGCCTCCTCTCCGCGGGGGTCCTCCTCCTTTGGGCCTTCACCTTGGGAAGCCAGCTCCAGCTCCTCCCCTACCCCGAGCCTCACGGGTTCAGCCTGGCCCTCATCGGGGTGATCCTGGCCGCGGTCTGGCAGATGTCGGGCTACACCATGGCCCTCTACCTGGCGGGCCTTAGGGGCATCCCCGTGGAGGTCCTCGAGGCCGCCCGGGTGGACGGGGCCGGGACCTGGCAGCTCTACCGCCACGTCATCTTCCCCCTTCTCGCCCCCATTACCCTTTCCGCTATGATCGTCCTGGGGCACATCGCCCTGAAAATCTTTGACCTTATCTTCGCCATGGCCGGGCTGGACTACGCCCCCACGGACGTGCCCGCCATCTACATGTACCTCCTGGCCTTCCGGGGCAACCAGTTCGCCAAGGGCGCGGCCATCGGCCTTCTCCTCCTTCTCCTGGTGGCCCTGGCGGTGGTGCCCTACCTGGCAAGCCAGCTTAGGAAGGAGGTGCGGCGGTGATGGGCCGGGTCCTCCTTTACCTCTTCTTGGGGCTCGCCACCCTCTTTTTCCTCCTCCCCGTCTACCTGGTGGTCCTCACCGCCCTAAAGGAGCCTGCCAAAATCACCCTAGATACGGTGTGGCGCTGGCCGGACCCCATTTACTGGGAAAGCTTCCGCATCGCCTGGGAAGCCTTCCGGCCCAAGTTCCAAAACAGCGTGGCCCTGGCGGTCTCCGCCACCCTGATCTCCGCCTTCATCGGGGCCTTAAACGGCTACGTGTTGGCCAAGTGGCCCTTTAGGGGAGCCAACCTCCTCTTCGCCCTCATGCTCTTTGGGATGTTCATCCCCTACCAGAGCATCCTCATCCCCCTCTTCCAGTTCATCAAGGCCATCGGGCTTTACGGCACCTTAGGAGGGCTGGTGCTGGTGCACGTGGTCTACGGCATCCCCATCGTCACCCTTATCTTCCGCAACTACTACAGCGAAATCCCCGATGAGCTGGTGGAAGCGGCCCGCATAGACGGCGCCGGCTTTTTCGGCATCTTCCGCCACGTGATCCTGCCCCTCTCCATACCGGGGTTCGTGGTGGTGGGCATCTGGCAGTTCACCCAGATCTGGAACGAGTTCCTCTTCGCCGTGACCCTCAGCCGGCCAGAAAGCCAGCCCATCACCGTGGCCCTGGCCCAGCTCGCCGGCGGAGAGGCGGTGAAGTGGAACCTACCCATGGCCGGAGCCATCCTGGCCGCCTTGCCCACCCTTCTCGTCTACATCTTCCTGGGCCGCTACTTCCTCCGGGGCCTCCTGGCGGGTTCCGTGAAGGGTTAAGCCCCCGGGGCGTTCCCGGGGGCTTTCCTACCGGAGGACCTTAGTCAAACTTGTTCTGCTGCAAGGTGCTGGCCGTCTGCTGGAGGCTAGGAATGGCCCCCGCCACCTTGCGCAGGTTGGCCCGGGTGCCCTTGTACCAGGGAATGGTGGTCTTGGGGTCGGTGTAGCCGGAAACCAAGGAGTTGCTGGTGCCCCGCCAGTGGTACATCACGAGGAAGAGCATGCCGGGCTTCACCGCGTCGGTGATGTAAACCATGAAGGTCCCGTTCCCCTCCTCGTTGTAGACCTCCACGATGTCCCCCTCCTTAAGCCCCAGGCGCCGGGCGTCCTCGGGGTTCACCTCCACGTAGGGCAGGGGCAAGGTGAGGGCCTTTTCCGGGAGGTTCCGGTCGTGGTAGGCGGTCTGCCAGATGACCTGGGCCCGGCCGGTGGTGACCCAGAAGGGGTACGCCCTGGCCTTCTCCCCTTCCAGGTACTTGGCCACCTCCGTGGGGTAACCCTCCCAGTCATCGGTGCCGTACCACTTGAACTTGCCGTCGGAGGTGCCGAACTTGTAGGTGTAGCGCCGGAGGGTGCCCACCAGCTGGCCCGTCTTGGGATCCCGGCGCACGGGGGTGCGGATGCCCTCCTGGCCCACCTGCTTGAGGAAGGCGTAGGTCACACCCTTGTAGTTCTCGGCCTCCAGCTTGGCCTCGTCCTCCTCGGAAACGCGGTTATCGGAGAACTCCTCCGCCCCCGCCAGGAAGACGTCCTCGTCCGTCTTCCAGTTCTTGCCGAACTCAAACTTCTGGGCCTCCTGGGCCTTGCCCTCCGCCCGGTAGAGTTCGGCGATGCGCAGGCCCACCAGCTTGAAGATCTCCCAGTCGGGCTTGGCCTCCCCAGGGGGGTCGGTGAACTTCTCGTAGAGGCGCAGGAGGCGGCTGTTGCAGTTGATGGAGGTGTCGTTGGCCTCGCCCCAGGCCGCCGCGGGCAGGATGAGGTGGGCATCCCGGGCGGTCTCCGTCATGTAGATGTCCTGAACCACCATGAAGAGGGCGTCGGGGTCGGCATAGAGGATGTCCAGGATCTTCTGGGCACGCTCCTGAATGGTTCCCGGCTCCCCGCCCGCTCCCAGGGCCTTGGTGAGCTTCTCCGTGCGCTCGTGGACGCGCTTGCGGAAGGCCTGGCTGTTGGGGGTGGAGAGGTAGGGATCGGTGGCGATGACCCAGTAGAACTTGCCCTTCCCCTCAATGAGGAACTTGTCCACGTTCACAGGGGGGCCACCCCGGTAGATGGAGCCCGGAGTGGGGGCCGGCGGGCGGACGTAGCCCTCCTGGTGCCCACCCTGGCGGCCACAGCCCGTGCCTGCACGGCCGATGTTGTGGGTGAGGACGGCGAGCTGGACGATGGCCGCCACCTGGTCGTAGTTTTTCATGTTCCAGATGATGCCCTTCTCGTAGATGGTGAGGGTGCGGCGCTTGAAGCGGCCCGCCTTGGGCTTGGCGATCCAGTCCGCGGCCTTCTCAATCTGGGCCCTGGGCACCCCCGTGATGCGCTCGGCCTGGGCCATGAACTCCGCATAGGGCACGGAGAGCTTGAGGCTCTTCTGCTTGTACTCCTCAAAGAGGGCCATGTCCGTGCGGGCCTGGAGGTAGGCCATGTCGTAGTAGCCCCGCTCCCAGACCACGCGGGCGATGGCGTTGGCCAGGATGTAGTCCGTGCCCAGGTTGGGCTGGAGGAGCAGCACCCGGTCCGGGGCCAGCTGGGCGGCCACGGTGTAGCTGGAGGTCTTCCGGGGGTCTATGACGATGAGGTAGGTCGGCTCCGCGGGCTCGCCCGGGTCAAAGGCTTTCTGCTTCTGGGCCACCATGTTCCCCGCGATGTTCTCCAGTATGTGCTCCACATAGAAGACGGTGGCCGTCTCGTAGGGATTGGCCCCCCAGAGGACGATGGTGTCCGCCAGGCGGGCATCGGAGTAGTCATAGTTGAGCTCGTGGACCCCCCGCTCCCGGCTCCCCCAGACCTCGGAGTTGTAGGCAGGACGGTTGTGGATGGCGATGTGCTTCACGGAGAGGGCGGTGAAGAAGAACTTGCCCGCGCCGTAGTTGTCCTCAAAGCCCTGGCCCGAGCCCCCGTGGTCGTAACACTTCACGGCGATGTTGTCGTCGTTGCCGTCGCGGTCGCGGATACCCTTGATGAGGAGGCCCATGAGGGTGAGGGCATCCTGCCAGGTGATGGCCTGGAACTGGTCCCCCACCCGGAGGAGGGGATACTGCAGGCGGTCCTGGGTACCGCGGGAGGGGCTGAAAAGGGTAACGGCGTTGGTCCCGCCCCGGGTGGAATAGTACCCCCGGTTGATGGGGGATTCCCGGGCGGGGACGATGGCCACGTTGTAAAGCTGGCCGTCCCGCCCCACGGTGACCGTGTGCATGGTCTCCGTGTAGCTCAGGCCCTTAAGGGGCGCCTGCGGGGAGGTGAAGTCCACCCCAAAGGCGTTCTGGTCGGCCTTGGGGCCCCCGTTCACCCCCACCGGCCAAACGTAGACCTTATACCCGCAGCCCACGTTGCAGTACTGGCAGACCGTGTTGTAGACCTTGGCCCCTTTAGGCGGAAGGGGAAGCCGGTCCCTGCGTTCAAAGAGCGCCATCCTCGCACCTCCTTACACGTTCTTAGCCCGACCCCAAATGAGGCCCATCACCGCCGTGGCGTAGATGTCCCCCTTGGCATCTATGCGCAAGGGGATCTGGGGAAGCCAGGAGCTGGCCAGACCCTGGTAGCACTGCCCGCCCTTGGCGGGGTCAAACATGGAGTAGTGGCAGGGGCAGACCAGCCGGCCCCCCTTGTACTGGACGGGGCAGCCCATGTGGGTGCAGATGGCGGAGAAGGCTACGATGTCCCGCTCCCGCCCCACCCCCCCGATGGCCGGACGGCCCAGCTTGAGGAGGACAGCGGGAGAGGAGGCGTCGGGGTAGTTGAAGAAGACGGGCTCCCCCGGCTTCACCTGGGCCAGGTTGGCCACCTTCACCGCGGGATAGGTAAGGCTGGGGGCATACCAGAGTTGGGCCTTACCCCCCACGGTGAAGAGGGCCGTGGCCGCTGCCGAAAGCTGGACAAACCGCCTGCGCGTCATAACTTGGGGCATTTGTCCCTCCCTTCGGATTGGAGGGTACCACATGGGTTTGAAGCTTGTCAACAGGAGTAGACAGCCCTGGTATAAGGGATGTAATTGGAAGGAAACTTCCCGCTTAACAAATAGGGTTGTGCTACCCTTAATCCCTAGGTATGAACGGTTTGGAGACCAAGCTCAAGGCCCTGGCCGACCCGGCCCGGCTGAAAATCGTGGAGCTTCTGGCGGATCCACCCGACGATCAAGTGGTCCAAGACCCCCAGTGCGGGACCGCCTTTGGCCTATGCTTCTGCCACCTCAAGGAGAAGACCGGGCTTTCCGGGCCCACGGTGAGCCACCACCTGAAGATCCTCCGGGGAGCGGGCTTTGTGGAGGGGGTACGGGTGGGCCGCTGGACCTACTACCGCTTGCGCCCAGGGGCGTTGGAAGGGGTGGCCCAAGCCCTTTGGAAGCTGGCCAAGGAAGGGCGAACATTGCTGGAAAAGGCGGTCTGAGGCCGGGAGCTTTATTCCCCACCCCAAGGAGCTTTATTCCCCACCCCAAGAAGAACTCCAGTAGCGTGCGGGCTTAGCCCTCGAGGCCCAGATGAACCCGCACCGCGGCCAGGTCAAAGAGGGCGTGCCCCACGCTCTTGAAAACCACGGGATCCCCCTCCGACCGGGCCCCCAAGAGGGCCGCCTTTAGGGGAACCACCCCGGTTTGGCCCTGGAGCTCTCCCGCCTCTTTGAGGGCATCCTCTGTATCGCAGTAGAGGGCCGCCCGGCGGATAAGCTCCTCGGGAAGCTCCCGCATATCCGGGCGGAAGGAGCCCACCGCGGCGATGAAAGCCCCCTCGGGCACCCTTTCGGGGAGGACGGGGGTGGGGCTCGGGGTGGCGGTGACGATGAAGGCCACGTCCTCCGGCACCCCTTCTCCCGTCCACTCCTCCGCCGAAAGCCCCAGGGCTTGGGCCTTGGCCAACAGGGCCTCCACCCGCGCCCGCCCCCGGCCCCGGAGGAGGACCCGGGTAAGGGGGAACCCCTCGGCGAAGGCCTCGAGGTGGGCCTCCCCTTGCGCCCCCGGGCCCACCAGGAGGAGGGCCCCTTCCCGCCTCGGGGCAAGGAGGCGGGCGGCCAGGAGGGAAAGGGCGGCGGTGCGCCTGCGGGTGAGCTCCTCCCCAGGCAGGTGGAAGACCTCCCCCGTGGCCAGGCGCCTGGCCCAGACCTCCGCCTGGACGGACGGGGTCCTATCCGCCTGCACCGTGACCAGCTTGCACACCGCCACCTCCCCGTCCGCCGCGGACATGACCAGGAAGTGCCCCCCAGGGATGGGGAGGACCTGGCGGGCTGGGGCCTCGGCCCCCCGGAGGAGGACCTTTCGGATGGCCTCGGCCAACTCCAGGTAACCCGGCATGAGGGCATCTTACGATAGCATGCCCCCCATGGAGGCCCTCCTGAACACCGTCCTCCCCGTGGGGCTTGTGGTCCTTTCCGGTTACCTCTTAGGCCGCCGGGTAGAGATGGACCTCACCACCCTTTCCCGCCTCACCCTCTACCTCCTGGTGCCGGCCCTCATCTTTGACAGCATGTACCGGGCAAGCTTCACCCGGGAGGGGCTTCTGGGCCTGGCCTTGGGCTTCGCCCTCACCTACCTGGGGCTTTACCTCTCCATCCTCCTCGCCGCCCGCCTCCTTCGCCTAAGCCCAAGGACGGCCAAAAGCCTTGCGGTCTGCAGCCTCTTTCCCAACTCCGGCAACATGG
>NZ_JBBIMD010000022.1:0-33291 GCF_037444525.1 Thermus sp. | reverse complement strand
CGCGCCCCGCGGCCCCCTCCAGGAGGATCTCGTACCCACCCCCAAGCACCCTTTGGGCCAGCTCCTCCACCCGGCCCACCAGGGCGAGCCGGCCCTTATGGAAAAGCCCCACCCGGTCGCAGATCTCCTGCACCTGGTGAAGGAGGTGGCTGGAGAGGAGGACGGTGATCCCCTCGGCCTTCAGGCCCTTGATGAGCTCCAGAAACTCCCGGGCGGCCTCGGGGTCCAGGCCCAGGGTGGGTTCGTCCAGGATGGCCACCTTGGGCCTTTTGAGGAGGACCTCCGCAAGGCCGAGCCGCTGCCGCATCCCCCGGCTGAAGGCCGCGACCCGCCGGTCCCGCACCTCCCAAAGCCCCATGCGCTTCAAGACCTCCTCAATCCGGGCCCGGGCCTCCCCATCGGAAAGCCCTAGGAGGCGGCTGGTGTAGCGCAGGTTCTCCCAGGCGGTGAGCTCCCCGTAAAACCCCACCTGGTCGGGGAGGTAGCCCACCTTGGCCTTCACCTTGAGGGGCTCCCGCACCGGGTCGTGCCCCAGGACCCGGGCCTCCCCCGAGGTGGGCTCGGTGAGGCCCAGGAGCATAAGGATGGTGGTGGTCTTGCCCGAGCCGTTGGGGCCTAGGAGGCCGAAGACCTCCCCCTCGGCTACCTCCAGGTTCAGGTCCTCCACGGCCACCACCCGGCTGTAGCGCTTGGTGAGGCCCCGGGTTTGGATCACCATGGGCCTACCTCCGGCCGAAGCGGCTTACGGCAAAGCCCAGGACCAGGAGGGCCACCGCCACCAGGGCTACGCCCAAGAGGCCCCAGAGGGTGGAGGTGACCACTGTGGCCCGGTAGTCCAGGCTCTCGCTTACCCCTTCTTCCCCAGAGAGGGAGAGGGTGACCATGTAGTCTCCGGCCACCGCCTTGGGGGAGGGCTTGATGCGGGCGGTGACCTCCTGCTCCTGGCCAGGGTCCAGGGCGTCTATCCTCTCGGGCTCAAACTTCACCTCCCAACCCGAGGGCTCCAGGGCGCTGAAGGAGAGGTTCTTGGCGGGGGCGCTCCCCTCGTTTTTCACCAGGAGCTTCACCGGGTTTTCCCGGCCCGCGGTGACCCGGCCGGAAAGCCGCCCTTCCTTGGTGCTATAGCGTACCTCGGGGCGGCCCGTAACCTCCAGGGTGAGGGCGAGCTCCGCCTTGGCATCCCCCGCCTGGGCCCTTAGGGTGAGGCCATAGGTGTCCGCCTTGGTGTCCTTGGGTAGGGAGACCTCCACGTCCAGGTCCTTGCTCTCCCCGGCCTTGATGGGGAGGCTCGTCACCTGTTGGCTGCTGAAAGCGGGGGTGAAGGTCACCTGGAAGCCCTTAGGGGCCTCGTACTCCAGGGAGACCAGCAGGTCCTGATCGGACTCGTTCCTAAGGGTAACCCGATAGCGGAAGCTGCTCGTGGGGGGGCCTTTCAGGATGGGGAGCTCGGCCTCGAGGCTGAGCCGCTTGGGCAAGCCTTGCCCCACGATGAGGGCGAGGGGAAGGCTCGCCCGCTGGCCGAGCCCCTCGGCGGTGACCAGGAAGCGGTAGGTGCCGGGGCGCACCTCTTTTGGGGGCTGGAGCTTAAGGGTGAGGGTGGCCTCGCCGTCTGGAGCCAGGTAGACCGCCCGCACCAGCCGCCCCCCGCCCATGAGCACCGCCTGCCACCCCTGGGGCACCTCCGCCAGGCTCACCCGCACGGGGCCGGGCGGTAGGCCGTAGTTCTTCAGGGTTAGGGTCAAGGTTACGCTCTCCCCGGGCTGGACCCCGATCTCGGGGTAGGAGGTGCCCAGGGAGAGCCCCCGGAAACCTTGGGCTAAAGCCACACCCAGCGCCAAGAAGACCAGCGCAAGGAGCTTTCGCACCATACCTGCCTCCTTACATGAGGCTAGGTGGAAAGGATGAGTCCAAGATGAAAGGAAAAGGTCCCGGGCGGCCTAGCCCACCCGGGCCTCGAGGTACTCCCGCTCGCCCAGGACGATCTGCCGGGCCAGTTCCGGATCCTTGGGGAACTCCTTGCCCCGCTGGATCATGTAGGTCTCGTAGCGGCCGATCTCAAAGACCTCGGCCAGCTTCTTCAAGACCTTGCTCATGTCAAAGGCCTTGCAGGAGAAGATGTCAATGGAGAGGAAGCGCTTCTTGGGGAAGGTGTGGATGGCGATGTGGCTTTCGGCGATGATGACCACGCCCGTCACCCCGTCCTCCCCGCCAGGCCCGTAGCTGTAGACGAAGGGGGGCAGGACCTTGGTCATCTCCATTTCCTCGGGGAGCTCGTCCAGGACGCGCCGGACCAGCTCGGCGTCCCGGAGCTTTGCCGGGTTGGCCTCGTAGCCGTCCAGCATCAGGTGTGGACCAAAACCGAAGAGTTCCACCCGTACCACCTCCTTCCCGTGCCCCCCGGGGTATCCCCCTGCGGCACGCCCCCCATTATGCCCCCCCCTCCCCCCCCTGTCAATACCTTGTCCTGGCGCGGAAAACCCCTGGGCCCCCTCCCCAGGGTCTTGCCCTTCTCCCTTTCCCGGGGTCAGCGGGGGGTTTGCTCCTCTGGGAGAAGCCATTATACCCATGCGGGGTATAAGGGGCCCTTTGTGGCCTCCAGCAAAGCCCCTTCCCCGGGCCCCAGGTGTATGATGGGCCCTGGCAAGGAGGTGCCATGTACAGGGGCAGAGAAGGGCAGTGGGCGTTTTACCTGCACCGAATCTCGGGGCTTGGCATCCTGGTCTTTCTCATTCTCCACATCCTGAACATCGGGAGCGCCATGTGGGGGCCGGAGGTGTCCAACGCGCTCATGAAGTTCTACCACCAGCCCGTGTTCCAGCTTGGGCTTCTCCTCCTCATCGCTGGGGTGCTCTACCACGGCTTCAACGGCCTTAGGATCATCCTCCTGGACTTCACCGCCTGGGGGGTGCGCTACCAGCGGGCCCTTTGGTACGGGGTCTGGGTGCTCTTCGTGGTCTTTTACCTGCCTTTCCTCATCAAGATTGGGGGCGGGATCCTAGGGGGTAGCCATGGCGATTAAGTCCAAGCGGTACCAGGAGGCGAGGCTCGAGGCCAACACCAACCTCGAGCTCTACTGGTGGGT
The DNA here is from genome assembly GCF_037444525.1 of Thermus sp. Taxonomy (GTDB): domain Bacteria; phylum Deinococcota; class Deinococci; order Deinococcales; family Thermaceae; genus Thermus. The sequence continues at coordinate 30,209 of NZ_JBBIMD010000022.1, read as the reverse complement.
TTTCATGCGCATCAGCGGGGTGGTCCTGGCCTTCCTCCTCATCGGCCACATGTGGATGAACGCCATCTTGGCCGACCTCAACACCATAGACTACGAGTACGTGGCCAAGAGACTTTCCCAGACCACCTGGAAGATCTACGACTGGCTCATCCTGGCCCTAGGCCTCCTGCACGGGGCCAACGGGCTTCGCTACGTCGTGGACGACTGGGTCCGGGACCCCGCCAAGCGCTTCTGGACCAAGGTGGTGCTCTACAGCCTCATCGCCTTCCTCTTCTTCTACGGGAGCCTTTCCCTTTTCAACCATGATTTCGGGGTGAACTAGTATGGCGCACAGGCACGAGGTCATCGTGGTGGGCGCGGGAGGGGCGGGCCTGGCCACCGCCCTCTACGCCGCCCGGGAAGGCGCGGACGTGGCCGTGGTCTCCAAGCTCTACCCCACCCGGAGCCACACCGGGGCCGCCCAGGGAGGGATAGGGGCTGCCCTCGGCAACGTGGAGGAGGACCACTGGGAGTGGCACATGTTTGACACGGTCAAGGGGGGGGACTACCTCACGGACCAGGACGCCGCCGAGGTCTTCGCCAAAGAGGTGATTGAGGCGGTGGTTGAGCTTGAACACATGGGCCTCCCCTTTGACCGGCTCCCCAACGGCAAGATCGCCCAGCGCCGCTTCGGGGGGCACACCAAGGACTGGGGCAAGGCCCCCGTGCACCGGGCGGCCCACGCCGCGGACCGCACCGGGCACATGATCCTCCAGACCCTCTACCAGCAGTGCGTGAAGCTGGGCATCACCTTCTACAACGAGTTCCACGTCACGGACGTCATCCTGGAAGATGGGGTGGCCAAGGGCCTGGTGGCCTATGAGCTCGCCACCGGCGAGCTCCACCTCTTCCAGGCCAAGGCCATCGTCATCGCCTCCGGGGGCTTCGGGCGGATCTACAAGGTCACCTCCAACGCTTACACCCTCACTGGGGACCTCCAGGCCATCCTCTACCGCAAGGGCCTGCCCCTGGAGGACATGGAGTTCTACCAGTTCCACCCCACGGGGCTTTACCCCTTGGGCATCCTCCTCACGGAAGGAGCCCGGGGCGAGGGGGGGATCCTCAGGAACGCCCTGGGGGAGCGTTTCATGGAGCGCTACGCCCCCACCATCAAGGACCTGGCCCCCCGGGACATGGTGGCCCGGGCCATGTACCTGGAGGTACGAGAGGGGCGGGGGGTAGGCCCCAAGAAGGACCACGTCCTTTTGGACCTCACCCACCTGCCCCCGGAGGTCATTGAGAAGAAGCTCCCCGACATCACCGAGTTCAGCCGCGTCTACCTGGGGGTGGACCCCTTGAAGGAGCCTGTCCCCGTGATGCCCACCGCCCACTACGCCATGGGGGGCATCCCCACCACCCTCTGGGGTCAGGTGATCCGGGACGAGAAGAACACCGTGGTCCCGGGGCTTTACGCCGCGGGGGAGGCAGCCTGCGTGAGCCTCCACGGGGCAAACCGCCTGGGGACCAACTCCCTAGGCGACCTCGTGGTCTTCGGCCGCCGGGCGGGGATCCACGCGGCCCGATTCGCCAAGGACGCGGACTACCACGAGCTCACCGAGGAGCACCTGGGCCCGAGCCGGGAACGCATTGAGCGCATCAAGAACTCCACCGGCAAGGAGAAGGTGGCCCTCCTCAGGGCCGAGCTCCAGCAGTCCATGATGGACCACGCCTCCGTCTTCCGCACCGGGGAGCTTCTCAAGAAGCAGGTGGAGATCCTGAAGGAGCTCATGGACCGCTACCGGCACATCTCCATAGAGGACAAGGGCGAGGCCTACAACACCGAGCTCATCGAGGCCCTGGAGCTTGGGTACCTCCTCGAGGTCTCCGAGGCCCTGGTCCACTCCGCCCTGAACCGCACGGAGAGCCGGGGGGCCCACGCCCGGGAGGACTACCCCGAGCGGGACGATCAGAACTGGCTTGAGCACACCCTGGCCTACAAAGTGGAAGACGGCAAGGTGGCCTTTCGCTACAAGCCCGTGGTCCTGGGCCGGTTTGAGCCCAAGGCCCGCACCTACTAGGAGGCGGCATGCAGGTTACGCTCAAGGTGCTCCGGTTTGACCCCGCCAAGGATGGGAAGCCCCATTGGCAGACCTACCAGGTGGAGGCCGAGCCCACGGACCGGGTCCTGGACCTCCTGCACAAGGTCAAGGCTGACCGGGACGGAACCCTCTCCTTCCGGCGAAGCTGCGGCCACGGCATCTGCGGCTCCGATGCCATGCTCATCAACGGCAGGAACCGTCTGGCCTGCAAGACCCTGGTGAAGGACCTGGGGAACACCATCGCCGTGGAGCCCATCCGGGGCCTGCCGGTGGAAAAGGACCTCATCGTGGACATGGAGCCCTTCTTCGCCGCCTACCGGGCGGTGAAGCCCTACCTCATCAACGACGAGCCCCCGCCCCAGCGGGAAAGGCTCCAGTCCCCGGAGGAAAGGGAGCGGTTTGACCACGGGACCAAGTGCATCCTTTGCTCAGCTTGCACCACCAGCTGCCCCGTCTTCTGGGTGAACGGGACCTACCTGGGCCCCGCGGCCATCGTCCAGGCCCACCGCTTCATCTTTGACTCCCGCGACCGGGGTAAGAGGGAGCGCTTCAAGGCCTTGGGCTCAGGGAGCGGGGTGTGGCGCTGCCGCACCGCCTACAACTGCACCGAGGCCTGCCCCCGGGAGATCCCCGTGACCCAGCTCATAGAGGAGGTCAAGCGGGCCATCCTCTTTGACCGGTTCTAAAACAGCCCACCGCGGGCCTTGCCCGCGGTGGGGCCCCCTATAGGAGCGTGGGGAGATGGGTTAGGGGGTAAGCCGGTGCCGGTCCCGGGGGAAGGCCCGGGCGTAGCGCACGTTGGGAAGACCCAAAAGCTTTTGCGTGAGCCGCTCGGCCCCGATGGCGAACCCCCCGTGGGGGGGCATACCGTACTTGAAGACCTCCAGGTACCCCTGGAAGCCCTCGGGGTCCATGCCCCTGGCCTTTAGGCTCTCTACAAGGTCCTCGTAGCGGTGGATCCGCTGCCCGCCGGAGGTGATCTCCAGGCCGCGGAAGAGAAGGTCAAAGCCCCGGGTGGTGCCGTCGGGCTCGGGGTGGGTGTAGAAGGGCCTTAGGGCCTGGGGGTACTTGGTGACGAAGAGCCAGTCCGTGCCCCAGCGGTGCTTGGCGTACTCCCCAAGGAGCCTTTCCGCCTCCTCGGAGAGGTCCTGGCCCACGGGGTAGCCGAGCTCCTCTTTCAGGATCCTCCGGGCCTCCTTGTGGGTGAGGCGGGGGATGTCCTGAGGGAAGGAGGGCCACTCCGCCTCAAGAAGGCGGATCTCATCCCCCGCGCCCGTGAGGGCCTCTTCCAGCATCTCCTGGAGGAGCTTTTCCTCTAGGTCCATGACCTCCTCCTCGCTCTCAATGAAGCCCATCTCCACGTCCAGGGAGAGGTACTCGTTCAGGTGGCGGCTGGTGTGGTGCTCCTCCATGCGCCATACGGGGGCCACCTCGTAAACCCGCTCAAACACCCCCACCAGGATCTGCTTGTAGAGCTGGGGGGACTGGGCCAGGTAGGCCCTTTTCTCAAAGTAGTCCACCCCGAAAAGCCCCGAGCCCCCTTCCGCCCCGGCGCGCACCACCTTGGGGGTGAAGATCTCCGTGAAGCCTTCCCGGTCCAGGTACCGCCGGAAGCCCCGCACCAAGGCGGCTTGGACCTTTAGGGGGGCGCGGGCTTTCTCGCCCCTTAGGGTCACGTAGCGGTACTCCAGGAGGGTGTCGGGGTGGGCCCGCCACTCCTCCTTGGGGATCTCCACCGGGGTGGGCTCCAGGGCGGGGGAGAGGACCTCTATGGCCTCCGCCTGGACCTCGAGGCCCCCCGGGGCCTTGGGGCTTTCCACCACCACCCCCCGCACCTTGAGGCTGGACTCGGGTAAGGGGAGTTTCTGCCCCCCGGTCACCACCTGGACAATCCCCGTCCGGTCCCTTAGGAGGAGGAACTGGATCTTGCCCAGATCCCGCCGCCAGTGCAAAAAGCCCCAAAGCTCCACCTGTTTCCCCACGTGTTCCCTTAGGTCCTTTACCAGAACGCGCATCTTCCCTCCCTAAGCCGAACCCCCCCGGCCATGGCTTGCCGGGGGGGTTTTCAAGCCCCCCTGTTAGGCGTTGTTCAGGGCCACGGGGTGCATGTTGCCCTCCAGTTTAGGGGGCGGCCTCCCCCGCGTCAAGCGCCTCCCAGGCCAGGATCAGGCCGGGGAGGGCCTCGAGGGGGGCCACGGTGAAGAAGTCCGCTTCCTCCCAGCGCCGCCTGGCCCAGGTGCCGGAAACGCCCTTGAGGGTGCGCTCTTCCGCCTCCTCTAGAAGAAGCCGCCGCTTCACCAGGCGCACATCCCCTTTAGGGGAAAGGTATATCCGGAAAAGGAGGTTCCCCCGGCGCTTCTCCCCCACCCAGTAACCCTCCTCCTGAAAGACCTCGTAGCCTAGGGCCTCAAGGGCCTCCACCCACCACCTCCAGCTGGCTAGGGTCTTCCAGGACGATCTCGTAGTACCCGGCGTAGATCACGATCCGCCCCCGGGCCAAAACCCTCTTGCCCAGGTAGCTTTGGGGGAAGGGCTGGGCGAAAAGGCCGTAGCTTCGGGGGAAGACCACAAGCCTTAAGTCGCTTTCCCCTTCCCCGAAGTGGAGGAAGGCCACCGTGCCCCGGTCCTCCACCCGCCGGATGACCCCTTCCACCGTGGCCACGCGCCCGTAGTGCTGGGGGGCCTCCGTCCAGAGGATCACCCCTTCCAGGGGGGGCAGGGCAAAGGGGTTTTCCGGAAGCGCCTTGGCCCAGTCCTCTTCCATGACCTTTAGAAGCCTTCTCAAGGCCTCCCCCTGCCCCAAGCGCACGGAGAGCTCCCGGTTGGCGTTTAGGCTGTTGGCGCTCAGGTTGATGCTCCCCACCAGGGCTTCTTCCCCGTCCCGCACCAGGACCTTGGCGTGGACGTAGGGGGAAGGGAGGAAGCGCACCTCGGCCCCCGCCTCCCTAAGCTCCAGGGCTCCCTGGAGGAAGTAGGTGTCCCCTTCCTCCTGGGGGCTTCCCAAAAGCCGCACCTTCACCCCTCGCTTCAGGGCGGCCTTCAGGGCCTCCAGGACCTCCCGGTCGGCCATGGCCTGGTGCTCCAGGAAAAGCTCCCGCCTGGCCCCCTGGATCATCCCCAGGAGGACCTCCCGGGCGTTCCCCTCCCGAACGCCCCCTAGGGTGCGGCTTGGGGCCCAGACCAGCTGGGCCCGGCTCAAGTCCAGCCGTTTCCCCGTCCAGTCCGCTTGGAAGACCCGGCGGATCTCCCGGACGCTTTCCGGGTCGTCCAGGATGAGGGCGTACTCCCGGTTGGCGCTGAAGGAGCTGCCGGTGAAGTTCATGGTGCCCACCCAGGCCTTCTTCCCGTCCACCACCAGGCTTTTTTCATGGACGAAGACGAAGCGGAAGGGCTGGGTGAGCTTTACCTCCACCCCCCGGTCCTTTAGGGCCTGGTAGACGGAGAGGTCCACCCGACCCCCGGAGGGCTCCCGCTCCAGGAGGACTCGCACCTTAACCCCCCGGGCCACCGCCTGGCCCAGGGCCTCCACCAGGTCCGTGCGGCTTGGGGTCCAGAGGTACATCTTCACCAGGATCTCTTCCCGGGCCTCCCCGATGAGCTCGAGGAGGGGCGCAAGGCCGTCTTCGGGCTCCACCACCAGCCGGGGCGCGGCCAGGGCCAAGCCCAGGAGGAAAAGAAGGGCGAAGAGGCGCTTCATGCCGACCACCGGAAAAGGCCCTCGGCGTTTTTGTCCGTGAGGGCCTCCGCCTCCTCAAAGCTTACCCCAAGGGTCTCGGCCAGGCGGGCAAGGGTGTGGCGCACCCAGTGGGGGCGGTTCCGTTGGCCCCGGAAGGGCTCTGGGGGGAGGAAGGGGCTATCCGTCTCCACGAGAAGCCTCTTTCGGGGAAGCCTCCTTGCCGCCTCCCTTAAGGCCTCGTTCTTCTTGTAGGTGAGGGGGCCGGCGAAGCTGAAGTAGGCCCCCGCCTCGAGGCCTGCCCTCTCCAGGGCGGGGTGGCCAGAGAAGGCGTGAAGCACCGCCTTCTTGGGCCGGTTTTGCAGGATCCACCCCGCAAGCTCCTCCTCCGCCCTCCCGTCCTTGCTGCGCACGTGGAGGATAAGGGGAAGGTCCAGGGCCTCCGCCAGGGCCGCCTGAAAGTCCAGGGCCCTGAGCTGGGCGGGCCTGGTCTCTGGGGTCCAGTGGTAGTCCAGCCCCGTCTCCCCGATGGCCCGCACCCGGGGGTGGCGGGCGTAGTGCCTTAGAGCCTCCTCCACCTCCGGGGAGAGGAGGTGGGCGGAGGTGGGGTGGAGGCCCACCGTGGCGTAGACGTTCCCCTGGGCCAGGGCCAGGGTCCTCTCCCAGCGGGTGGGGTCCACCCCCAGGGTGAGGACCGCTTTCAGCTCTGGGAGGTGGGCCTGGGCCTCCTCGAGCTCCTTTGGGTCCAGGAAGTCCAGATGGGCGTGGGTGTCGGTCACGGGCCTTACTGTATCGCAGGCCAAGGAGGGGGTAGGGCTTTTGGGTATCATTGGGAAAATGAGGCTTAGCCTTTGGGTTCTCCTCCTCCTTTCCGCCTGCGCGCCCACCTTGCTCCGGGTGGACCCCCTTAGCCTTCCCAACCCCGCGGACTGGGACCCCAAGCCCGCCCCCCTGGAGTGGTGGTACGCCTCGGGTTGGGTGGGGCCCTACGCCTTTCACTTCGCCTTCTTCAAGGCCTTTCCCCCGCCCGGCTACCGGATCTTTGGCCTGCCGGGGGAGCTTTTCGGCCCCTTCCATGCCGTCCATCTGGCCCTTACCGACCTCAGGACCGGGGAAAGGCGCTTCCTCGAGGCTTCCGACTTCCTGGCCCCTAAGGGCGAGGCCCATATAGGGCCCAGCCTGGAGCTCGGAGCCTACCGCTTCTTCCGGGAAGGGGAGGGGTTCCGCCTTCAGGCCCCCCTTCTGGACCTCCGCTTTCTTCCGGCGAAGCCCCCGGTGGTCCACCCCCCCGGCTACTCCGGCACGGAGGCCACGGGGCGGATGTGCTACCAGTCCTACACCCGCGTTGTTGCCCTGGGCAGGGTGGGGGAGGAGGCCGTCCAGGGGGAGGCCTGGCTGGACCACCAGTGGGGGGAGCAGCTTTCCGGGGTCTCCGCCACCTGGGACTGGTTCGGCCTCCACCTCTCCGACGGCTCCGAGCTCATGGCCTACCGGGTCAAGGACCGGGAAGGCCGGGTGGTCCAGGTCCTGGGGAGCCGGGTGGACCCCATGGGCCGGGCGGAGGCCCTGGACCTTAAGCTGGAACCCCTTTCCACCTGGACCTCTCCCTCAGGCCGCACCTACGCCCTGGCGTGGCGGCTTTGGGGAGAGGCCTTGGACCTCCGCTTGGGGGCCCTCTTTCCGGAAGGGGAGATCCTTTCCCGCACCACCCGTGTGGCCTACTGGGAAGGGCCGGTGGTGGGGGAGGGGACCCTCCTTGGCTACCGGGTCCGGGCCCGGGGCATGGGGGAGTTCGTGGCGGGGGCTTGGCAGCCCGAAGTGAGCCCGATATACTAAAAGAGGTTTAGTCGTTGGGTGATGAGTATGGGCTTACGCGTCTTAGGCGTCAACGCCTCGGCCAGAACGGATGGGTTTACCGCGGAACTTTTGGAAAGGGTTTTGGAAGCTGCCCGGGACCAGGGGGCGTACACGGAGCGGTTGGACCTGGTGAAGCACCCCTTTCCTTTTTGCGCGGGGAACTACTCCCTGGACCCCGCGGCCTGCGGCCCCGAGACCTGCGTCCAGGGGCCGTGGGACGGGTTCGGCCCCATTGCGGAGCGCATCCTGAAGGCGGATGCGGTGGTCTTCGCCACCCCCGTCTACTGGTTCAGCGTCTCCGCCCGGCTGAAGGCCCTTCTGGAGCGGATGACCTCCATGGAAAACCAGGGCCTTCTTAACCTGGGCAAGCCCATGGCTCTCCTGGCTGTGGCCGAGGAGGAGGGGGCTTCCCAGGCCCTTTCCCAGATGCTCCTCCCCTTGGCCTACATGGGCTTTGTCCTGGCCCCCCTGGGCCTGGTCTATGCCCACCGCAAGGGGCTTGGGCGCCTGGAGGAGAACCCTGAGCTCCTAGAGGACCTCCGCATCGCCGGGGAAAACCTGGTGCGCATGGCCCAGGGGCTCAAGGGGATCCCCTTCCGCGAGCCCCTCCCCAGCCACCTCTACCCCACACCTCCCAGGGTGGCCGCGGACTAGAGGTAAAGGGGGTTGAGCCCAGGGTGGGCGAAGGGGAGGAGCTCATAGAGGGCCCGAGGGTCCGGCGGGGCGTCCAGGAGGAGGGTTCCCTGGGGGAGCTCCTCCGCCTTCCAGCGGGTGGGAGGGTGGAGCTCCACCGGCTTCCCCTCGCGCTTGGCGTAGGTGGCCCCGTAGTAGAGCCGGTTCCTAGCGGTGAAGAGGGGGGTGAGGGAAGGTCCTCCCTCCTCCAGAAAGGGCCAGCAGGCCGCCAGGAGGGAGTTCACCCCGTAGACCCGGGCGGAAAGGGCCAGGGCCACGCCTTCCCCCGCAGCCAGGGCGATGCGGATCCCGGTGTAGGAGCCCGGGCCTTCCCCCAAGACCAAGGCGCCGATCTCCTCCTTTCCCACCCCCACCTCCTCTAGGAGCTCGTCCATGAGGGGGAAGAGGTGCTCCTCGTGGCGCCGTTCCAGCCGCACCACCCGCCCAAGCCCCTCCTCCCCCCGGAAGAGGCCCAGGGCCAGGTAGGGGGTAGCGGTGTCCAGGACCAGGGTCCACACGCCCCCCATCTTATGCCCTTAGGTATACTTTCCCGGGATGCGGTTCTATCCTTTTCCCCTTGCCCTTGGGCTTGGTGTGCTCCTCACCCTGGCGGCCCACGCCCGGGCCCTGGGCTTCCTTCCCCTTTGGGGGGAGTACCTGGCCCTGGGCTTCTATGGGACCGTGGCCCTTTGGGGCCTGCGCTGGGGGGGGCGGTACGCCCTTCTCCTCCTTGGGCTTTTCGCCTGGGCCTGGCCCTGGGCGCCGGTGCTGGCGGTTTTGGCCCTTTTCCTCCTGGAGGGCCACCGCCTTCCCGAGAAGGATCAGGGGGCCTTTTACGGGTGGCTTTTCGTCTGGCCCTTTTTGGCCCTCCTCCTCATCTGGCAGGTTTTTCCCACCCTTTACGCCTTCTACCTCAGCCTTTTTGAGAAGGTGAACTTCCTGCGGAAGGCGGAGTTCGCGGGCCTGGAGAACTACGCCATCCTCCTCCGGGACCCCCTCTTCTGGCGGGCTTTGGGCAATACCTTCTGGTACGTGCTCTTCACCGTGCCTACCGGGCTTTTTCTGGCCACGGGGGTGGCCATCCTTCTAAACCTGCGCATCGCCTTCCAGGGCCTTTACCGGACCCTTTTCTTCCTGCCCTACATCACCGCCCTCACCGCGGCCGCTGCGGTGTGGCGTTGGATCTACCACCCCGGGTTTGGCTTCCTGAACTGGCTTTTGGGCACCCCGGGCCTGGACTGGCTCAACACCCCCAAGGGGGTCTTCGCCTTCCTGTTGGAGCCCTTGGGCCTCGAGGTCCAGGGCTTTCTTGCGGGTCCGAGCCTGGCCTTTTTGGCGGTGATGGTCATGAGCCTTTGGCATTTCCTGGGGTACCAGGTGGTCATCCTGTTGGCGGGGCTTCAGAGCATCCCCAAGGAGTACTACGAGGCCGCGGAGTTGGACGGGGCGAGCTTTTGGCAAAAGCAGCGCCACATCACCTGGCCCCTCCTTTCCCCCACCCTCTTCTTCCTCTTAACCTTAGGCCTCATCGGGGCCTTTCAGGTCTTCACCCAGGTCTACGTCCTCACCCCCACAGGGGGGGTTTTGCAGGACACCCTCACCGTGGCCTTTTATCTTTACAACAAGGGCTTTAGGGATGCGGACTTCTCCTACGCCAGCGCCATCGCCACCCTCACCTTCCTCCTCATCCTGGCCCTGACCCTCCTCCAGCGCCGGATCCTGGAAAGGCGGGTGCACTATGGGGCGTAGCCTGGGCACCTTCCTGGTGCACGCCCTTCTCCTCTTCGGGGGGGTCATCATGGCCTTCCCCTTCTACTGGATGCTGGCCACCAGCCTCAAAAGCCCGCAGGAGGCCCTTCAGGCAAAGCCCATCTGGTGGCCTGAGCGGATGAAGCCAGAGAACTGGCTCAAGGCGGCCAGGCTGGGGGATAGCCCCCTTTGGGGGGGGGTGGGCCCCGGGCGGAGCCTCGAGCTCCGCTTCCCGGCCCCAGAGGGGGAGGAGGCCCCCCGGGCCTTCGTGCCCCGGACCCCGGGGGCCTTCGTGGACCCCCGGGCGGAGGGGACCCGGGTGGAGGTGGCGTATGGGGAGGGGGCCTGGCGCATCCGCCTCCAAAACACCACGGAGGAGACCTTCGGGGTCCTACCCCTGGTGGTCCTCTGGCCCAAGGCGTTGCCCCTCGATCCCCCCCTCCCTCCCGATGCCCTGCGCTCCCAGGGGGAGTTCTGGCGGCTGGAGTGGGTGAACATCGCCCCCGGGGCCTTGGGGTATGTCTTCCACAACTACCTCGAGGCCTGGCGGGCTGCCCCATGGGGCCGCTATTTCTTCAACAGCTTCTTCACCGCCCTCACCCAGGTGGCGGTGGGCCTCTTCCTGGCGGCCCTGGCGGCCTTTGCCCTGGCCCGCATCCCCTTTCCCGGGAAGGAGGGGGTGTTCGTCCTCATCCTGGCCACCATGATGGTGCCGGGGGAGGTCCTCCTCATCCCCAACTACGTCCTTCTGGCCCGGCTGGGCTGGTTGGACACCTACTACGCCCTCATCGTCCCTTGGTTGGCCTCGGTCTTTGGGGTCTTCCTCCTGCGGCAGTTTTTCCTTTCTCTTCCTCAGGACCTCTTTGACGCGGCCCGCATAGACGGGGCAGGGCCCTTAACCCAGCTTTTCCGCATCGCCTTGCCCTTGGCCGTGCCGGGCATGATCTCCTACGGCATCTTCACCTTCCTTGGGGCCTACAATGCTCTCCTTTGGCCCCTTATCGTTACCCAGCGCCCGGAGATGCGCACGGTGCAGCTGGGGCTTCAGGCCTTTGTCCAGGAGGCGGGCTCGGACTACGGGGCCCTGATGGCCGCAAGCACCTTCGTCATCCTACCGGTCATCCTGGGCTACTTCCTGGCCCAGCGCCAGTTCACCGAGGGCATCGCCCGCTCGGGGCTCAAATGACCCGCTGGGCTACCCTGGCCTTGACGCCCATCTGACCGGGTTCAGGGTAGACTGGGGGCGGTGGTGTCTATGAAAGGTTGGCTTCTTCTCCCGGCGGTGTTGAGCCTGGCCCTGGCCCAGGGGGCCAAACCCGAGGACGCGATCAAGGAGCAGTGCGCCAAGGCCAAGGTGGTGGCCGAGCTTTGGCACGGCTTTACCGGCGGGGCCCCCAAGGCCGCCCTGGAGAACCTGGTGCTGGAGTTCAACAAGACCCAGCAGGGCCGGTGCGTCCGCCCGGTGCCCCAGGGGGGCTACCGGGACCTTTCCACCAAGATCAAGGCCGCCTTCGCCGCGGGCAATGTGCCCACCATGGCCCAGGCCTACGAGAACAACATCGCCCTTTACCTCGAGGCCCAGGCCCTCCTCCCCATTGAAACCCTGGGCGTCCGTCTCCAGGGGGTGAACCTCACCTTCCTGAACGGGGTCCGCTTTGGGGGCCTGGTCTACGGGGTGCCCTTCAACAAGAGCATCCAGGTCCTCTACTACAACGCCGACCTCCTCCGCAAGCACAAGGCCAAGCCTCCGGCCACCCTGGAGGAGCTCGTGGCCCTAAGCCGCCGCCTGTCTCAGGCGGAGGGGGGCCCGGTCTACTGGTTCCAGCCCGACGCCTCCACCTTCGCCTACTTCTTCTTCAACCTGGGTGGGGAGTACCTGAAGGGGGGCCGCCTGGTCCTGAACTCCAAGGAGGCGGTGGAAGCCCTAAGCCTCCTCCAGCGGGGGGTGAAGGAGGGCTGGGCCAAGGCCATCACCTCCGGCTACATCAACCAGAACCTGGGCGCGGGGCCCTACGCCTTCAGCGTGGACACCTCCGCGGGCTACACCTATTACCGCCAGGGGGCCAAGTTTGACCTGGGGGTGGCCACCCTGCCTGGAAGGAAAGTGGGCCAGCCCGGGTATGGCCTGGTTCAGGGGACCAACCTGGTGGTTTTCCGTAATAGCCCCAAGGAGACCCAGGCGGTGGCCAAGGACTTCCTCCAGTTCGTCATCAGCCCCCGGGCCCAGGCGGTCTTCGCCACGGCCACGGGGTATGTGCCCGTCACCGAGGCTGCCCTCAAGGACCCCGTATACCAGAGCTACGTGGCGGAGAACCCCGATTTCGCCACCATCGTGCGCCAGTCCCGCTACGCCAAGCTGGAGCCCGCCCTGGCGGAGTGGGAGCAGATCCGCTTTGACATCCTGGGCCAGGCCATCAAGGAGGCCATCCTAAACGGGGTGGATCCCAAGACCGCCCTGGACAAGGCCCAGAAGCTGGCGGAGGACCTCCTTTCCGGCAAGACCCGCTAAGGCCAAGGACCCTTAGCCCCGGCGCAAGACCCCTTGCGCCGGGGCGTATACTTAGGCCATGCCCAAGGGCTACCACGACCGCGTGGCCTTCGTGGACCTTTCCACAGGCCGCATCTGGTACGAGCGCTACGGAGAGGCCTTCTGGCGCCGGTACCTGGGGGGGCGGGCCCTCTCCGCCTACCTCCTCCTCAAGCACGTGCCCCCGGGAGCAGACCCCCTGGGCCCAGAAAACGCCCTGATCTTCGCCCCCGGGGTCCTCACCGGCACCCCCATTTCCGGCTCCGGCCGCAACACCGTGGCCGCCAAGAGCCCCCTCACTGGGGGGTATGGGGATGCGGAGGGGGGCGGCTTCTTTGGGGCAGAGCTGAAAAACGCCGGCCTGGACGCCCTGGTGGTCCTGGGGCGGGCGGAAGGTCCCGTGTACCTCCACGTGGAGGGGGGCGAGGTGCATCTCCACCCCGCCCCTCATCTTTGGGGCAAGGACCCCTTGGAGGTGGAGGCCCTCCTCAAGGAGGCCCACGGGCCCACCACCCGGGTGGCCCAGATCGGGCTTGGGGGGGAGAACCGGGTGCTCACCGCCAACGTCATCCACGACCTGGCCCACTTCGCCGGCCGGGGGGGGCTGGGAGCGGTCATGGGGGCCAAGGGGCTGAAGGCGGTCTCCGCCCGGGCCAGGCCCACCAGCCGGCCTGCCTACCATGACCCCGAGCTCCTAAAGCGCCTGGCCCGGCGCATGGTAGAGGAGCGCATGGAGCGGGCCGCGGGCCTGGTCACCATGGGCACCGTGGGCACGGTGAAGCCCTTTAACCTCCGGGGGGTCCTCCCCAGCCACAACTTCCTGGACGGGTACCTGGAAGGGGCCGAGGCCCTGGATGGCACCAGCCTGGATGCCCTAGGCATCCGCATCGGCCGGGACACCTGCTACGCCTGCGCCATCCGCTGCAAGCAGGTGGTGCGCATTGAGGGCACGGGCCGCTACGATGTGCGCCCCGAGTACGGGGGGCCGGAGTACGAGGGCCTGGGGGCTTTGGGCTCCACCTGCGGGGTCACCGATCCCTATGCGGTGACCAAGGCCAACACCCTCTGCAACCAGTACGGTCTGGACGTGATCGGGGTGGGGGTGACCATCGCCTGCGCCATGGAGGCGGTGGAAAAGGGCTATCTGGACGATGAGGGCTTGGGCCTACGCTTTAGCAACGGGGATGTCCTCATCGCCGCCATAGAGAGGCTCGTCCGGAAGGAGGGGCGTTTGGGGGAACTTCTGGCCCAGGGGGCCAAGCGGCTTGCGGAGATCCTGGGCCACCCGGAGCTCGCCATGCACGTGAAGGGCCAGGAGGTGCCCATGCACGACCCCCGGTACAAGCGCGCCCTAGGGGTGGGGTACGCGGTGAGCCCCACGGGGGCCGACCACAACCACAACCTCCACGATACCGCCTTCGCCAAGGAGGGCCGGGCCCTGAAGGAGCTCCGCTTCTACGGGGAGGACTTCGCACCCTTGCCTGTGGAGGACCTCTCCGAGGCCAAGGTGCGGATGCTTTGGGCCAAGACCCGGGAGCGGGGCTTCGTAAACAGCCTGGTCCTCTGCGATTTCGTCCCCTGGACCCCAGAGGAGTGGCAGGAGGCGGTTTACGCCGCCACCGGCTGGCGCCTTTCCCCCGAGGAGATGCTTCAGGTGGGGGAAAGGACCCTACAGCTCACCCGGCTCTTCAACCTGCGGGAGGGCATCGGGCCAGAGGAGGACCGCCTGCCGGAGCGCTTCTTCCAGCCCTTCCGGAAAGGGAACCTCGAGGCCCGGCTGGACCCCGAGGCCTTCCAGGAGGCCCTTAAGGCCTACCGGCGCCTAGCGGGGTGGGAAGGGGGCGTGGACCCTGGCCGGTTTTCGGCCCTGGGCTTAGAGGAGTTCCAGGACGCCCTGGCGCACCAGGCTGGGAAGGGGGGCCTCCCCCACCCGTAGGAGGGCGTACCGCCCCCGCCTTAAGGCCAGGCGCCGCAGGGCCTTAAGGTGCTCGGCCAGGGCCTCCTTGTAGCCCGCCACCTCCTCCGGCCCCACGGCCAGGCTCTCTCCCGTTTCCACGTCTTGGAGGAGGGCCTCCCGGAAGGGGGGGCTGAGTTCCGGAGGGGCCAACACCTGGACCAGGACCACCCGCCGGGGAAGGAGGCGGGCCCAGGGCAGGGGGTCCAGGCCGTCCGTGAGGAGGACCAAAACCCCCCTTCCCGGCCTTAAGGCGGTGAGGGGGCCCCGTTCCAGGCGGGCGCTTGCGTCTTCCTGGCGGGCGATCTTGAGGAGAAGGCGGGCCACCTCCTCCGCGTAGGGGAGCTTCCCGTGGAGGCGCATGCTTTCGCTCTCGTCCAGGAAAAAGCGGAAGCGGGCCCGCTCGGGGGCGGTTTCCACCCGGGTGTAGAGCCGGCCCGTCTTGGCGTAGGCCCGCCAGTGGACCCGGCGCACCTCGTCCCCTTCCGCGTAGGGGCGGAGCTCGTAGAACTCCCCTCCGGTGCCCTTCCTCCGGGCTAGGCGCTCCCCGGGGTAGGGGAGGTGGGGGCGGGTGGCGATGCGGTAGCGGGTCATGGGGCCTGGCAGAAGGTGCACACGCCCAAGGGGGGTAGGGGCTCTATGACCTCTTCCCGGCTACCTTCCCGGAAGACGGTGATCCCCTTGCACCCCTCCTTCCAGGCTGCGAGGAAGAGCTGTTCCACGGTCTCCTTGGGGGTTTCCCGGGGCAGATTCACCGTGGAGGAGATGCTCTGGTCCACGTGCCGCTGAAGCACCGCCTGGAGGCGCACCCGCCGGAAGGGATCCACCTGGTGGGCCGTGGGCCAGTCCGGAAGGCCCTTTCCGCCCGCCTCCCGATAGCGCTTCAGAAGGGGGTGCTCCGCCAGGTAAACCTGCCCCCCCGCGTGCCGGAGGTAGGTGAGGGCGAAGATGGGTTCTATCCCGCTCGTCACCCCAGCCAGGAGAGAGATGGAGCCCGTGGGGGCGATGGAGAGAAGGGCGGCGTTGCGGAGCCCCTTTTCCACCCCCAGGAGGAGGGGTTCGGGCAGGGCCTGGATGAAGGGGCTTTGGAGGTGGGCCCTGGGGTCAAAGGCGGGGAAGGCCCCCTTGGCTTCCGCCAGGCGGGTGCTTTCCCAGTAGGCGGCCTCCTTGATGCGCCGCAGGGTTTCTTCCGCCAGGGCCAGGGCCTCATCCGAGCCGTAGGGGAGGCCCAGCATGGCCAGGGCATCCGCCAGGCCCATCACCCCAAGCCCGATGCGGCGGCTTCTTAAGGAGGCCGTCCTTTGGGCCTTGAGGGGGTGGCGGTTTTTGCCCAGGTCCACGATGGCATCCAGGAAGCGCACCGCCCCCATGGCGGCCTCCTCCAGGGCGGCGAAATCCAGCCGGGCCTTAGGGGTGAAGGGGGCCCGGACGAAGGCCGCCAGGTTCAGGCTCCCCAGGTTGCAGGCCCCGTAGGGCTCCATGGGCACCTCCCCGCAGACGTTCACCCCTTGGACCTCGAGGCCCCCGTACTGGGCCGTGGCCCAGGTGCGGATCCGGTCCCAGAAGAGGAGGCCAGGCTCCGCACTTTTCCAAGCGGCTTCCACCAGGGCCTGCCACACCTCCTTGGCCTCCACCACCTTCCGGATCTCCTCCCGGGGCGTGGTGAAGCGTAGCGTCCAGGGGCTGTCTGCCAGGGCGGCATCGAGGAAGGCGTTCGTAACCCGCACGGAGAGGTTGGCGTGGCGGATGCGCCGCCTCTCGGGATCGGTTTTGGCCTCTATGAAGGCGGGGAGCTCGGGGTGGGTGTCGGAGAAGGTGAGCATGAGGGCTCCCCGCCGGCCGCCGCTTGACCCCATGACCCCCGCCAGGGTGGAGAAGAGCTCTAAAAAGCTCACCGCCCCCGAGTTTTCCACCCCGGCGTTGCCCACCTTGGCCCCTCGAGGGCGGAGGACGTCTGCGTTGGTGCCTACCCCGCCCCCGTAGGCGAAGGTGCGCATGGCCTCTTCCAAAAAGCGGGCGATGCCCCGCACGGAGTCTTCCCGGATGGGGATGAAGTAGCAGTTGAAGAGGGTGCTCTTCCGCCAGTTCCCGAGGCCAAAGAGGATCCGCCCCCCGGGGACGAAGCGGAAGTCCGCCAGGAGCCTCAGCACCTCCCCTTCTGCCCCCCGCTCCACCCGGGCCACCCCCAGGGCGAGCCTTTGCCAAAGCTCCTCGGGGGTGGCCTCTAGAAGGCGGCCCTCCTCATCCCGAAGGGCGTAGCGGCCGAGGAACACCCCGGCCCGCAGTTCGTCCCCCCCAAAGAAATCCAGAGCCAGCCGCCAGGCTTCGTCTTCCCGGTATCCCTTGGGCACCCCTTCAGTTTATTAAACCCGGATGGTCACCCGGGCCCCCGTCTCAAAAAGGTGAATGGAATCTATAAAACGCACCACCCGGGTGGCGTGGCCCATGACGATGGAGTGGGTCCGGGCGCCCCCGCCGAAGAAGCGCACCCCTTGGAGGATATCCCCGTCGGTGATGCCGGTGGCGGCGAAGACGATCTCCCGCCCCGGGGCCAGGTCCTCCGTGCGGTAGACCCGCCCTTCGTCTCCCCCCATGGCCCGGAGGCGGGCCCGCTCCTCCTCGTTTTGGGGGGTGAAGCGGGCCTGGATCTCCCCCCCGAGGCACTTTAGGGCGGCGGCGGCCAGAACCCCTTCCGGGGCCCCGCCCACCCCCATCACCGCGTGCACCCCCGTGCCCCGGATGGCTGCGGCCAGGGCGGCGATGACGTCCCCGTCGGAGATGAGCTTGACCCGGGCCCCGGCCTCACGGATCTCCCGGATGAGCCGTTCGTGCCGGGGCCGGTCCAGGACCACGACCACCAGGTCCTCCACCGACCGCTGCAGGGCCAGGGCCAGGGCCTTGAGGTTGGCGGAGACGGGCCAGGTGAGGTCCACCAGGCCCGCCGCGGGTGGGGGGACGATGAGCTTTTCCATGTACATGTCGGGGGCGTGGAAGAGCCCGCCCTTTTCGCTGATGGCGATGACGGTGACCGCGTTGGGGAGGCCCTTGGCCGCGGTGGTGGTGCCCTCCACGGGGTCCACGGCGATGTCCACCTCCACCCCCCCCTGGCCCAAGACCTCGCCGATGTAGAGCATGGGGGCCTCGTCCATCTCCCCTTCCCCGATGACCACCGTGCCCCGGATGGGAAGTTCGTTCAGGACGCGGCGCATGGCCTCCGTGCCTGCCTCGTCCACCGCCTCCTTGTCCCCCTTGCCCGCGAAGCGGCTGGCCGAGAGGGCCGCCTGTTCCGTGACCCGCACCACCTCCAGGACTAGCCGGCGCTCAATTTCCATGGTTCCATCATACCGGGCCCGGCCGGTGCCGCGCCCAGAGGATCTCCGCCAGGGCCTCGAGGTCCACCCCTTCCTCCGCTAGGACCAGAAGGAGGTGGAAGAGGAGGTCCGCGGCCTCGTGGCGGAGCTCCTCAGGGCTATGGTTCTTGGCGGCGATGATCACCTCCCCCGCCTCCTCCCCGATCTTCTTCAGGATGCGGTCCAGCCCCTCCCGGTGCAGGCGGGCCACGTAGCTCCCCTCGGGAAGGGTCTTCAGGCGCTCTTCTATGGTGGCGTAGACCTGGGCCAGGACGAAGCCCAAGGGAGGCTTTCCTGAAAGGAGGGGCCGGTGGAAGCAACTCCGTTCCCCGGTGTGGCAGGCGGGGCCTTGGGGGAGGACCCGGTAGACCACCGCATCCCCGTCGCAGTCCAGGAGGACCTCCACCACCTCCTGCACGTGCCCCGAGGTTTCCCCCTTGCGCCAGAGGGCCTTTCGGCTTCGGCTGTAAAAGGTGCTCCTCCTTGTCCTTAGAGTCTCCTCCAGGGCCTCCCGGTTGGCGTAGGCCAGGGTGAGAACCTCCCTCGTACGGGCATCCTGCACCACCACCGGCACCAGGCCCCCTTCGTCAAAGCGCACCTGGGAAAGGTCAATCAAGGCGCACCTCCACACCCCTTTGGGCCAGGAAGCGCTTGAGCTCCGGGATGGCGATTTCCCCAAAGTGGAAGACGCTGGCGGCCAAGGCGGCCTCCGCCCCCGCGGCAAAGGCCTCCAGGAAGTGTTCCATCCGCCCCGCGCCGCCGCTGGCGATGACGGGCACGTTTACCGCTCGGGCCACCCTCTCCGTGAGCCTCAGGTCGTACCCCTCCTTGGTGCCGTCCCGGTCCATGCTGGTGAGGAGGATCTCCCCGGCCCCAAGCTCCGCCCCCCGCACGGCCCACTCCACCGCGTGGAGGCCCGTGGGGATGCGCCCCCCCGCCACGTGGACCTCGGGAAAGTCCCCCCTCCAGCGGGCATCTATGGCCAGGACCACCGCCTGGGCCCCAAAGTGGTCGGCAAGCTCGGCGATGAGCTCGGGGCGCTTTACGGCCGCGGAGTTCACGCTCACCTTGTCCGCCCCCGCCCTTAGGAGCCTCCTTGCGTCCTCGAGGCTCCGCACCCCGCCCCCCACGGTGAGGGGGATGAAGACGGACTCCGCCACCTTGGCCACCACGTCCAGGAGGATGGCCCGCTCCTCGTGGGTGGCGGAGATGTCCAGGAAGACCAGCTCGTCCGCCCCGCTCCCGTCGTAGGCCCGGGCGGCCTCCACCGGGTCCCCCGCGTCTTTAAGGTTTACGAAGTTCACCCCCTTCACCACGCGGCCCGCGTGGACGTCCAGGCAGGGGATGATGCGCTTGGCCAGGCCCACGGGGCCATTATAGGCCACTTTTCCGGGGGGCTTTCCCCTGCTAGAGTGGGAAGGATGGAACGGGTGAACGTGGTGGGCGCCGGGCTTGCGGGGAGCGAGGCCGCCTGGACCCTCCTCCGCCTCGGGGTGCCCGTGCGCCTTTTTGAGATGCGGCCCCACCGCATGACCCCGGCCCACGCCACGGGCCGCTTCGCGGAGATCGTCTGCTCCAACTCCTTGGGGGGCGAAGGGGAGACCCAGGCCAAGGGCCTCCTCCAGGCGGAGATGCGCCTTGCGGGGAGCCTGGTCATGGAGGCCGCCCATAGGGCCCGGGTCCCCGCCGGGGGGGCCTTGGCCGTGGACCGGGAGGAGTTTTCCGCCTACATCACCGAGAGGCTTTCCGCCCATCCCCTTTTGGCGGTGGTGCGGGAGGAGGTGCGGGAGATTCCGGAAGGGATCACGGTCCTCGCCACAGGCCCCCTTACGGGGGAGGCCCTGGCGGAGGCCCTAAAGCGGTGCTTCGGGGACCACTTCCTGGCCTACTACGATGCCGCAAGCCCCATCGTCCTCTACGAGAGCATTGACCTCACGAGGTGCTTCCGCGCGGGGCGCTACGGCCAGAGCGCGGACTACATCAACTGCCCCATGACCGAGGAGGAGTACCGGCGCTTCTACGAGGCCCTCCTCGAGGCCCAGCGCCACACCCCCCACCCTTGGGAGGGGCTAGAGTTCTTTGAGGCCTGCGTGCCGGTGGAGGAGCTCGCCCGCCGGGGCTACCAGACCCTCCTTTTCGGCCCCATGAAGCCCGTGGGGCTCAAAGATCCCCGCACGGGGCGGGAGCCCTTCGCCGTGGTCCAGCTTCGCCAGGAGGACAAGGCGGGGCGGATGTGGAGCCTGGTGGGCTTCCAGACCGGCCTCAAGTGGCCCGAGCAGAAGCGCCTTATCCAGATGATCCCCGGGCTGGAAAACGCTGAGATCGTGCGCTACGGGGTCATGCACCGGAACACCTACCTGAACGCCCCCAGGCTCCTTGGGGAGACCCTGGAGTTCAAGGAAAGGGAGGGCCTCTTTGCCGCCGGGGTCCTGGCGGGGGTGGAGGGGTATTTGGAAAGCGCGGCCACGGGCTTCCTCGCCGGGCTCAACGCCGCCAAAAGGGCCCTCGGCCTTCCCCCCACCGCCCCCCCGGAGGAGAGCATGCTGGGGGCCCTGGTGCGCTTCTTGGCCATGGCTAACCCCGAGGGCTTCCAGCCCATGAACGCCAACTGGGGCCTGGTGCCCTCCCTGGAGATCAAGGACAAGAAGGCCAGGCGCCAGGCCATGTACCAAAGGGGCCTAAAGGCCTTCGCCCGCTGGCTAGAGGAGGCGGCCACCCTGCTCCTTCCTGTCCCTAACCTTTAGAACCCGCCCGCGGGAGGGGGAGAACCCTTTGGGGCCCCCACCGAAGCGCGAGCTTAGGTGGGGTACTTAATCCGCCGCCACCCCGATCCGCCCGGCGATCTCGGGGATCCTGGCCAGGAAGACCCCGGTGGGGCTTCCCGAACGGGCCACCTCCTCCGGGGTGCCCTCGGCCACGATCTCCCCGCCCCGGTCCCCCCCCTCGGGGCCCAGGTCGATGACCCAGTCTGCGGTCTTCACCACGTCCAGGTTGTGCTCAATGACCACCACGGTGTTCCCCGCCTCCACCAGGCGGTGGAGGACGTCTAGGAGCTTGGCCACGTCGTCAAAGTGGAGGCCGGTGGTGGGCTCGTCCAGGATGTAGAGGGTGCGGCCCGTGGCCTTGCGCCCAAGCTCCGTGGCCAGCTTGATCCGCTGGGCCTCGCCCCCGGAGAGGGTGGGGGAGGGCTGGCCCAGCTTCATGTAGCCCAGGCCCACGTCCACCATGAGCTGGAGCTTGCGGGCGATGGTGGGAACGTTTTGGAAGAACTCCATGGCCTCCTCCACGGTCATGTCCAGGACGTCGGCGATGCTCTTCCCCCTGAGCTTCACCTCCAGGGTCTCCTTGTTGTAGCGCTTGCCCTTGCACACCTCGCAGGGCACGTAGAGGTCGGGGAGGAAGAGCATCTCAATCTTCACCGTCCCGTCCCCCCCGCAGGCCTCGCACCGCCCCCCCTTCACGTTGAAGGAGAAGCGGCCGGGGCCGTACCCCCTTTTCCTGGCCTCCGGGGTTTTGGCGAAGAGGTCGCGGATCTCGTCAAAGATGCCGGTGTAGGTGGCGGGGTTGGAGCGGGGGGTGCGGCCGATGGGGGACTGGTCTATCTCAATGACCTTGTCCAGGTGCTCGAGGCCCTCCAGGGCCTCGTAGGGCCCGGGGACGGTCTTGGCCCGCATGAGCTTTTGGGCAAGGGCGGCGTAGAGCACGTCGTGGATAAGGGTGCTCTTGCCGCTTCCCGAGGGCCCGGTCACGGCCACAAAGCGGCCCAGGGGGATCCTCAGGGTGACCCCCTTCAGGTTGTTGGCCCTGGCCCCCTTGAGGACCAGCCACTTTCCGTTCCCCTTCCGCCTTTCCCGGGGCACGGGGATCCGCTTCTCCCCCCGGAGGTAGGCCCCGGTGAGGCTTCTTGGGCTATTCAGGATGGCCTCCAGGGGGCCTTCCGCCACCACCTCCCCCCCGTGGATCCCCGCCCCCGGGCCCATGTCCACGATCCAGTCCGCAGCCCGCATGGTCTCCTCGTCGTGCTCCACCACGATGAGGGTGTTCCCCAGGGCCTGGAGGCGCTTGAGGGTTTTGATGAGGCGCTGGTTGTCCCGGGGGTGGAGGCCGATGGAGGGTTCGTCCAGCACGTAAAGCACCCCGGTGAGCCCCGAGCCCACCTGGGTGGCCAGGCGGATCCTTTGGGCCTCCCCCCCGGAGAGGGTGTTGGCCGCCCGGTCCAGGGTGAGGTAGTCCAGACCCACGTCCACCAGGAAGCCGAGCCTCTCCACGATCTCCCGCAGGATGGGGTGGGCGATCTTGGCCTGGAAGGGGGGAAGCTTCTCCTCGAGGCCCCGGAAGAACTCCAAGGCCTCCCGCACGGGCAAGGCCGAAACCTCGGCAATGTTCTTCCCCGCCACCCGCACCGCCAGGACCTCCTTCTTGTAGCGCGTGCCCCCGCAGGCCGGGCAGGGCCTCAGGCTCATGAACCCCTCCAGGACCTCCCGCACCCCCTCGGACTCCGCTTCCTGGTAGCGCTTTTCCAACCAGGGGATGACCCCCTCGTAGTGCACCTCCACCCGGAAGGTCTCTTTCCCCCCGCGGCGGAAGACCACCTGGAAAGGCTCAGGGAGGCCGTAGAGCACAGCCCTTTGGACCTCCTCGGGCAGGTCCTTAAAGGGCGTCTTGAGGTCAAAGCCCAGGTGCTCCGCCAAGGCCCTAAGCCGTTCCCAAAGGTAGCTCCGCCCCGTGTCCCGCCCCCGGGCCCAGGGGAGGATGGCCCCTTCCGCCAAGGAGGCCTCGGGGTTCACCACCAGGGCGGGGTCAAACTCCTGCTTGTACCCAAGCCCCGAGCAGGCAGGGCAGGCCCCATAGGGGGCGTTGAAGGAGAAGATGCGGGGTTCCAGCTCCTCCAGGACACTTCCGTGTTCCGGGCAGGCGAACTTCTCCGAGAAGAGCTCCTCCTCCCCCAGATCGGGGTAGAGGACCCGCATGAGCCCCTCCCCCCGCAGGAGGGCGAGCTCCACCGCCTCGGCGATCCTTGGGCGCTCCTCTTCCCTTAGGGCTACTCGGTCAATGACCAGGTCAATGTCGTGCTTCTCGTACTTCTCCAGGTTCAGGCCCTGGGCCTCCTCCAGGAGGTAGATGACCCCGTCCACCCGCACCCGGGCGTACCCTTCCTTCAAGAGCTGGGCGAAGAGCTTGCGGTACTCCCCTTTCCGTCCCCGCACCAGGGGGGCCATGAGGACCGCCCGGGTGTCCGGGGGGTGGGTGAGGAGGCGGTCGGTGATCTCCGAGGCGGACTGCTTCTCAATGGGGCGGCCGCATTCGGGGCAGTGGGCGGTGCCCACCCGGGCGAAGAGGAGGCGGAGGTAATCGTGGATCTCCGTTACCGTGCCCACGGTGGAGCGGGGGTTGTGGCTGGTGGTCTTCTGGTCAATGGAGATGGCGGGGGAGAGGCCCTCGATGCTCTCCACCTCGGGCTTGTCCATGACCCCCAGGAACTGTCGGGCGTAGCTGGAGAGGCTTTCCACGTAGCGCCGCTGCCCCTCGGCGTAAAGGGTGTCAAAGGCCAGGGTGCTCTTTCCCGAGCCCGAAACCCCGGTGATGACGATGAACTTGCCCCGCGGAAGCTCGAGGCTGATGTTCTTCAGGTTGTGCTCCCGCGCGCCCCGGATGATGATGCGGTCCATCCGTGGAAGTATACCACCCCTTCTGGGGAGGGGCTAGGGCTTAGAGGCGGAGGTGAAGGAGGGGCACCCCAAGCCCGGGGATGCGGGCCAGGGGGCCGTCGGCGGTGAGGAGGGGGGCGGAAAGCCTTCGGGCCAGGGCCACGTAATGGGCGTCGTAGGCCGAAACCCGTTCCCTAAGGTCCCAGGCCTCTTCCAAAAGCGCGCGGTGGTCTACCCGCTTCAGGGGGCTAGTTCCCTAGGTCTTCCACCGCCCCTTGGGCCCGTTTTTCCGAAAGCCTTCCCGATGGGACGGTCTTTCTTAAGACGGCCAGAACCTCCGCGTCCAGAAGGGCAGGGGCGTAAAGAATAGGTTCCCCCCCAGGGCCTCCACCTGGAGCCCGAAGGGGGTGCGGAGGAGGTCTTCCGCCGCGGCGGAGGCGTCTAGGACGAGGTGCCCCGCCTTTCCTCCCAGGCTTCCTCCTGGAGGAAGCTGGCCGGAACCCCAAGCTGGGTGGCCTCCCGGCCCCTTAGCCGTTCCTCCCACTCGGCCCGCTCCACCGCCCGCTCCAGGGCCCTTAGGGCCCATTCGCTCAAGGAGACCCCTTGGGCCTTGGCCTGGCGGAGGAGGCGGGCTTTGAGCTTTAGGGGAACCCTCTTCACCTGAAGGGTGCTCATGGCATGGTTGTAGCATAAAAAGTATGGCGTCCCGCTTCCGCCGAGAGTCCGAGGAAGCCCCCTTGGTGGTGGAGCGCCTGCTCCGGGAGAACCGGGGTGAGGTGGAGGGCCTGGCCGCTTTCCTCCGGCGGCGCCCCCCGGCCCTGGTCCTCACCGTGGCCCGGGGGAGCTCGGACCACGCGGCCCTCTTCGCCAAGTACCTCCTCGAGGCCCGCCTCCTCTGGCCCACCCTTTCCTTCGCCCCTTCCGTCCTCACCCTTTACCGGGCCAGGCCCCGCCTGCCCCACCCCGCCCTTCTCCTGGCCTTCAGCCAAAGCGGGGAGAGCCCGGACGTGGTGGAGACGGTGCGGGCCTTCCGGGAGGCTGGGGTCCTCACCGTGGCTTTCGTAAACCGGGAGGGAAGCCCCCTGGCCCAGGCGGCGGAGGTCCTCCTCCCCCTGCACGCCGGGGAGGAGAAGGCGGTGGCGGCCAGCAAGAGCTTTCTCGCCATGCTGGCGGCCTTTGCCCAGCTGTTTGCCCATCTCCTGGGGGAGGGCCGGTTGCGGGAAGCCCTTCCCCTCCTCCCCGAGGCCCTTTCCCAGGCCCTAGAGGTGGAGGGGAGCCTGGAGTACCTGGAGGACGCGGAGGGGCTTTTCGCCTTGGGAAGGGGGTTTGCCTACCCCGTGGCCCTCGAGGCGGCCCTCAAGCTCAAGGAGGTGGCCGCCCTCCACGCGGAGGGGCTTTCCCTGGCGGAGTTCCTCCACGGGCCCCAGGCCCTTTTGGAAGAGGGCTTCCCCGTCCTCGCCCTGGTGCAGAAGGACGAGGCTTTTGAGGGAGCCCTTTCCGCCTTGGAGGGGCTAAGGGCCAAGGGGGCCCACCTCCTGGTGCTCTCCCCGGAGCCCGACGCCCTGGCCCTGGCCCACAGCCCCTTAAAGGTTCCCCTGGCCCTCCCTCCGGAGCTCAACCCCCTTCTCCTGGCCCAGGCCTTCTACCCCCTGGCGGAGGTCCTGGCCCGGGCCCGGGGAGGGGACCCCGACCGGCCGAGACACCTTTCCAAGGTCACCCGGACCCGTTGACCCCTTCCAGGATGGCCTCTAGGAGGGGAACGAGGCTAGGGATGTCCGTCTGGGCGGTTTTCCAGACCAGCCTGGGGTTTATCCAGGGGTATTCGTGGACCAGGAAGTTGCGCATCCCCCGCATGGCCTTCCAGGGAACCTGGGGGTAGAGGGCCTGCACTTCCTCGGGGATGTTCCGCACGGCCTCCCCAAGGGTGACCCAGGTGAAGGCCACCGCCCTCAGGGTTCGTATCCCTTGAGAAAGGCCTCCTCGTCCAAACCCTCTATGTACGAGGCGATGTCCCGCGCGGCCTCTAGGGTATCCCGAAGCAATGGACCCGCCCCCTAGGCGGCCTCTAGGCTCTCTTTTAAAATCTTTTCGCGAAACCAGGGCTTAAGCCCCTCCAGTTCCAAGAGGTCCACCGGAACGCCTAAAGCCCCTTGCAGTTCCTCCTGGAGTGCGGCGAGCTCCAAGAGCCCCACCCTTGCCCCGGGGGCAAAGGCCACCAGGAGGTCCACATCGCTCCCCTCGCGGGCTTCCCCCCGGGCCACCGAGCCGAAAACTCAGAGGGCCTCCACCCGATAGTGGGACCTTAGGCGGGGCCAAAGGGGTTGGGGCTTGGCCTTAAGGGTGGCTAAGTCCAGCACGCCTTAAGTTTAGCCTTTTACCGGGGTTGGGTTTGCGAGGTCCCCCTTGCCCGGCGCCTTCCCATAAAACCCCCATGTAGCCCTAAGGAAAAAGCTGGCTAAGCCCTCTTTTAGGGCCCCCGAACGTTTCGGTGGGGTCCTTTAAAACACCCTCCCCCCCAAGGGCACCGGCCGCTCTGGGGTGAGGAGGACCACCCGCCCCTCCTCGTCCGGCACGCCCAGCACCAGCACCTCTGAGGGGAAACCGGCCACCGAGCGGACCCCGAGGTTCACCGCGCACACCACGAGCCGCCCCACAAGCTCCTCCGGCCCATAGAGGGCGGTGATCTGGGCTGAGCTCGTCTTCACCCCCAAAGGCCCTAGGTCAATCCAGAGCTTGTAGCTGGGTTTCCTCGCCTTCTCGTGGGGCTCGGCCTTGAGGATGCGCCCCACCCTTAGGTCCAAGAGCTGGAAGGCCTCTAAGGGGGTCATGAAAGGTATTCTTCCAGCTTGGCGTCCTTCCCCGCAAGCCCCCATAATGCCCCTCGTGAGCGAGCGGGAGCGCACCCTTTACCTTGGGGCCCTCATGGGCCTTGGGGCCTTCAGCATAGATGTGATTCTCCCGGCCCTTAAGGCCGCCACGGCCCACTACGGGGTCCTCGAGGCCCAAGGCGGCCTTCTCGTGAGCCTCTACTTCCTGGGTTTCGCCCTGGGCCAGCTCCTCTTTGGCCCCCTGGCAGACGCCTTTGGGCGGCGGCCGGTGCTCCTTTCCGCCCTTTTGGGTTTTCTCCTCGCGGGAAGCCTCACCCTTTGGGCCCCCACCTTCCCCCTCCTCCTCTGGGCTAGGGTCCTCCAGGGGTTCTTCGGGGCGGCCTTCCGGGTGGTGGCCACCGCGGCCATCCGCGACCTCTACCGGGGGGAGGCCATGGCGAGGAGGCTTTCCCAGGCCCTTTTTGTCCTCCTCTTGGCCCCGGTTCTGGCCCCTAGCCTAGGGGTGGCCCTCCTCCCCTTGGGCTTCCGCGCCCCCTTCGCCTTCCCCGTGCTCCTCGCCCTCCTGGTCCTCCTCTGGGGGGCTTGGCGCTTTGGGGAGACCTTGCCCCGGTCGGGCCGGAGGCCCCTCGCCCTAAAGGCCCTTGGGGAGGGGCTCCTTCTCGTTTTAGGGGACCGGCGGGCCCTCCTCTACACCCTGGCCCTAGGGGCCCTTTTTGGGGTGCTCTACGCTTACCTAAGCGCCGCTGCCCTCCTCTACGGCTGGCTTGGCCTTTTAGGGCCTGCCTTTGCCCTGGCCTTTGGGGGCACGGGCCTCCTCCAGGCCCTGGCCAACCTCCTAAACGGGCATACGGTGGAGGGGCTGGGCCTTGCCCGAAGCCTCCTGGCCCTCCTTCTCGCCCTCGCCTTCCTTCCCCTCACCGCCCTCCGCCCAAGCCCTTTTGGGCTTTGGCTCCACCTCTCCCTGATCCTCTTCCTGGTCACCCTCTCCTTCCCCAACGCCCAGGCCCGGGCTCTGGAAGGCCTTGGGCGGGTGGCGGGCCTGGCCGCAAGTTTCACGGGCTTCTTTTCCACCCTCCTCGCCAGCCTCTTCGCCACGGGGGTGGGGCAGGCCTCGAGGGGGGAGCCCTTCCCCTTTGCCCTGGGGCTTCTCCTCTTGGGCCTCCTCGCCTTCCTGGCCCAAAGGGGGGCGGAGGCCTAGACCGAAGCCCCCTTTCCCCTTTAGCCTGGTGGGTATGTACGAGGGGAAGATCCTCTATGAGGGCCTCACCTTTGACGACGTCCTCCTCCTTCCCGACTACTCCGAGGTCCTCCCCCGGGAGGTTTCCGTCAGGACCCGGCTCACCAAGCGGCTTTGGCTCAACATCCCCATCCTCTCCGCGGCCATGGACACGGTGACGGAGGCGGAGATGGCCATCGCCATGGCCCGGGAGGGGGGGCTTGGGGTCATCCACAAGAACCTCCCCATTGAGGCCCAGGCGGCCATGGTGCGCAAGGTGAAGCGCTCGGAGGCGGGGATGGTCCAAGACCCCGTGACCCTTCCCCCCACGGCCACCCTGGAGGATGCGGAAAGGCTCATGCGGGAGTACCGCATCGGGGGCCTGCCGGTGGTGGACCTCTACGGGCGGCTTCTCGGCCTTGTCACCAACCGCGACCTCCGCTTTGAGCGCGACCTCAAGCGCTCCGTGACCGAGGTCATGACCCCCTTTGAGCGCTTGGTCACCGCACCCCCCGGCACCACCTTGGAGGAGGCGGAGGAGCTTTTGCGGAAGCACAAGGTGGAGAAGCTCCCCCTGGTGGACGAGGCCGGCCGGCTTAGGGGCCTTCTCACCCTGAAGGATATCGTGAAGCGTAAGCAGTACCCCAACGCGGCCAAGGACGAGAAGGGCCGCCTCCTGGTGGGGGCTGCGGTGGGGGCGGGCCGGGACCTTCCCGAGCGGTCGGCCGCTTTGGTGGAGGCGGGGGTGGACGTCCTCGTTTTGGACTCCGCCCACGGGCACTCCAAGGGCATCCTGGAGGCCCTTCTCTACCTGAAGGAAACCTTCGGGGACAAGGTGGAGGTCATCGCTGGGAACGTGGCTACCCGGGAAGGGGCAAGGGCGTTGGCTGAGCGGGGGGCGGACGCGGTGAAGGTGGGCATCGGCCCGGGGTCCATCTGTACCACCCGGGTGGTCACCGGGGTGGGGGTGCCCCAGATCTCGGCCATCCTCGAGGCCGTGGCCGGGGTGGCGGGCCTGGATGTGCCCGTCGTCGCCGACGGGGGGGTCAAGTACACCGGGGACGTGGCCAAGGCCCTCGCCGCCGGGGCCCACACGGTGATGCTGGGGAGCATGCTGGCGGGCACGGACGAGGCCCCGGGGGAGGAGGTCCTGAAGGACGGGCGCCGCTACAAGCTCTACCGGGGGATGGGCTCGCTTGGGGCCATGAAGCAGGGCTCCGCGGACCGCTACTTCCAGGAGGCAGGGAAGGGCGGGGAGACCGAGGCCAAGAAGCTTGTCCCCGAGGGGATTGAGGGCATGGTGCCCTATAAGGGGCCGGTGGCCGATGTCCTCTACCAGATCGTGGGGGGCCTAAGGAGCGCCATGGGCTACGTGGGGGCGCCCGATATAGAGACCTTCCGCCGAAAGGCCCGCTTCGTGCGCATGACCATGGCCGGCCTCATTGAAAGCCACCCCCACGACGTGGTGGTGGTGAAGGAGGCCCCCAACTACTCCCGTTAAAGTACCCTGCTGAAGCTTTCGCCTCGGCGGGGGCCCCAAAAAAGAGGCTCGCTTTTCCTCGCCTCTAGGGGTCCAGCGCCCCTTGAGCTGCTACTCCTCGCCGAAGAGCCGCTTTAGGGCCTCGCCGCCCCCCCGTTTCCGTGCGGGGCGGAAGAGGCCCTCCTTTTCCTCCAGCCTCCCTTCCTGCACCAGGGCCTTTAGGGTGTCCTCCAGCTCCTTTTTGGAAAAGGGCTCGCCCTCCTCGTCCAAGTAGCGCTGGATATCCCTGAAGGTGGCGTAGCGCAGGGCCTCCACCGCCCGCATGACCCAGGCCTTGCGGTCCATGGCACCATCCTACCCCTCGCCCCTGGGGCAACCTAAGGAGGTGGACCCTTACCGGGAGTACCAGGACTACGTGGTGGCCTCGAGGCTCCTTCTGGCCCAGGGGCTCACCCGGGAGATCCTTCCCTTGGCCCACTACGCTAGGCTCCGCCTCAGGCGGTTGGAGTTTGCCCGAAAGGGGCGGTTCGCCGCCCTCGAGGCCCTGGACGAGCGCCTCCGCTACGGCTACTGGACCAACCCCTTGCGCCTTAAGGCCTTCGTGGAAAGGACCAAGGACGCCCCCTACTGGGCCTCCCCCGAGGCCTTTGAGGCCCTCCTCTTTCCCGAGGAGCGGGCCCGCCTCCACTACCCCGGCCAGGCGGGGGCCTATTACCTGGGCTTCCTCCGCCTGCCTTCCCTTCTCATGGACCCCTTGGCCTTTGAGGAGGCCCTAAGGGAGCAGGAGGAAAGGGCCCAGGCCCTCCCCCTCTTCCTCAACGCCTTCCACCGGGTGGTGGGGAGGTGAGGAGGGGGTTTGCTGCATACCCCTGTGCTCGGACAAACACATGTGAGACTGCCCCAACTAAAATGTGGGGACCACTCCAACATGAAGGAGGTCCCCACGAATGCAGCTTACCACCATCGGCCAGGAGATGTGGAAGGGAGCCCGGCTGGCCCACCGCCTTGAGGAGGCCGGAGCAGGAGATCCCAACGTCCAAGGACGCCTACCTCAAAACTTGCACCTCCCGCATACCGTGCATAAACACCCATCCCCCCCTCCTCCCCCCGGGGGCCAAAGCCTGAGGACATGGAGCTCCCGCAAAAGCCCCTGGACCACCAGCTCGGGCAGCAAAAG
>NZ_JBBIMD010000021.1:0-34647 GCF_037444525.1 Thermus sp. | reverse complement strand
TCCGCAACCGCCTCCTGGTTTTCTTAAACTGGGGCTACACTTACCTTTTCCGGGAGCCGGGGGTACGGGTGCTCCTGGGGGAGGGGCTTTCTCAGGAAGACGGTCTTGTGCGGGCCCTACCCTAGCTCCGCCTCCATGTGGGCCTCCATGGCCCCTTTCAGCCGGGCCACGATGCCCGTGGTTTCCCGCCCCTCCTTAACCGCTTTGAGGAGCTCGGCGATGAGTTCCCTAAGGAGCTTGTGCTCCAGCGCCCGCTCCCGGGCTGCCCCGGGGGAGAGGAGGGGGTAGAAGAGGGCTTCCTCCTTGGCCGCGTGGGCCTCAAAGAGCCGGGCCAGGGCCTCCGCGGCCTCTTTGGCGGGCAGGGCCTCAAGGAGCGCCAAAAGAGCCTCGTGGTCCCCGGAGAGGGCCTCGGGGGAGAGGCCGAAGCGCACCAGGAAAAGCCGCCCCTGGCCCGTGAGGGCGTAGCTGCCCGGCCGCAGGCGGACCACCTCCCCCGCCTCGAGGCGGAACCCCTTGCCCCAGCGGGCCAGGCTGATCTCCCCCTGGAGGCAGGCCAGGAGGGCGTCCTCGCTTTGGGCCACCTCCAGCGTTCCTTCCCCCGACCACTCCAGCACCTCGGCCCGCCCGCCGGGGCGGATCAAGGCTTTACCGAAGAAGCGCTCTTTCATCACCACCTCCTTTTAGACTAGCCTCCTCTAAGGAGGCCATGACTCAGGTTCTAGGCCCATTCGCCCTCGGGCACCACGCACTCCGGGCATTGGGCTTCCAGAAAGGCAAGCCAGGCCCTCACCGCCTCCGCCCCCGCCACCGGGCCTAGGTGGTAGACCTCCAGAAAGGGGTCGGCCACCAGAACACCCCCAGGGGGGATGGCCTGGAGGAGCTTGCCCTCAGGGTCCAGGAGAAGGGGGAGGGGGCTTGGCCCCGCTTCCTGCACGAGGAGGAAGGCCTGGGCCTCGAGGGCCTCCTGGGCCAGGGCCTCGGCCAGGGCCCGGTCCCTTACCAGGACCAGGGGCTTCCCCTTTAGGTCGGGGAGGTAGACCCTTTCGCCCCCAGGCCCGACCAGGGTGTAGGGGGGAAGGGGTTGGCGCAGGCGGACCATGCCTTTAGGGTACACCCGCCCTCCGGACGTAATGGAGGCTTTCCTCCTTCAAGCAACCATTGCGGAAGGCGCAGCGCCCGCACCCCCCTCCGCAGGCCAGGGCCTCCACGTATCCCCGCCTTTCCAGCTGCTGAAGGAGGAGAAGGGCGCTGGCCTCGCTGAGGCCTAGGGCCTGGGCCAGGGCGCGGGGCGTCTTGGGGGTGGCGAGGAGTTCCAGGGCCTTTACTACCATATCCGGGAAGCCAGGAAGGCCAGGAGGTAGGCCAAGAGGAGCTGGTAGGCCACCGCAAAGGCCGCCCACCTCGGCCCCACCACCTGCCTGAGGGCCGTGAGGGTGGCCACGCAAGGGGTGTAGAGGAGGACGAAGACCAGGTAAGCCATAGCCCCCTGGGGGCCCACCACCTTTGGGAGGGCCGCCTGCAGGGGGGTGGGAGGGGTCTCGAGGGCCAGGCTGGGCGGGGCCAGGAGACCTCCAAGCCCCTTTAGGGTTCCCCAAAGGGCTTGCACCACCCCTTGGCCCAGGGCCTTGAGCCCCTCCCCAAGCCCCAAGGGGTCCAGGGTCCCCCCGCCCAGGAGGCTCACCCCCAGGGTGCCCACCACCACCTCCTTGGCCACAAACCCCGGGATGGAGGGCCCCACCAGCCGCCAGTCCCCCACGCCCAAAGGGGCAAACAGGGGAACCAGCCCCCGCGCCAGGGCCTCGTAGGGGTGGCCCGGAAGGTGGAGGAGGGCCCAGACCGCCACCACCGCAAGGAGGATGGGTCCGCCCGCCCCCTGGATGAAGCTTAAGGTCCTGCCCCAGCTTAAGCGGAGGAGGAGGCGCCCGGGCGGGAAGCGGTAGGGGGGAAGCTCCATGGCCCCCTCTTCACCGCCCCCAGGGAGAAGGCGCCCCAGAAGAAAGGCGGTGAGGAGCGCCGCCCCAAGCCCAAGCAGATAGAGGCCAAAGACCACCAAAGCCGCGTTTTCCCGGAAAAAGGCGAAGGCGAACAGGCCGAAGACGGGGAGCCGGGCCGAACAGGCCAGGAAGGGAATGGCCAGGGCTACCCGGAGCCGGTCTAAGGGGTGGCGTAGGGCCCGGGTGGCGTACACTGCGGGTACGTTGCACCCAAACCCCAGCACCAGGGGGATGAAGGCCTGCCCAGGAAGCCTTAGGGCCTGCATCAGGCGGTCGGCCACGAAGGCCATCCGGGCCATAAACCCGGAGGTTTCCAAGAAAGCCAGGGCCAGGTAGAGGAGGAAGAGCACCGGGGTGAAGGCCAAGACCGTCCCCACCCCACCCACCACGCCTTCCCCCAGGAAGGAGCGGAGGAGGCCAGGGAGGGGGAGGCCCCATACCCAGCGGGCCGCGACCTCCTGGATCTGGCCCAGGAGGTCCACCCAGGGGGTGGAGAGGGCGAAGGTGAAGCGGAAGGCCATGAAGAGGGCCAGGAGGAAAAGGGGAAGCCCCAAAAGGGGGTGGAGGACCAGCCGGTCCAGCCGCTCCGTGAACCCGGAAGGGCGGCCCACCCGCTTTAGAACCCGGGCGGCGATCGCTTGGGCCTTCCGGTAACGCCCTTCCAGGGCCAGGAGGTAGGGGTCAAGCCCCTGTTCCAAAAGGGCCTGGCGCCACTGGGCAGCCTTCCCCTTTGCCCCCTTAGGTAAGGGCACCTCTTCTCCCAGAAGGGCCAAGAGGGCCACGCCCCGGGGTACGGGCCCCTCCAGGGCCTGCAGGGCCTCCTCCAGGGGGGCGGGGTAGGGGAGAGGGGGTGGGGGAAGGCGGGCCTCCAGGATCTTGTCCAGCACCCCTTCCACCCGGCCCCGGCTGGCCACCGCCCCGGCCACGGGAAGGCCTAAGGCCTCCTCCAAGGCCGGGAGGTCCACCTTCAGCCCCTTGGCCTCGGCCTCGTCCAGGAGGTTGACCACCAGGGCCAGGGGCAGGCCCAGCTCCATGAGCTCCAGGACCAGGACCAGGCTCCTTTCCAGGTTGCCCGCGTCCAGCACGGCCACCACCCGGTCGGGGGGGTTTTCCAGGAGCTCGCGGAGGACCAGGGCTTCCTCGGGAGAGGTGGGCAGGAGGCTGTAGGTGCCGGGCAGGTCCACGAGCTCCACCCGTCGCCCTTCCAGGAGGAGATTGGCCGAAAGCCTTTCCAGGGTGGTCCCCGGCCAGTTGCCCACCTCCAATCGACTCCCTGAGAGGGCGTTGATGAGGGAGGACTTGCCCGTGTTGGGGTTGCCCACCAGGGCCCAGCGCTCGTCTTTGGTGAGGACGGGGGTAGGGGAGGCGCACCGGGGGCAGGCCATCACTCCTCCAGGGGTTCCACCAGGATGGCGTGGGCCTCCCTTCGCCTGAGAAGGAGCAGGGTTTCCCCCGCCCGCACCTCCAGGGGGTCGCCCAGGGGGGCCTGGAGGAGGACCTCCACCAGGATGCCGGGGCGCACCCCCAGGGCAAGCAATCTTCGGTGTTCCGGGGGAACCTTTAGGACGCGGGCCGGACGGCCTGGAGGCAGGTGGGCTAGGGTGGCCATTGCGAACCTCCTCGCCCCCAGGCTACCGAGGGGTCTTAGGTAAAGTCAAGTAAATGAGTCGGGTTTTGGTAGATAAAAGCAGTACTCATTCGCGGATCCGCCCCCTTAGGGCCTGGGGGTCGGGGATCTCCACCCGGCGGCCCGAAAGGCGGATAAGCCCCTCCCGGTAAAGGCGGCCCAGGTTGCGGGAGACGGCCTCGGGAACGGTGCCGAGAAGGGCGGCGAGCTCGGGGTTGGTGGGAAGGGTAAACCCCTGCCCCTCGGCCTCGAGGCGGGCCAGGAGGTACTCGGCAAGCCTTTCCCCCACCTCGTGGAAGACCAGCCGGTCCAGGAGGTGGAGGAGCTGCCCCTGGCGCCGGGCCAGGTAGCGGAGGAGGGCCCGGGCCAGGGGAGGGCTGGTCTCCAGGAGGCCGAAGAAGACCTCCTTGGGGATGGCCAGGACCTGGCTTTCCTCCAGGGCCTCGGCGCTTGCGGGGTAGGTGGGGCGCTCCAGGAAGAGGGCCACCTCCGCCAGGACCCGATAGGGGCCCTCCAGGTGGAGCACCACCTGCTTCCGCCCCTCGGGGTCCAGCTTGTAGACCTTGATGAGCCCCTTTAGGACGGCGTAGAGGTGGGTCACGGGGTCGCCTTCCAGGAAGAGGGGCTCCCCCTTGGAAAGCCTCCGCACCCTGGCTACTCCCGCGAGGGTTCTTAGGTCCTCGGCGGGCAGTTCCCGGAAGAGGGGGACCTGGAACAAGGCGCCCTTCGGGTCCATACCCCTTAGCGTAAAGCTTCCAGGCGGGCCTGGGCCTCCTCAAAGAGGGGCTCCAGCTTGAGGGCGCGGGCGTAGGCCTCCCGGGCCACCCCCTTGTACCCCAGGGTTTCGGCTATCTCCCCCAGGCGGAGGAGGCCGTAAAGGGCCCGCTCCTGCAGGTAAGCCCGCTCCGCCTCTGCCCACTCCCCATAGGGGTCGTCCCCAAAGAGGGGGCCCCTGTAGAGCTCCAAGGCCTCCCTCAGGGTTTTGAAGGCGGAAAGCCCGTCCTCCAGGTCCGCCTTTCGCATCAGGGCCTCAAAGTGGGCGAAGTCCAGGTAGTGGGGCTCGGGCAGGTGGAGGCGGTAGTACTCCCCTTCCCGCTCCACGATGCCCGGCAGGGTCTTGCGCAGATGGTAGACCGCGGTGTAGAGCTCCTGCCTTGCCCTTCCCGGGGGGAGGTCCGGGAAGAGGCTTTCCGCCAGCTCGTCCGCGAAGAGGGCCCGGTCCTTGTTGGCGAGGAGGAGCTTTAAAAGCCGCCAAGCGCTCCGCCGGCCAAAGTCCTCGGGCCTCAGCTCCCGCCCCTGGTAGAGGACGCGGAAACCCCCCAGGGCGTGGACCTCGAGGCGGCTTTCCTTGGACTTTTCGGGGAAAAGGAGGGGGGCGGCCAGGCGCTGGAGCCAAAGGGCAAAGGCCGCGGGCCCAGTGGGGGGCTTGGGGGGCCGGGCGTGGAAGAGGGTTTCCACCGCCACCACCTCCCCCCAGGCCCAAAGGGGCAGGCAGATCCGGGGCCGCCCCTCGGCTTCTGGGCAGTCGGGGAGGCCGTTCTTGAGGCCCACGATGTTCCCCCGCCAGGCGGGGCAATCCTTCATCTCGCATGGAGGTACGGGCCCCAGGCTCAGCGGGGGGCCCTCCCGGGGGACCAGCCGTACCCCTGTGGCCCCGCTCAGGCGGCGGACTCCCTCCAGAAGGGCCTTAAGGCCTTCCGCGGGCACCCCCCGGTGGAGGAGGCGGGTGGCGGCCTTGAGCCCTTCCTCCCCCAGGCGGGTAAGGAGGGTGTAAAGGGCGCTGGCCAGGAGGGGGCCGATCCGCTCCAGGGCTTCCAGGACCTCCTCGTGGCGCACCCCGGGGTCGCGGGAGGCCAGGTTCAGGACCCCGATGAGGCCGTGGGGAAGCTCCAGGGGGTAGCAGATGTAGGTCTGGTAGCCCAGGGCCTTCACCTTCTTCCGGAGGTAGCGGCTGTCCTCCACCAAAGCGTGGGTGAAGAGGGGCTCGCGCTTCAGGGCCACGATGCCCGGGTAGCCCTCCCCCAGCTGGAACCAGGGCTTTTCCAGGAAGGCCTCGCGGTGCAGCCCCTCGTAGGCGGTGAGGATGAGGTGGTGCCCCTCGGGGTCGGCAAGGAAAAGCTCCGCCGCCTCCATGGAGAGGCCTTGCCTTAGGACCCCCAGGAAGGCCTCGAGGTTCTTGGGGAACTCCTCGGGGTGCCTCAGGAGGTGCTGGGCCAGCCGCGAGAGCTCCAAGAGGAGGTCCGGGGGTGCCCCCTTTTCCGGGAAGAGCTCCACCAAGAACCCCTCGCCTTCCCGGTAGCCCTGGCACCTAAGCCGGCGCCCCTGACGAACCAGGGGGGTGCTGGCCCGGTAGGCCCCCCGCCGGAGCTCCCGGAGCACCGGGCAGCGGGTGCAGAGGGGCCGGCCAAAGGGGTCCGTGCCCTCCACCAGAAGGGGGCAGGGGACATCGGACCCTTCCAAGCCCAGGCTGGGGTCGGCGTGCAGGACGGTGGCCAGGCCCCTG
This sequence comes from Thermus sp., assembly GCF_037444525.1. Lineage (GTDB taxonomy): Bacteria > Deinococcota > Deinococci > Deinococcales > Thermaceae > Thermus. The sequence continues at coordinate 28,523 of NZ_JBBIMD010000021.1, read as the reverse complement.
GGGTCCAGGCGGAGGCGGGCCAGGGGCTCCATCTGCCCCCAGCCTAGACCTTTCCGGTAGGACAAATGTCCCAACCGCTGCCAGCCCGCGCAAGGCCTCCCCTTCACCCTGGAAGGCGGAGGTGAGGATGAAGCGAGCCCTTATCGCCCTGGCCTTCCTCCTGGGGGTGGGCCTAGCCCAGGACGGCAAGGCGCTTTACGAGAGGCAGTGCGCCGCCTGCCACGGGCCCACGGGGCAGGGGGTTCCCGGGGCCATCCCGCCCCTGGCCGGGAACCCCAGGGTCCGGGACGAGGCCTATGTGGTCAGGGTGGTGCGGGGGGGGATCTCGGGGCCCCTGGAGGTGAACGGGGTGGCCTACAACGGGACCATGCCCCCTCTGCCCCAGGTGTCCGAAGCGGAGGCCCGGGCCATCGCCCAGTACCTGGCGGGCCTGGGGGAGGCCCCCAAGGAGGCCGCCCCCAAGCCCCAGGTGGCCGGGGACCCCGCCCTGGGCCGGGCTCTTTACCTGGGGCAGAAGGCCCTCCAGAACGGGGGAGCCCCCTGCCAGGCCTGCCACACCGTGGCCGGGTTGGGCTTTTGGGGTGGAGGGTCCATGGGGAAGGACCTCACGGACGCGGCCAAGCGCTTGGGGGGCGAGGCGGGCCTGGCCGCCCTTTTGCAAAACCCCGCCTTCCCGGTGATGCGGGCCGCTTACCAGGGGAAGCCCCTCACCGAGGCTGAAGCCAGCGCCCTGGCGGCCTTTTTGGTCCAGGTTTCGGAGGAGGCGCCGAGGCCCCCTTCCCGCTACCTCGGCCGCTTCCTGGTGGCCGGCCTGGTCCTTTTTGGGGTCTTCCTCCTCTACCAGGCCGCCCTTTGGCAGCTCCGCCCCCAAAGCCTTGCCGAGCGCGTCCGTAAAGAGCTCAGGAGGTAGCCATGCAGGATTGGATCAAGGAGATAGAAAACCCAGCGGAACGCAAGTGGGAGGAGTTTTATCGCAACCGCTTCCAGCACGACAAACGGGTGCGGACCACCCACGGGGTGAACTGCACCGGCTCCTGCTCCTGGGAGGTCTTCGTCAAGGACGGGGTGGTGACCTGGGAGCTCCAGGCCACGGACTACCCCAGCCTCGAGGCCGGCCTGCCCCCCTACGAGCCCCGGGGGTGCCAGAGGGGCATCAGCTTCAGCTGGTACCTTTATAGCCCCATCCGGGTGAAGTACCCCTACGCCAAGGGGGTTCTTCTGGACCTCTGGCGGGAGGCTAAGAAGGCCCACCCCGATCCCGTGGCCGCCTGGGAGTCCATCCAGGCTGACCCCCACAAGCGCAAGCGCTACCAGAAGGCCCGGGGTAAGGGGGGCTTCCGCCGCGCCTCCTGGGAGGAGGTCCTGGAGCTCATCGCCGCCGCCATCGTCTCCACCGTGCGCCGCCACGGTCCCGACCGGGTCATCGGCTTCTCGCCCATCCCCGCCATGAGCCAGATCTCCTACGCCGCAGGAAGCCGCTTCCTCTCCCTCCTCGGGGGGGTTCCCATGAGCTTCTACGACTGGTACTGCGACCTCCCCAACGCCTCCCCCGAGATCTGGGGCGAGCAGACCGATGTCCACGAGTCTGCGGACTGGTACAACGCCCGTTTCATCGCGGTCATGGGTTCCAACCTCAACATGACCCGCACCCCCGATACCCACTTCATCGCCGAGGTGCGGCACGCGGGGGCCAAGCTCACCGTCTTCAGCCCCGACTTCGCCCAGGTATCCAAGTACGCGGACTGGTGGATCCCCATCCACCCTGGCCAGGACGGGGCCTTCTGGATGGCGGTGAACCACGTGATCCTCCAGGAGTACTACGCGGACCGGGGGGTGCCCTACTTCCAGGACTACCTCAAGCGCTACACCGATGCCCCCTTCCTGATTGAGATCCAGGGGGGCCGCCCGGGGCGCTACCTGCGGGCGGACCGGCTTGCGGCCTACGCCGAGGAGGAGAACGGCGCCTTCAAGCTCCTCCTCTGGGACGAGGAGAAGGGTCCCCGGATGCCGGGCGGTACCTTGGGCTTCCGCTGGGCCAAGGAGAAGGGGAAGTGGAACCTGAAGCTGGAAGACCCCAGGACCGGGGAACCCTTAAACCCCCGTCTCACCCTGATGGGGGCCGAGGACGAGGTCCTTTTGGTGGAGTTTGACGACTTCGCGGGTGACCGAAAGCTTAGGCGGGGTGTGCCCGTGAAGTACGTCACCACCAAGGAGGGGAAGCGGGTGGCGGTGGCCACGGTCTTTGACCTCCTCATGGCCCAGTTCGGTGTGGGCCGGGGTCTGCCCGGGGACTACCCCCAGGGCTACGAGGACGACCTCCCCTACACCCCTCTTTGGCAGGAGAAGTGGACCGGGATCCACCGGGACACCCTCATCCGCTACGCTCGGGCCTGGGCCGAGAACGGGGCCAAGACGGGGGGCAAGAACCTCATCATCATTGGGGCGGGGGTCAACCACTGGTACCACAACAACCTCATGTACCGGGCGGGCATCGTGGCCCTCATGCTCACGGGGAGCGTGGGGGTGAACGGCGGGGGCCTGGCCCACTACGTGGGGCAGGAAAAGCTGGCCAACCAGGCCTCCTGGGGCCCCATCGCCTTCGCCGCGGACTGGGGCTACCCTCCGAGACAGCAGAACACCCCCTCCTTCCACTACGTCCACTCCGACCAGTGGCGCTACGAGCGGGGCTTTTCCGCCTACGACAAGACGGCGGAACCCCTTTCCGACCACACCATTGACCACCAGGTGCGGGCGGTGCGCAAGGGGTGGCTCCCCTTCTTCCCCCAGTTCAACAAAAGCCCCCTGGAGGTGATGCGGGAGGCCGAGGCCAAGGGGGCCAAGACCGAGGCCGAGATCGTCCAGTATGTGGTGGAGGCCCTAAAGCGGGGTGAGCTCAGGTTTGCGGTGGAAGACCCCGACGCCCCCGAGAACTGGCCCCGGGTCTGGTTCATCTGGCGGGGGAACGCCATCGGCACCAGCGCCAAGGGGCACGAGTACTTCCTCAAGCACTACCTGGGCACCCACACCAACACCATCGCCGAGGAAAAGGCCGAAGGGCACGTGAAGGAGGTGGTCTACCGCAAGCCCGCCCCCGAGGGGAAGCTGGACCTGGTGGTGGACCTCAACTTCCGCATGGACACCAGCGCCCTCTACTCCGATATCGTTCTGCCCGCCGCCACCTGGTACGAGAAGGACGACCTCAACACCACCGATCTCCACACCTTCATCAACCCCATGCAGGCCGCGGTGCCCCCCACCTGGGAGTCCAAGCCCGACTGGGAGATCTTCAAGGCCATCGCCAAGAAGGTCTCCGAGCTGGCCCGGGTCCACCTGCCCTACCCGGTGAAGGACCTGGTGATGGTCCCCCTCCAGCACGACACCCCGGACGAGCTGGCCCAGCTCGAGGACCGGGACTGGAAGAAGGGTGAGGTGGAGCCCATCCCCGGCAAGACCATGCCCAAGTTCCGGGTGGTGGAGCGGGACTACACCAAGCTCTATGAGAAGTTCGTCACCTTGGGGCCTGGGGTGGAGAAGAACGGGGTGGGCATGCACGGCCTCACCATCCCCGCGGAGGACTTCTACCGGGAGCTTGCGGAAAGGCAGCCCCGCCTCTACGACGGGGAGAAGCGGCCGAGCCTCGAGGAGGCCCGCCAGGTGGCCGAGGCCATCCTCCTCCTGGACCCCGTGTCCAACGGGGAGCTGGCCTACCGGGCCTTCCTGGACGAGGAGAAGAAGACCGGGGTGAAGCTCACCGACCTGGCGGAGGGCAACCGCCACGCGCGCATCTCCTTCAAGGACCTGGTGGCCCAGCCCCGCCGCCAGCTCACCACCCCCACCTGGAGCGCCATCATCAACCACGGCCGGGCCTATAGCCCCTACACCTTGAATGTGGATCGCCTGATCCCCTGGCGCACCCTCACGGGCCGGCAACACTTCTACCTGGACCACCCCAACTACCTCCGCTTCGGGGAGCACCTGCCCACCTACAAGCCCCGGCCCGATGTGGCCATGCTTCAGGAGACCGAGCTCGCCTCCAAGGAAGTTAAGGGCAAGCTCATGAACTACATCACCCCCCACGGGAAGTGGTCCATCCACTCCACCTACTCCGAGAACCACCGCATGATGACCCTTTCCCGGGGCGGGTACCCTGTCTGGCTCAACGATAAGGACGCGGCCGAGCTTGGCATCCAGGACAACGACTGGGTGGAGCTCTTCAACGACAACGGGGTCTTCGTCCAGCGGGCCATCGTCTCCAGCCGCATCCCCCGGGGCACGGTCTTCGTCTACCACGCCACCGAGCGCACGGTGGGCATCCCCAAGAGCCCCTTGCGGGGCAAGCGGGCGGGGATGAACAACTCCATCACCCGGGCCCGCCTCAAGCCCGTGCTCATGTCCGGCGGCTACGCCCAGTTCACCTACGCCTTCAACTACTGGGGTCCCGTGGGGGTGAACCGGGACACCTGGGTCTACCTGCGCAAGCTGGAGAAGGCCCCTGAGTGGTAAGGAGGGATGCCCATGAAGGTTAGAGCCCACATGTCCATGCTCTTCCACCTGGACAAGTGCATCGGCTGCCACACGTGCTCCATCGCCTGCAAGAACCTCTGGACGGACCGCAAGGGCGCGGAGTACATGTGGTGGAACAACGTGGAAACCCGCCCCGGGGCGGGCTACCCCACGGGCTGGGAGGACCAGGGCCGCTTCCAAGGGGGGTGGGTCTACAAGGACGGCCGTCTGGACCTCCGCCTCCACAGCCGGGCCCAGGCCCTCGCCCGCCTCTTCTTCAACCCCGCCCTGCCCAGCCTGGACGACTACTACGAGCCCTTCACCTTCCGCTACAGCGACCTCTTCACCAGCCCAGAAGGGGACGACCAGCCCACGGCCATCCCCATCTCCATGATCACCGGGGAGCCCATGACCCCGGAGGCCGGCCCCAACTGGGACGACGACCTCTCGGGTAGCCCCCTGTACGCCAAGAACGACCCCAACCTAAAGGGCTTGGACCCCGAGGTGCGGGCCCAGTTGGAGGAGACCCTAGGGGTGGTCTTCCAGTACCTTCCCCGCATCTGCAACCACTGCCTGAACCCCGCCTGCGTGGCCGCCTGCCCCAGCGGGGCCATCTACAAGCGGGCGGAGGACGGGGTGGTCCTGGTCAACGAGAACAAGTGCAAGGCCTGGCGGATGTGCGTGGCCGCCTGCCCCTACAAGAAGGTCTACTACAACTGGGCCACCGGGAAGAGCGAGAAGTGCATCCTCTGCTTCCCCCGCCTCGAGACCGGCCAAGCCCCCGCCTGCGCCCACTCCTGCGTGGGCCGCATCCGCTACATGGGGGTCCTCCTCTACGATGCGGACCGCATCCCCGAGGCGGCCATGGTGCCGGACGAAGAGCTGGTGGAGGCCCAGCTTTCCGCCATCCTGGACCCCTTTGATCCCGAGGTCATCGCCGCCGCCAAGGCCGAGGGGCTGGACGACGGCTGGATCAAAGCCGCCCAGAACTCCCCCATCTACAAGTTCGTCAAGGTCTGGCGCCTGGCCTTGCCCCTCCACCCGGAGTACCGCACCCTGGCCATGATGTTCTACGTCCCGCCCCTCTCCCCGGTGGTGGCCACCCTGGAGAAGGCCCTAAGGACCCCCCGCCCGGACGGGGCCCTGGTGCGGCTGGACCTGCCCGAGACCGACCTGGACTTTGAGGTCTTCGCCGACCTGGAAAAGGCCCGCCTGCCCATCCGCTACCTGGCCAACCTCTTCGCCGCGGGGAACGAGGCCCTCATCCTGCCCGTCCTCAAGAAGATGCTGGCGGTGCGCATCCTGAAGCGCCAGGAGAGCCTCGAGGGCCGGGTGACGGAAAGGGCCCTCAAGGTCTTGGAGGAGGCCGGCCTCACCCTGGGGGAGGCCGAGGCCATCTACCGCCTCACCACCCTGCCCACGGTGGAGGAGCGCTTCGTCCTCCCGCCCTACCACCGGGAGATGGCCGCGGAGGTTTGGAACGACCCCCTGGCCCACAAGGGCGAGGTGGGCTTCGGCTACATCCAGCCGCCCCAGAGGGGGGAGTAGGGGGAGGGTATGGACAAGCTCCTGGAGGCCCTGGCCCTGGCCCTGGACTACCCCCTCCCGGGCCGTTTGGAAACCCTGTGGCGGCTTTGGATAGAGTGCCCCCGGGGCAAGCCCAAGCAGAAACTGGAGCAGTTCTTGCGCAAGGTGGAGGACCTCTCCTTGGGGGAATGGGAGGAGCTCTACACCCGCACCCTGGATCTCACCCCCACCACCGCCCCCTACGTGGGGTTTGCGGTTTACGGGGAAAGCTACCAAAGGGGGGAATTCCTCGCCGCCTTGATCCGGGCCTTCGCAGAGGAAGGGGTGGACCCGGGGAGCGAGCTCCCGGACCACCTGGCCAACGTCCTCCGCTACCTGGCCCGGGCTAAGCGCCCCCTTCCCGAGCTCTTGGAGATCCTGCCCAAGGCCCTGGCGGAAATGCACAAGACCCTGAAGACCCTGGACGCCCAAAGCCCCTACCTCCTCCTCCTGGAAGCGGCCAGCGAGGCGGTTTCGGGGCTTGTCAGGAGGTGAAGGATGAACTGGAATCTGGCCCTCTTCGCCTATTTCCCCTACGTGGCCCTGGCCTTGGCGGTGGTGGTCACCGCTTACCGGATGGTCTACCGGCCCTTCTCGGTTTCGGCCCAGTCCAGCCAACTTTTGGAGCAGAAGCGCCTCTTCTTCGGCTCCGTGGCCATGCACTGGGGCTTGGTCATCGTGCTCCTTGGCCACCTTCTGGCCCTCCTCTTCCCCAAGGGGCTTCTCCTTTGGAATAGCGTCCCCCTAAGGCTCTACCTCCTGGAGATCACCGGGCTCGGCCTGGGGCTTTGGGCCCTTCTTGGGGTCTACATCCTCTTCGCCCGGCGCCTTTCCGTGGCCCGGGTGCGGGCGGCCTCCACCCCCATGGACTACCTCGTCTTGGTCCTCCTCTTCGTCTCCATCCTCACTGGGGTCCTCACCGCCCTCCTTTACCGCTACGGGAGCTACTGGTTCCCCGCGGTCATGACCCCCTACCTCTGGTCCGTCCTCACCTTTAACCCCAGGCCCGAGCTCGTCCAGGACCTCCCCTCCTGGACCAAGCTCCACGTCTTCAACTTCTGGCTCCTCCTGGCCCTCTTCCCCTTCTCCCGGCTGGTCCACATCATCACCGTGCCCCTGGGCTATCTCCTGAGGCCATGGCAGATCGTCATCTGGGTCCGCAAGCTGGCGAGGTGAACCCATGACCACCGATCCCCGCCTTTTGGAGCAAGAACGGCCCGCCCGCATCCGGGTCCTCGTCCTCTCCACCCTGGCCTTCACCTTGATGTTTGCGGTGTGGCTCATGTTCGGGGTCCTGGGCGTGCCCATCCGCAAGGAGTTCGGCCTCTCGGACGTCCAGCTTTCCTGGATCTCCGCGGTGGCCATCCTGAACGGTTCCATCTGGCGCCTTCTTGGGGGCATCCTGGCGGACCGGTACGGCGGGCGGCTCGTCTTCACCCTCATGCTGTTCTTCACCGCCATCCCCGCCTTTTTGGTCTCCCGGGCAGGCAGCTACGAGGAGCTTCTCCTCTACGCCTTCCTGGTGGGCTTCGCCGGCAACTCCTTCAGCGTGGGCATTGCCTGGAACTCCGCTTGGTTCCCCAAGGAGCAGCAGGGCTTCGCCCTGGGGGTCTTCGGGGCGGGCAACGTGGGGGCCAGCGTCACCAAGTTCATCGGCCCGGCCCTCATCGCCAGCATCCCCCCCGCCGGCTACTTGGGGGGGCTGATTCCCGGCGGGTGGCGGTTCATTCCTTTTCTGTACGCCGCCCTCCTGGTGCTCATGGGCTTCCTCCTTTGGTTTGGCACGCCAAGGAAGGACAAGAAGCCCGGCCAGGGCCGTCCCTTCCTGGAGATGCTTAAGCCCCTCCGCTACATCCGGGTCTGGCGCTTCAGCCTCTACTACGTGGTGGTCTTTGGAGCTTACGTGGCCCTCTCCGCCTGGCTCCCCAAGTACTACGTGGACGTCTTTGGACTGCCCCTCCACGAGGCGGCCCTCCTCACGGCCCTCTTCATCTTTCCGGCAAGCCTCTTAAGGCCCGTGGGGGGTTATTTCTCGGACCGCTTCGGGGCGCGGCGGGTTATGTACTGGACCTTCTGGGTCATCCTTCTTTCTTCGGCCGTGCTCATGATGCCCGAGGGGCACATCGTCCTCTACACCAAGCAGGGGACCAAGGAGGTCATGCAGTTCACCATGAACGTCTGGCTCTTCACCCTCCTGGTCTTCCTCATCGGCGTGGGGATGGGCATCGGCAAGGCCGCGGTGTACAAACACATCCCCACCTACTTCCCCCAGGACGTGGGGGCGGTGGGGGGGCTGGTGGGGATGCTGGGGGCTTTGGGGGGGTTCTTCCTCCCGCCCCTCTTCGCCTATGCCCAGGCCTGGACGGGCCTGCCCCAGATGACCTTCTTCGTACTTTTTGCCCTCACGGCCGTGGCCTTCCTCTGGATGCACCTTACCGTGATCCAGCTCTTGCAGCAGGAGGCCAAGCACCTCAAGGACAACTTTGAGTTCAAAGGAGACCGCCCATGCTGAAGACCACCCGCGGCACCTGGCTTTCCGAGTGGAACCCCGAGGATCCCCAGCGCTGGGATGCCCGCCTGGCCTGGCGCACTCTCTGGATCACCACCTTCAACCTCACCCTGGCCTTCATCACCTGGTACGTGGTGAGCGCTCTGGTGGTGCGCCTCCCCAAGGTGGGGTTTGACCTGAACTCTACCCAGCTCTTCTGGCTCACGGCTATGCCCGGTCTGGCGGGGGGTACCCTGCGCATCATCTGGACCTTCCTGCCCCCCATCCTGGGTACCAGGCACCTGGTGACCTTCTCCGCCATGCTTCTCCTTATCCCCCTTTTGGGCTGGACCTTCGCCGTCCAGAACCCATCCACCCCCTACTGGGTCCTCCTCCTCCTGGCCTTTTTGGCCGGGATCGGCGGGGGGCACTTTTCCGGCTTCATGCCTTCCACCAGCTACTTCTTTCCCAAGCGCCTCCAGGGGACGGCCCTGGGCCTCCAGGCGGGGATCGGCAACTTCGGCGTGTCTGTGGTCCAGTTCGTGACCCCCTGGATCATCGGCTTCGCCCTCTTCGGCTCCCTCCTTGGGGGGCCGCAGACCTTTACCCCCAAGCCCGGGGTATCCCAGCCCATCTGGCTCCAGAACGCCACCGCGGTCTGGATCCCCTTTGTCCTTCTTGGGGCCCTCCTTGCCTGGGTCTACTTAAGGAGCGTCCCCGTACGGGCCAACTTCCGGGAGCAGCTGGACATTTTCCGGGACAAGCACACCTGGATCATGACCAGCCTGTACATCATGACCTTCGGCTCCTTCTCGGGATTCTCCGCCATCTTTCCCCTTCTTATCCGCGAGGTCTACGGCCGGTTTGAGGGAGCCCCCGATCCCTTGAAGTACGCCTTCTTGGGGCCTTTGGTAGGTTCCCTGGCCCGGGTCATCGCGGGGCCCTTCGCCGACCGTTTTGGGGGGGCCATCGTCACCCATATTTCCGCCATCGGCATCTTCCTTTCCGCCCTCCTCGTGACCCTCTACACCCGGCCCACCTCTTTGGACTCCTTCGGGATGTTCGTGGTCTCCATGCTTCTGGTCTTTTTCTTCAGCGGGGTGGGGAACGCCAGCACCTTCAAACAGATGCCCATGATCTTCCCGCCACGGCAGGCGGGGGGGGTGATCGGCTGGACGGCGGCGGTGGCGGCCTATGGGCCTTTCATCTTCTCCACCCTGGCCGCCTACACCCAGAAGGCCACAGGGGGGTTCACGGCCTTCTTCTACGGGCTCATGGTCTTCTACGCCCTAAACCTCTTCCTGAACTGGTACTACTACGCCCGTAGGGGGGCGGAAAAGCCCTGCTAGGAGTAAAGGGGTACCTGGCACCCCCAACAGGGGGTGCCAGGTCTTTGACCCAGGTCATGGTCCCGGGGCGCGTGGATAGGGGAGAGTAGGGGTGCTATGGAGCTCGATGTCAGGGAAATCCCCCCAAGGGAGCGGCACCCCCGGATCTTCGCCCTCTTTGATGGCCTAAAGCCCGGGGAGAGCTTGGTCCTGGTGAACGACCACGACCCCAAGCCCCTCTACTACCAATTCCAGGCCGAGCGCCCCGGGCAGGTGGACTGGACCTATCTGGAGGAGGGGCCCCTGGTATGGCGGGTCAGGATCGGGAAAAGGTGACTCCGGAGATGAAGGTGGGGGAGGTCCTGAGGCGCTGGCCCCACCTCCTGGAGGTCTTTTTGGAGGCGAGCCCTGCCTTCCAAAAGCTCAAGAGCCCCCTCCTCCGCCGCACCATGCCCAACCTGGTCACCGTGGCCCAGGCGGAGCGGATGGGGGGCTTAGAACCTGGGGCCCTGGTGGCTCGGCTCAACCGGGCCCTGGGGGTGGAGGGGCTTCCCGAGGCCCCGCCCCCGGAGGCGGAAATCCTCCTCCAGGCCCCACCCCCCCCTTGGCTTTCCGCCCCCCTAGGCTTCCACTTGAACGTGCGCCCCATCCTCGAGGCCGGTGGGGAGCCCTTTCAGGCCATCATGGCCGCGGCCAAGGAGGTGAAGCCGGGGGAGAGGCTCGTCCTGGAGGTCCTCTTTGAGCCCATCCCTCTTTATAAGGTCCTGGCCAAGCAGGGCTTCGCCGCCTGGTGCGAGAAGGTGGGGGAGCGGCACTACCGGGCCCACTTCTACCGCTTGGGGCAGGGGGAGGGGGGTGGGGGGCTTCGGGAGGCCGCCTTCACCGAGGAGGACTGGGCCCACCCCCACAAGGAGGTGACCATAGAGCCCCACTGGGAACCCCCCCTTCCTATGCAGGCTGTCCTGGAGGCCCTGGCCGAACTCAGGCCCGGCGAGCGGCTTCTCGTCCACCACGTGCGCCGCCCCATCCACCTCCTGGCCCGCTTGGAGGAGGAGGGGGTTCGCTACGCCCTAAGGGATCTAGGCCCCAGGCGGGTGGAGATCCTCATAGAAAAGCCCCGGGGCCTTTGACCCGGGTCATGGCCCCAAGCCCTTTGGAGGGCGCAAGGTGGGGTTGGAGGTGGAAGATGCCCCATGTGATCTGCGAGCCCTGCATCGGTGTGAAGGACCGGAGCTGCCAGGAGGTCTGCCCCGTGGAGTGCATTTACGACGCGGGGGAACAGCTTTACATCCATCCCGACGAGTGCATTGACTGCGGCGCCTGTGTGCCCGCCTGCCCCGTCTCGGCCATCTACCCCGAGGAGGACGTGCCCGAGGGGTGGCGGGGCTACATTGAGAAGAACCGGACCTGGGCCCAAACCCTCCCCAACGTGCACGTGCTGGAGTAATGGGCTGGTGGCACGCCCTCTTCATCCGCGCCGCCCTCCTCTACCTCCTCTACACCGCCCTGCTTGGGACCCTTTTCTACCCCTTTCCCGCCCTGGTGGGGCCCTTCCGCCTGAGCCATGTGCACGCGGGGCTGGTGGGGTTCTTCCTGCAGATGGTCATGGGGGTGGCCTACTGGATGATGCCCCGGCCCGGGGGGCTTAAGCAGGAGGGCCTCGAGGCCTTCACCTTCTTCCTCCTGAACGCCGGGCTCCTGCTCAGGCTCCTTTTGGAGCCCCTTTCCGCTTATGGCCTCCTCCCCCGGGGGCTTCTGGCCCTTTCTGGGGGGCTCCAGTTCCTTGCGGTCTTGGTCTTCGCCTACGCCATGCACCGACGGGTGGTGACCGCGGATATGCTGAGGAAGCTCCGGGAAGAGCGGGAAAGGAGGAAGGGATGAGGACGCTGGAGGAGACCCTGGTCCTGGACCTGCCCCCCCTGCCCGAGGAGGTCTTCCGCGACCTCCTGGCCTTCGGGGGGCTTTCGGAGGAAGCCCGGCGGGGCATGCGCCTGGAGGCGGAACGGCTTCTGGAGGGGGCCGCGGCCTTCGTGGCCGGGGTGTACGACCACCTGGCCCGCCACCCCGGGACCGCCCGGGCCCTGGGCTGGGAGGGCCGGGTGCCGGAGGAGGAGCTTTACCTGCGCCGGGCCTTCTTCTCCGCCTGGTTGGCCCGCACCATCGGGGTGGACACCTCCTCCGAGTTCGCCCGGAAGGTGTACCGGGCGGGGCTTTGGCATGGGGGCTTGGGCCCCAAGCGGGCCCATATCCCCCCGGAGTACGTGGGGCTTTCCTTCGCCATGGTGGGGCGGTACGTGGCCGAAAGGATGGGGGATGTGCGCCCTTGGCTCGTCTACCTCTCGGCCCAGGAGGAGGTGATGCGCAAGGGCTACGAGGCGGCCATCGCCCTGAAGGCCGGACGGGTGGGCGTGGCCTTCCAGGCCCTGGGTCTGGCCCACCCCGCCCAGCCCGAGCCCCTCGCCCTTCGGGTGGAGGGCGGGGTGGGGGAGGCTTTGGCCAAGGTCTTCGCGGTGAACCCTGCCCTTCGGGACCTGGCCCTGGAGGCCCTTTTTGCCGAGGAGGAGGTGGGGCTTTGGACGGAGAGCAAGACCCTTTGGCGCCTGAAGCCCCGTTGGGCGGTATTGAAAAACGGCCGGGACGTGCGCTACCTCGAGGGCCTCGCCACCCCTCTCAAGGAGGGGGACCGGCTGACCCTCCTCCCCCCGGGGCGCTGAGCCATGACCTGGGTCATGGCCTAATCCCGAGCGGGTAGATCAGGTTTAGGGCGTGCTGGTCACCGCCAAGAACCGCACCGTCCCCCTAAGCCTCCCCCTGGGGTTTTTCCTCTTGGGGGAGGGGTTTTTCCTCCTGGCAAGCCTCCTCCTGGCCCTCCAGCCGGAGGCGGTCCTCACCCCCCGCCACCCCCTGGGCCTGGCCGCGGCCCACGCCCTCTTCCTGGGCTTCGGGGTGGGGGTGCTCCTGGGGGCCATGCACCAGCTGGTGCCGGTGGTCCTGGAGGTGTCCCTCTTTCGGGTGGGCTGGGGCTACCCCGTCCTCCTCCTTTTCGGCCTGGGGGTCTTTTCCCTGGTCTTGGGCTTTCTCGCCTGGCCGGGGCTCGTTCCCTGGGGTGGGGCTTTGGCCTTCCTCGCCCTCCTCTGGGTCGCCCTGCACATGCTTTTCACCTTCCGGGCCGCCCCCCGCTGGAACCCCGTGGGCACCGCCTTGGCCTGGACCGTCTTCTACCTGGCCCTCACCCCCTCCATAGGCCTCCTCCAGGCCCTCACCCTGCGCTTTGGGTTCTATGACCCCGAAAGGCTCTCTTGGCACCTGGGGGCGGGGCTTCTTGGGGTTTTCCTCCTTGCGGTGGTGGGGGTGGGGCACAAGCTCGTGGGGATGTTCACCCTAAGCCATGGGGAGCGGGGCGACCTCCTCGGGCTTTTCCTGTGGGCGGCCAACCTGGGCCTTCTCGGCCTCCTTTTGGGGGAGCGGCTCGGCTACGCCCTCCTCCTTCTGGCCTACGCCCTGGCCCTGGGGGATGCCCTCCACATCCTCCGCCACCGCATGAAGCGGGCCCTGGACCTGGGCGTGCGGCACTACCTCCTGGCCCTGGGGTTTTTGGGGCTTGCCCTTCTCGCCTTCCCCTTCCGCCCGGTTTGGACCGTGGCCTGGTTCGGGCTGGGCTTTTTGGGGGTGGTGGTGGCGGGGATGCTCTACAAGATCCTCCCCTTCCTGGTCTGGACCCACCGCTACGCCCCCCTGGCGGGAAAGGCCCGGGTGCCCCTCCTCAAGGAGATGCTCCCCGAGCGGGCGGGGGAGGTCTCCATGGTCCTTCTCGCCCTAGGCGCCCTTCTCTTTCCCCTTGCGCCCTTTGGGGGATGGGTGTGGCTCCTTGGGGTTTTGCCCCACCTTTACGCCTTTTGGGAGGTGATGCGCAAGTGACGCTGGAAGAACAAGCCTGGAACCTCTTGCGGACGGTGTACGACCCCGAGCTGGGCCTGGACGTGGTGAACCTGGGCCTTATTTACGAGCTCAAGGTGGAGCCCCCTAAGGCCTACGTCCTCATGACCCTCACCACCCCGGGCTGCCCCCTGCACGACTCCATGGGGGAGGCGGTGCGCCGGGCCCTTTCCGGCCTTCCCGGGGTGGAGGAGGTGGAGGTGGAGCTCACCTTTGACCCCCCCTGGACCCCGGCCAGGCTTTCTCCCGAGGCCAGGCGACTTTTGGGCTGGGTCTAGGCTTCCCCTTCCGTTTCCAGGAAGGCCCGCACCACCTCCGGGTCAAAAAGGCGGCCGGCCTCCTCCCTGAGGTAGGCCAGGGCCTTTTCCCGGGGCCAGGCCTTGCGGTAGGGGCGGTCCGAGGTGAGGGCATCGTACACGTCCACCACAGCGAAGATGCGCGCGGAAAGGGGGATGGCCTCCCCCTTAAGCCCCCGGGGGTAGCCGGAGCCGTCCCAGCGCTCATGGTGGGCGTAGGGGATCTCCAGGGCCTTCCTTAGAAAGGGGATGCCAGAAAGCCACTGGTAGGCGTAGACGGGATGCCTCTTCATCACCGCCCACTCCTCTTCCGTGAGGGGCCCCGGCTTCAGGAGGATGGCGTCGGGGATGGCAATCTTGCCCACATCGTGCAGGATGGCCCCCCGGCGGAGGTGCTCCAGGTCCTCCTCCGGCACCCCCAGGGCCCGGGCCAGGCGCAGGGTGAGGTTCGTGACCCGCTCGGTGTGGCCGGCGGTCTCCTGGTCGCGAAGCTCCACCGCCTTGGCCCAGCCCCAGAGGGTGAGGTCGTAGGCGGCCTCCAGCTCCAGGCTCTTCCTTTGGAGGGCCTGGAAGGTGAGGGCGTTGTCCAGGGCCACCGCCCCCTGGCCCACCAGGGCCTCGAGAAACTCCTCCTCCTCGGGGGCCAGGTCCCAGGGCCTGCGGGTGAAGGCGGCCAGGACGGCCAAAAGCTCCCCCTTGGCGAAGAGGGGATAGGCCCGCTCGGACACCAGGCCTTCCCCGAGGGTGAACTGGGGGTGGGCCCCCGGCTCCTCCCCCAGGTCCTGGACGTGCACCATCCGGCCCTCCAAGGCCGCCCGGCCCACGTGCCCTTCCCCCAGGCCGACCCGCTTAGGAAGCCTTTCCTTAGGGCTTAAAAACCCCTTGGCTCCTTCCAGGGATAAGGCCCGTTCCTCCTTGTGGTAGAGGAAAAGGGCCACCGCGTCTAGGGGAAGGCGGAGGGCCTCGTTGAGGAAGACCTCCAGGGTGAGCCTAAGGTCCAAGGAGGCGGCGATGGCCCGGTCTACGGCCCGGAGGCTTTCCAGCTGCTCCACCCGCCGGGTGAGCTTCTTGCGCAGGGTGGCCCGGCGCACGGCGTTGCCGATGGCCTCCGCCAGGAGGGTGGCCCGCTCCACCTCCTTAGGAGTAGGGATGTGGGGGTGGGGCCAGGCCAGGGTGAGGACCCCCACCGCCTGCTTACCCGCCAGGAGGGGCACCACCACCCCGCTCCAGCCCTCGGGGACCAGGGCCCGGGCCCCGGGGCGGACCCGGGGGTCCCTCTTCAGGTTTGGGCTTACCACCACCTCCCCCCGGAGGGCCCGGCTCACCAGCCCCTCCTCAAACCCCTCCCCCACCCGGGGCGGGATGGGGACCTCCGTGAGCCAGCCCTTGCTGGCCTCCTCCTCCAGCCGGCCGGTGCTGGGGTCATAGAGGAGGAGGCTTCCCACCGGGGCCCCCATGGCCTGGAGGGTGGCCTCGAGGGCCGCCTTGAGCATCTCCTGAAGCTCCTCGCTCTGCCGCAGGGCCACGGACACCCGGGCGAAGGCCTCGAGGCTAAGCTGGCGCTCCCGGTCCTCGGTGATGTCCAGGGCCACCCCCAGCACCGCAGGCTTCCCCCCAAGCTCCACCCGGGCCGCGGAGTAATCCAGCCAGCGCACCTCCCCTTCCTTGGTGAGGATGCGGAAGGTGTAGCGGCTCGGCACCTCCTCCCCCCGCATCCGCGCCAGGCCCCGCGCCTGCACCAGGGCCCGATCCTGAGGGTGGACGAACGCCCAGATGGGCTTTGCCCTGAATTCCTCCAGGGTGTAGCCGGTGAGGGTCTCGGCCATGCGGTTGGCGAAGACCAGCCGCTCTTCCTGCCACATGAGGATGAGGGCGGGGGCGGTCTCCGCCAGGGTGCGGAAGAGGGCTTCCGACTCCTCCAGGGCCTGCTTTTGGGCTTTTTCCTGGGTGGCATCCCGCTTGAGGGCGATGAAGTGCCGGATCTCTCCCCCTTCCGCCACCGGGGTGATGGACATGTGCTCGGTGTAGAGGGTGCCGTCCTTCCGCCGGTTGACGATCTCCCCCTGCCACACCTTTCCCTGGAGGATGGTGCCCCAAAGCGCCTGGTAGAACTCCAAGGGGTGGAGGCCCGACTTGAGAATCCTGGGAGTCTTCCCCAGGGCCTCCTCCGCCCCGTAGCCCGTGAGGCGGGTGAAGGCGGGGTTCACCCACGCTATCCGGCCCTCCCGGTCGGTGATGACCACCGCTTCCGACGCGGCCTCCAGGGCTTGCTGCAGGAGGCGGCGGGTGGCTTCCGCCCGCAGCTTTTCCGTCACGTCCAGGGCCACCACCAAGACCGCCTCCCGCCCGCCGTAGGTGAGGAGGTGGGAGTGGATCTCCACCTGGATCTCCCGCCCGTCCTTGAGCCGATGGGTCCAGGGGCCGGAGGCCTGGAGGGGGGGCCTTGGGCGCTGCAGGTCTTCCAGAAGCCTAAGCCTTTCCCCTTCGGGGCAGATCTGGAGGAGGGTCATGGAGAGGAACTCTTCCCGGCTGTACCCGTACTTCTGGACCGCCGCCTCGTTCACCTCCAGGAAGCGGAGGGTCTTCCGGTCGTAGACCCACATGGGGAGGGGGTGGGCTTGGAAGAGGAGGCGGAAGCTCTCCTCCTTGGCCACCTCCTCCGTCACGTCAAAGGTGTAGCCGGTGAGGAGGCGGGTCTCGGGGTCGTAGCTCAGGGTGTCCCTTAGCCAGACCCACTCCCCCCTCCTCCCGTGCCGGAAGCGGTAGGTGCAACCCTGAAGGGTTCTAGGCTCCGCCACCGCCTGCCGGATGGCCGCCTCCAACCGGGGCCGGTCCTCGGGGTGGACCTGGGCGAGGTAAAAAGCGGGGTCTTGGAGGAGGGCCTCCGCGGGGTACCCCAAGAGGATTTCCGCCTGCCGGGGGACGGCGTAGAGCAGGGGGGCGTGGGCGGGGTCCTGCCCCTCCTCCACCCGCGCCTGGTAGACCTGGCCGGGAAGGGCTTCCAAGACGGCTTGCAGCCGGGCCCTTTCTTCCTCCAACCCGGTTTCGTCCTGGAGGTTCAGCACCACCCCCCGCACCGCCGGGTCCTTTAGGAGGTTCCGCCCCCACACCCTCACGGTCCGCACCCGGCCCCAGGCGTCCTGGATGCGCAGGCGGTACTCCAGGGTTTCCCCGGGGTAGCGGAGGAGGTTTTCCAAAGCGGCCTCGGCGTAGGCCCGGTCCTCCGGGTGGACGAAGTCCAGCGCCCGGATCTTCTGCCGCAGGTAGCCGGTGGGGTCATACCCCAAGACGGCCCCCACGTTGGGGGAGACGTACACCAGGGTGCCCTCTTGGTCCAAGAGGTAGATCACCTCCCGGCTGTTTTCCGTCAAGGCCTGGAAAAAGCGCCGGGCGGCGAGAAGCCCCCGCTCTTCCCGCCGGACCAGGACATAGACCAGAAGGCCGCTTAGGAGGACGAAGACCAGGCCCTTGGCGGTTTGGAACCGGGTCACCGCCTCGGAGGTGGGAAAGAGCAGGAGCCCGAGCCGGTCGGAGAAGTAGATCCATAGCAGCGCGAACACCCCGTACCCAAGGGCCACCTTTAGGCTACCTGGGAGCCGCACCCCCTTAGCTTAGCACCCCCGGCCGGCCCCAGAAAAAGCCCTGCCCCAGCCGGAACCCCAGGCTTTTCAGGTAGGCCAGGACGCGTGCGTCCTCTATCCCTTCCGCCACCGCGGGCAGGCCCAGGGCCTGGGCCAGGGCCAGGACCGCGGCCACCACCCGGGCCGCCGGGCCCTCAGGGTCTGGGGGGGTTCCCAGGGCCTGGGTGAAGCGCTGGCCCAGCTTGAGCCCATCCACGGGGAGGAAGGCCAGGCGTTCCAGGCTGGAGTAGCCCGAGCCGAAATCGTCCAGGTACACCCGCACCCCCAGGGTGCGTAGGATTTCCAGGTGCCGGAGGGCGTCCCGGCCCCGCTCGTCGGGGGTGAGGGCGGTTTCCGTCACCTCTAGGGCTAAGACCTCTGGAGGGAGGCCGGCCTCTTCCAGCATCTCCGCCACCCGCCCGGGGTAGCCCGGGTCCAAAAGCTCCAGGGGGCTCACGTTGAGGTGCACGGGCAGGCCGTGGCGGGGTTGTTCCTCCAGGGCCAGCCTCAGGGCCATCTCGCCCAAGGGGCCGATGAGCCGGTGCCGCTCCGCCAAGGGGATGAACACCCCTGGGGGCACCCTCCACCGGAGGAGGGCCTCCAGGGCCACAGGGGTGCCCTTCTCCAGGTCCACGATGGCCTGGTAGACCAGCCAGAAGCCCCGTTGGGCCTCGAGGTCGGCCCGGAGGGCTTCCAGAAGCTCAAGCTCCTCCCGCAGCTTTTCCTGCAAGGCCTCTTCGTAGAAGGCGATGCGGTCCTTCCCCTCGGTTTTGGCCCGGTAGAGGGCCAGGTCGGCCCGCTTCAGGACCTCCCCCGGGCCTAGGCCTTCCTCCACCAGGGCGATGCCGATGGAGACGGAGAGGTGGTAGACCCGCCCCCCCACGGGCAGAGGGAGGCGCACCACCTCCAACAGCCTTTCCGCCACCGCCACCGCCTCCTCGGGGCCCTTAAGGTCATTGAGGAGGACCAAGAACTCGTCCCCGCCCTGGCGGGCCACCAGATCCCGGGGGCGCACCGCCCCCTGGAGGCGGGCGGAAAGGGCCAGGAGGGCCTCGTCCCCCGCCCCATGGCCGGAGAGGTCGTTCACCAGCTTGAACCCGTCCAGGTCCAGGTAGAGCACCGCGCCCCTCTTGGTGTAGGCCAGCTTTTCCAGGAAGAAAAGGCGGTTGGGCAGGCCCGTGAGGGGGTCGTGGTAGGCCATGTGCCGCACCCGGCCTTCTAGCTCAAGCCGCCTCAACAGAAGCCCCAGTTGGCTGGCGAAGGCCTGGGCCAGCTCCACCTCCAGGGGGCCAAAGGCGTCCTCCCGCTCAAAGTTGTCCAGATAGAGGAAGGCCTTTCGCTCCCCCGAGAGGAAGACGGGTACGGAGAGGATGGACCGGATCTCCCGCACCCGCCCGGCCTCTTCCATGATCTTTCTCCGCTTGGGGTCCAGGCGGGCGTTGAAGCGGCCTAGGTCCTTCTGGGTAAAGACCTGGGCCTGCCGGTGTCCGGTGAGGGAGAGGGGCTCCTCGGGGCCAAGGCGCACCTGGCGGAGGGCCTTCAGGTCGTAGCCCTTGGCGGCCACGAAGTGGTAGTACCCGTCCTCCTTCAGGACCGTCACGCTTCCCGCCTGGGCCGCGGGGATGCTGGCCATGGCCGCCTCCAGGATCAGCCCGTATACGGACTCCGAAAGCCCTTCCGTCATCAGGGTTTCGTAAACCCGGAGCAGGTTGATGCGGAACGCTTGCCAGAGCGCTTCCCGCCTCTCCGCTTCCTCCCTTTCCCGGGTGTCCAGCCCGAGGGCCAGCACCTCCAGGGCCTCCCCCCCGGGCCCAGGGATGGCCAGGAGGGTCCACTCCGCCCCCAGGGTGTGGACCCGCACCGCCTCGCCCGGGGCCTCCAGGGCGGCCTTAAGGGGAAGGGCCAGGGGCAGGCCCCGGGCGGCAGGGTTGGCGTAGAGGAGCTCCCCTTGGGGGTTAAAGCGGAGGACGTAGAGGGGGGTTTTCTCCAAGACCTCCTCCAGGTGCCGCACCCGTTCCAAAAGGTCCAGGCTCAGGGCCAGAACCCGGGCTAAGCCTTTCAGGAGGCCAACCTCCTCTTCCGTGAAGCTCCGCGCCTCCCGGCAGGCGTCCACCCCCAGGAAGCCCCATAGCCGCTCCCCCAGGAAAACCGGGGTTACGAGAAGGGCCTGGATGTCCTGGGCTTCCAGGAGGGGCCGCTCCTCCGGGGGAAACGAGGCCACCTTTCCCTGGATGGTCCGCCCTTCCAGGAAGTGGGCCAACCAACGCCCATAGCCCGCCTCCACCAGGGGAAGGCGCCGAAGGAGGGGGTTATGGATCTGGGCTTCCACGCCCCCCCGGGCCCACTCCGAAAGCTGGGTGGCGTACCATACCCCTTCCTGGGCCTCGAGGCGGAAGAGGTAGGCCCGGTCCACCCCGAGCCCCTGCCCCAGCCGGGCCAGGGCTTCCTCGAGGCCTCCCGTACCCTTTTCCAGGAGGGTGAGGGCGGCTTCCAGATACCACCCCCCCGGGAGATCTTCCATCCTGGCTTCGGATTATACACCTCTTTAGAACCCCCCTAGGCCACCACGGCCAGGCCTTGGGCCTTGGCCTGGTACATCCGGGTGTCCGCGGCGGAGAGGAGGGCATCCTCCGTGTCCCCGTCCTGGGGGAAGGCGGCCACCCCGATGTTCACCCCCAGGCAGATCCCCTCCAGGCAGATCTTGCTGATGGCCTGAGCGTGGCGAAAGGCCGCGGCCACCGCCCCCTCCTTGGGGGTGTGGGGGAAGAGGACGGCAAACTCGTCCCCGCCCCAGCGGAAGACCTTGTCCCCGTTGCGCCGCCCTTTCTTTAGGGCCTCCGCCACCTTCCTCAGGGCCAGGTCCCCCATGGCGTGGCCCAAGCGGTCGTTGATGGGCTTGAAGCCCTGGAGGTCCAGCACCGCCAGGGAAAGGGGGTAGCCGTAGCGCTTGGCCCGCCCGAGCTCCTCGCGAAGGGCCTGCTCAAAGGCCCTGCGGTTGCCAAGCCCGGTGAGGGGGTCGGTGAGGGCGGCCTCCTCCAGGAGCTTGCGGTGGTGGCTCTCGTGGAGGAGGGTGGCCAGGGGGGCGGCGAAGAAGCGGGCGGCCTCGAGGCTGTCCTCCCCGAAGGCCTTGGGATCGTGCAGGTTATCCAGGTTGAGGTAGGCCAGGACCTCCCCCTTGTAGGGCACGGGGAGGCAGAGGTTGGCCTGGATCTCCCGCGCCCGCCCTGCGGTGTCTATGACCTCCTCGGGGGCGGTCTGGTGGCTGATCTCGGGGATGGGCCTTTCCTCCAGGGACATGATCCGCGGCACCCCCCGCCGGGCCTCCCGCTCCCCTAGCCCGTACCAGACGAGCATCCCCTCGGGGGTGAAGCGCACCGCCTGGAGAGCTTCCAGGTCATAGCCTATGGCGGCCTTGTACACGTATTCCCCGCCTTCCAGGATGAGGAGGCTTCCCCCCTCCGCCCCCGGCACCAGGGCCACGGCTTCCGCCAGGAGGAGGTGGTAGAGGGCTTCCGGGGACCTCTCCAGGAGGCGGAGGAAGAGGGCGTTCACCCTTTCGTGCTGCTCCTTTTCCTCCAGCCTTTCCATGGCCAGGCCCAGGGCGCGGCAGGCGAGGAAGATCATTTCCTCTTCCGCCTTCCGCCAGGGGCGGGCGGCCCTTTGCCCCAGCACCAGGACCCTCCGGCTGCGAGGGGCCCCCGGGGTGGGCACGGGGTGGGCCACGAGGGTGCGCCAGCCCAGGGCCTTAAGGGCCGGGACCACCCGGGTTTCCTCGGCGTAGCGGGCGGTGTAGACGGGGCTTCCCGTCTCGTAGACCTGCCAGGCCAGGCCCACCCCGTAGGGGAGGCCCTCCTCCAGGACCTTTAGGAGGCTTGGCTCCGTCACCCGGTGGTGCCCTAGGGCCACCATGCGCGCCCCCCGGGCTTCCCAAAGGGCCCCGGACTCCAGCCCCAAAACCTCCACCAGGAGGGCCAGGGTCTTTTGGGCCGCCTCCCCCTTGTTCTGGGCGCTATGCAGCCTGGCGGAGAGCTCGGCGAGGAGGTGGCGGGCCTCGAGGTCGGCGAGCTGGTCCAGCTCCAGGCTCACCGCCTGGGCGAAGCGGATGAGCCCCTCCACCTCCTCTCCCAGGAAGGGCCGTGGCCTTTCCAGGTTCAGCACCGCCACCACCTGGCCCCGCTCCTTTAGGGGCAGGGCCAGCTCGCTGAGGGCAGGCAGGCCGGGCGCAGGGATGTAGCCCGCTTCCCGGCGCACGTCGGGGATGTAAAGGGGCTTTTCCTCCCGGTAGGCCTGGCCCACCACCCCCGTGGGGGGGATCCAGTCCAGGGGGAGGGGGGGGACGGAGGCCAGGAGGCGGAACCCCTCCTCTTCCGGCACCCAGACCCCCACGTGCCCCCCCGTGCCGAGCGCCGCTAGGCGTTCAGGGAGGCTTTGCAGAAGCTCGGTCCGGTTCCTGGTTCCCGCCAGCCCCTCCAGGGCCAGGGTGAGGTAGCGGAGGCTTTTTGCCAGGCCCTTGGCCCGGCGGTGGGCCCGCCTCAGGGTTTCCCCCACCCCATGGGCCAGGTAGGCGGAAAGGAGGAGGATGGCCACCGCCACGGGCTGGAACCCGGGAAAGGGGAGGAGGAGCAGGACCGAGACCCCCGCGGCCAAAAGCCCCCAAGGGAGGCCGTAGAGGCTGGACGCGATGGCGGTGAAGAACATGTACCAAGGAAGAATGTAAGGGCCCCCGTACCCCCAGATCCCGGCCAGCAGCCCGAGGGCCAGGCTGGCTAAGGCGAGGGCGGGGTAAAACCGCATATTTGCGCCATCCTACTGGGTTCCCCTCCATCGGTGCAAGCCTTAGCCCCAGGGGTCGTAGAGGGAGCCAAGGGGCGGGAGAGCTTCTCCCGCCAGGAAGCGCTGGGCGTAGAGGCGGGCCAGGGTGGGGAAGGGCTCGGCCCCTACCCGTTCCAGAGCGTAGAGGGTGGCGGCGTCCGCCAGGCGCCTCAGGGCCTCCTTGGCGTACCAGGGGCCTTCCTGGGCAAGGCGCCTTAAGGCCTTTTCCGCGTGGGCTTTGGCCTCAGGATGGTCCTTTAGGAGCTGCAAGAAGGGCTCGTGAGCCCGTTTCTTGTGGATGGCTTCCAGCATATCCAGGGCCTGGATGTTGGCCGGCCCTTCCCAGATGGGGGTGATGAGGGCTTCTCGGTGCCAGCGGGCCACCCCGTACTCCTCCAAAAACCCAAGCCCCCCGAAGAGCTCCATGGCCCTCTGGGTGATGGCCGCGGCGTGTTCCGCGGTGCGTCCCTTGGCCAGGTGGGAGAGGAGGCGGGCCAAGTGGTAGCGCTCCGTGTAGGGGGGGCGCTCCTCCCAGGCCCGGTCAAAGGCCCGGACCGCCAGGAAGGCCAGGGCCGTGCCCCCCACCTGCCTAAGGCGCATCTCCAGGAGATCGTGCCGGACCAGGTCGTGGTCCAGAAGCCGCTTGCCGAAGGCCGTGCGGCGCCGCACCCGGAAGAGGACTTCCAGGTGGGCCTTCTTGGCCAGGCCCATGGCCGCCACCGCGTTGGCCAGGCGGCTTACCGTGAGGTTTTCCAGGGTGTAGTAGATCCCCTCCTCGAGGCGCCCGATGGGGTAAGCCAGGCTCCCCTCCAGCTCCACCTCCCCCGAGGGCACGGCCCGGGTGGCAAGCTTCTCCTTGAACCGGCGCACCCGGAAGTTGAGCTGGCCCTCCGCCTCCCGGGGCAGGAGGAAAAGCCCAAGCCCCTTGGGCCCCTCCGGTGCCCCCTCGGGCCTTGCGGTGACGATGGCCCAGTCCGCAAGCCCAGCCCCCGAGGCGAAGTACTTGTCCCCCCCGTAGAGGAGGAAGGTCTCCCCTTCCTTCCGGGCCAAGGTGCGGTTCGCCCCCAGGTCGCTTCCCCCCTGGATCTCTGTCATCCAGGTGGCCCCGAAGGCCTGGCCGTAGAGGAGTTCCCGCTTCACCCCTTCCCACTCGGGGGCGTACTTGTGCAGGGCGTAGGCCACCTGGTGGGTGATGGTGAGGATGCAGTAAAGCCCCCCATCCGCGAGGAGGTAGCCCAGGGCGTAGTGCAGGGGCCAGCCCCGGCCCTCGTAGGCGGGCCGGACCATGGGCCTGAGCTTTTCCAGAAGGGCCCTTTGGGCAGGGGAGAGGAGGGCCCGGTCTATGCGGTTCCCGTCCAGGTCGTGCATCTGTAAGCGGGGCGGGGCCTCGAGGTCCACGTGGTAGGCCACCCCCAAGACCTCCTCCCCCACGAGCTGGCCAAAGGCGGCCAGCTCCTCCTCGGGCAGCCCGGGGGCAAAGGTGTGCAGGATTGCTTTAAGGTCCGGGTCTAGGTGGTAGTGGTTCTCGCCCTGGCTGTAGAAGACCTCCTTCATGGTTTACGCCTCCAGCCCAAGCCTATTCCTCGGGCTCGGGGCGTGGCAAGCTCTTGTAGTTGGCCAGCACATTTGAGACTCTGTGGGGACCCCCTCCTCCTTGAGCTTAGCCAGGAACTCCAAGGGCGCAAGACCCCTGTGGTTGGCCGACACATCTGAGATTCTGTGGGAGCTCACCCTTTCCTAAGAAGAGCCCGAAACTCCAAGGGTGCAAGGCCTCCTACCACCAGCGTCCGCAAAACCCCGTCGTGCTCCCCGCAGTAGCCCGGCCATGCACCTGAGCTAGGTCTAGGCTCAGAGAAGAGTTTTCTCCGCGGGCTGGGCGGCTTGGTCCTCTTATCCTCTAGCTGGGAGCTAATAGCTGGTGGCTGGGTTGTACAGGTGTTGCTGGAGATTTGGGGGGATTTATTTCCCGAGCTTATTTAATCGTGAAAATAAACACAAGTTATTCACCCCCCACCTCCACCCCTCACCAAAAGGCGAGGCCTAGGGCTAAAGCCCGCTCCACCTCCATGGAGGTGGCCACCCCGAGGAGGTAGGGGACCCCCCGGGCCTCCGCCGAGCCTCATGAGGATTTTTCAATGCCCGGGCACTTAGCGCTCCTTCACCAGGTAGGGGCCATCGTCGGGATTATACCGCGCGCTTTGGGTCAGGCGTGGGGGTTATCAGGGTTACTTCAGGAGCTCCAGCTGGGGGCAGCGATGGTTTTGATGCTCCCAGTCCAAAGGAAGGGCCGAGGGAGAGTTGCCTGGGCGTTCTCCCATGGGCCAGCAGCTAGGGGGTCAAACCGCGCTGGGCCGCCCCAGAAGGTAGCCTTGGCCCAGCCGGTACCCCACCTGAAGGAGCCAGCGCCGCTGCTCCCCCGTCTCTACCCCCTCGGCCACGGCTTCCAGGCCTAAGGTGCGGGCAAGGTCCAGGGCTGCCCGGAGCACCGCCTCGGCCTTGGAGCTCTGACCGATGCCCCAGGTGAAGGCCTGGTCCACCTTGAGGGCGTCAAAGGGATTCTCCACCAGGGCCTTCATGGAGGCGTACCCCTGGCCGAAATCGTCTAGGGCCAGGCCAAAGCCCAGGTCCTTCAGGGCCCTTAGGACCTCCTGGGCCCCCGGCTGGGCCAGACTGTACTCCGTGACCTCCACCGTTATGGGGCGCCCCTTCAGGGCGGACGCGGCCTCCAGGAGCCGGGGGGCGGCTAGGGTTTTGGGGGAAAGGTTCACGTGGAGGGGGAGCCCGGGATCCGGGTTCCTAAGCCGTTCCAGAAGCCAGAGGTCCATCTCCACGATGAGGCCGGTCTCTTCCGCCAAGGGCACAAAGGCCCCGGCCGGGACCAGGCGGCCTTCCCTTTCCAGACGGAGGAGGAGCTCCAGGGCCGCGGGCCTGCCGCTTTCCAGGTCAGCGATGGGCTGGGCGTGGATGCGAAACCCCTCCCCTTCCAAAGCGGCGGTGAGAAGGGCCAGGGTGTCCTGCCGCTCCCGGTGGGCCTGGTCCAGCGCCGGGTTGAAAAAGGCCAATCTTCCTTCCTTACGGGCTTGGGCCAAGGCCAGGTCCGCGCGCCGTAGGAGCTCCCCAAGGCTGGCCCCGTCCTCGGGAGAAAGGGCCACCCCCAGGGCCATCCGCAGCCAGGCGGGCCCGCCTGGGGGTAGAGGCATCCCACTTAGGGCTTGCTCCAAGCAGTCCCCTACCCGGAAGGCCGCCTCCTTGCCCCCATGAAGGAGCAGGGCGAAGTTTCCCGGACCAAGCTGGTACATGCGGTCCGAGGAGTTAAGACAGGCCTTCAAGGCCTGAAGGAGGGTCCGGGCCAGGTCAAAATGGGCCTGCCAGAACTCCCCCTGGAGGCCCTGCCACTCCAGGAGCCCCAAGGCCCAAGGGCCTTCCTTAAGCAAGTCCGGGGCCTCCTCCTCCAGGAGGAAGCGGTTGGGGAGGTGGGTCTGGGGGTCGTGGTAGGTGAGGAAGGTGGCCCGCTTGCGCTCTTCCTCCGTGACCAGAACCATTTCCAGACTCGAGGCCAAAAACCTGAAGGCCTCCTCCACCTCTGGCCCTAGAGGAGCCCGGGCCTGGGCCAGGAGGAGCCCCACCGCTTCTCCGCCCACCTCTAGGCGGGCGTAAAGCCCCTCCCCCGAGAAAAGGCCTTGGACCTCCGGGGGTAGGTTCCCCCAAAGCGCCCGGTGGGCCTCCCCCTCGAGGCACCCCTGGGGAGCGGGCAGGGCCAGGGGGTAGAGCTCCGCGGCAGGGAAGGCCCGGTCCCGCCACAAGGCAGGGTCCAGGCCGATGGCCGCCACCACGAAGTAACGCCCATCCAAGCCCCTCAGGAAAAGGGCCAGCCCCCCTACCCCCAGCAGAGCCTGCTGAGCTTCCTGGAGGAGGGCCTGCACCAAGCCTGGGGAGAACCCCTCCCGCAGGAAGCGCAGGTAGCCTTGGAGGAGGGCGGCCTGAACTCGGGTCATGACGTACTCCCGGGTCATCAGACGGGAGGTGGCCATGTAGCCCTCCCCCTTTCTCCCTGGGCCATAGAGGGGTGCCAAGATCTTGTGCTCGGCGATGAGCCGCCCGTCCTTGCGGCGGTTAATGAAAAGAGCCTGAAACGGGTTTCCTCCCTCCAGGGTGCGCCAGAGGCCCTGGTAGAACTCCGGAGGGTGAAAGCCGGACTTAAAAATGCGGGGGGTAGCCCCCAGGAGCTCTTCCTGGCTGTAGCCCGTGATGGCCTCTACAGCGGGGTTCGCGTAGAGGATGCGCCCCTGGCGGTCGGTGATCAGGACGCTCTCCGGAACCTGCTCTACCACCTGGGCCAGGCGGTAGGCCTCGGCGTAGGACTGGATCCGCTCCAAAGCCTGGCCCGCCAGGCCGGCCAGGTCTTGTAAAAAAGCCGTCTCCTCCAGATCAAAAGCGTCGGGCTCCGGGGCGTAGACACTTAAGGCTCCCCAGACCTCCCTTTTGACCCAAAGGGGAAAGGCGGCGCTGGAAGCGAAGCCGAAGGTTTGGGCCCGGTTGCGCCAAGGGGCGTAGTAAGGGTCATCCCCCACATCCCGAAGCACCTGGGGCTGGCCTTCCCGGATGGCCCGGCCCGTGGGACCCTGGCCTTCCGGGGTCGCATCGTAGCGGACCATCAGCCCCTCCAGATACCCCACCGCTCCCGCCCCTTCCCGGGGGACCACCTGGCCCTGGGGCCCCTTTTCCCCTACCCAGGCTAGGAGGTACCCCTCCTCCACCAGGAGGGTGCAAAGCCCCCATAGGTAGGCCGAGACCGCCTGGTCCAGATCGCTGGGGATCTCCAGGGCCAGACGGGCCGCCTTACGAAACACCCGGGCCACCCGCTCTGCCCGCTCCCGTAGCACCGCCAGGGCTAAAAGCCTCGCCGCCTCCTCCAAAGCCAGCCGCGCCTCCTGGGAAAGCACCTGGCCCTGGGCCAGGTAAAGGTTCAGCACCCCTAGCACCCTCTGGGCGTCGGCGATGGGGAAGATGGCGTGGCCATGGGGCAGCATCCCGGGGTAACGGGTGGTGTGGGCTTCCGTTACCCCGGGAAGCTCCAGGGGCACCCCTTCCTGGGCCACCCAGCCGCATAGGCACTGCCCCAAGGGTACCTGGGCACAGAGCTGCCGGAGGGGTTCGTCCAGGTTGCGCTGGGCCACCAGGTGAAGCCGTTCCCCTTTCATGAGGAAAATAGCGCCTCTGGCCTCCAGGCTTAGCCAGGGTTCCTGGAGGAGCCGGTCCAGGACCAGCTGGAAGCGCTCTTTCAGGGACAGGGGGCTGAGAAGGATTTGGGCTAGGTTAAGGGTGAGGTGGAGTCGCCGCGGCATGCCTTTGCATATTCATACTACCTTCGTGTGCCGCCTGATTGCTATCCTTCCACCCCTGCCATCTTGAGCAGGCGATGGCTCCGGACAAGGTCGTGCACCGGCAGGATGGGGTTCACCCGCCCCAGGAACCCCTTGGGACGGGCTGGCGGTCCGGTGTAGACCCGGCTGGATCACATCGGATGGTTCAAGGCAGCAGAGCACCCCTGGAGTGGGCTGTAAGATGGAACCATGTGGATCATCCTGGGCATCCTAGCCCTCCTCCTCTTTTTGGCAGTCCTGGCCTACAACACCGTGGTGGCCCGCAAGAACAACGTGGAAAACGCCTTCGGAGCGGTGGAGGCAGAGCTCAAAAAGCGCCGGGACCTCATACCCAACCTGGTGGAGGCGGTCAAGGCCTACCGGGACTACGAGCGGGAGCTCTTGGAGCGCCTGGTGGCGCTTAGGGAAAGGGCAGCCAAGGCGGGAAGCCCTGAGGAGGAGCTCAAGGCCGAGGGGGAGATCGGCCGCCTCCTCCCCCGGCTCCTGGCCCGCCTGGAGGCCTACCCTGACCTGAAGGCCAGCGCGAACTTCCTCCAGCTCCAGGCGGCCCTCACGGAGGTGGAGGACTCCATCGCCGCCGCCCGGCGCTT